>DCUA01000185.1 GCA_002329675.1 Firmicutes bacterium UBA1426 | reverse complement strand
GATTAAAAAGATATCTTTTTATTGACAAGTCACAAAAGAGTGTATATACTGGAACTATCATTAAATAGATATCGATAAAATAGGAGGTGAGACTGTGGCTGGAAGAGGAAGACCTACAGTTGAAGATAAACGTACCAATCAGTACCGAGTTCTGATGAACGATGAAGAGGACAAGATGCTTAATTATTGCAGCAAAAAAACCGGCCTTCCAAAGTCTCAAATCTTCAGGAAAGGAATTGAGGTTCTTTACCAACAAGTAAGGTTGAATGAATACGGGCAGGACTATGATGGGCATATTAGTTTGCGCAGAATTGTAAATTGTCCGAATTGTGGTTCCGGTAATGATATTGACTTTGAAGACTATATCACGGATGAATGCTGCTATGAGAGACAGATGGGCTCGGAAATTGAGCATGTATTTATTTGTGAGGATTATGAATGTACTTCTTGTGGACAGAGATTTTCCGTGGAGGGAAGTATACATGAATATCCAATAGGTGCTTATGATTCCGAGCATATTGAGGTGAAGGAGTGTTAAAATGTCAGACGAGAAAGATTTTGATTATGGTATCTGCAAAATCCCGAGAAAAGATAAAGATGGAAACGATATCAGTGGTGACAGAATAGGAAAAGGTGGCCGTCACCGAAATGATGGAACTTTTTCTGGTATGGTGTATGATGTTCAGGAAGTCGAACATGATCCGTCTTTAGTTGAAACAAAAACGGTGTATATCGAACAGGAGGTTCCGTTCTGGAAAGTATTAATTTCTGACCTTGTTAGAGATTGCGCTCCGATTCTGCTTGACAAGGGTGAGATAGCTATCCGGAACTGGTGGATAGGTCGAAAAGAAAAAAAGGACGCTGAGCGTACAGTTAAATCAAAGGTCGAGAGGCGTGCATACCGCAAAGGGAAATCATCTTCACGGCTCAAAATTGATCAGATTATGCAAGAAGCACAGGAAAAAGAAGCAACTACCGTGTTAGAAAAAAAAATCCACAATGATTGTAATGCCGGATGAATTTGACTTGGCATATGAACAGTATATGGCTAACATGACCAGTGAAGAGGCACAGAAAGAGCTATTGGAGGCATTTGTGCTCTATGTACTTGCATTGAGAAAGTTTAACAAAATTGCAAATGCCCATATTGTCGATTCAGCGGGAAACATTACGGATGGACGTACGGTGATTATAAAACTCAGTGCACCGGACGTGGTTGCAAATATCAATGCCATTCTTGAAAATAATCCGAGCTTACTTGGGTCTTGGCAATCGGTGGCACTTGCCGATATCCTGGGCAGAAGCCTTATAGAGGAAAAACGATTCGTACCAATCGACAGCATTACATTTCAGCAGGGACTTTTCAACAAGATTGATAACGGATAATTTTGAAACGATGCAGGTATTTTTACATTCGTCTTTAGCTGACATGTTCCCACGAACCCTATCAGCTGAAAATTAGTCGATATGGTACTGGGGCGGCATTTTACGAACAGGCGGAGGAAATGTATATCAAAATCATTTCCTCGTGCCATGTGGAGACTGTGTGCCTCTTGGGCAAACGAAAACCTGACACTACGGTAAAGATCGGTATAGATATGGAGGATCACCGTAGAATCAGGGATAAGGAAAAAGCGGAATAGAAGCCTATCTGCCATTGAAAATAGTATACGGAATCGAAGTTGAGAAGCTGTTGATGCGTTAGAGAAAAACGTGTCAGCAGCTTTTTTGCGTTGGGTGCGTGGTCGAAACTTCGAGGAGGAGGTGCCGTTGGGCAGAGAGAATTGAAAAATGGTGACGAAGGCAAGTCTGTAATAATTCTAAGGTCTGATCAAATCTGAAAGGAGTCAATTCTATGGCAAAGAAGAGTGTAAGAAATATGAAGGTCTGTGGACAGAGCGGTTATCAGTATAAGACGATCCCGTCTATCATGCTGAAGGGACAGTGGCTGAAGGACTGGGGATTCGAGATTGATGATGCGATTGTGGTGAAGTGTGAGGATGGAAAACTGGTGATTTCCAAGGCTGAAGCCGATGAGAAACAGGCGATCACCGGAGTGAGCCAGATGGTTGCGGAAGGCGTAAAGAAATACGGAAACTGAGAATGATAAGAAAATTAGAGGAGGCAATGAAGATATGGGTAAGATTATGATGTGCGGATCATTTAAAGGGGGAGTTGGCAAGACTGCCAGCTCCTGGAATCTGGCGTATTGTCTGGCAGAGATGGGGAAGAAGGTTCTGGCAGTGGATTTTGACAGCCAGGCCAATCTTTCCACCTGTTTTGGGATCGAGGATCCGGCGGCGGTGCCGCTGACCATCGGGCATCTGATGATGGATCAGCTGGAGGATGAAGAACTGCCGGAACCGGTAGAGTTTATTCAGAAAAGAAATGGTGTGGATTTTATTCCGTCATCCATGGTGCTGTCTGCTGTGGACAGCAGGCTGCGGATAGAGATGGGGGCTGAGAGGATGCTGGCGAACATCCTGGAACCGCTTAGGGATCAGTATGACTTTGTGATAGTGGATACGTGTCCTTCGCTGGGGTCGTTGACCATCAATGCGCTGGCTGCGGCAGATGAAGTAATCATTACCGTCAATCCGCAGCTCCTGGCTATGATGGGGCTTCAGGATTTTATCCGGACAGTGAGAAAAGTACGGAGTAGGCTGAATGAGAGGCTTCAGATTGCAGGGATCTTGTTGACAATGTGTGACGCCAGAACAAATCTCTGCAAAGTGATCACGGAACAGGTGATGGAGGTGTTTGAAGGGAAAATCCGGATCTTTGAGAGCGTGATCCCGAATACAGTCAAGGTGGGAGAGTCCATTTATTACAGTAAGCCGTTGGTGGAATATGCGCCGGGAAGCAAGGCGTGCGAGATGTACCGGAGCCTGGCAAGGGAGGTGGCAGGTTATGAAGACTAATAGCCCAAAGAGAAAGGTGTTTCAGGATGCTTTAGATTTACTGACGGAGGACATTGCAGTAGATAAGGCTGTGTCTGAAAATGGTATTCTGCAAATTTCCATTGATAAGATCACGCCGTTTCATGACCATCCCTTCCGGTTGTATGAGGGAGAACCCCTGGATGACATGGTGCAGAGTATCCGGGAGCATGGAGTTCTGAATCCGGTGATCGTAAGACGCACAAAGACGGGATTTGAGATGCTGGCCGGACACAACCGGGCAAACGCTGCCAGAATGGCGGGGCTGAAAGAGATTCCTGCTATCGTGAAGGATAAGCTGACAGAGGAAGAGGCGTATGTCTATGTGATTGAGACGAACCTGATCCAGCGGTCCTTTACGGATCTCCTGCCGTCAGAAAAGGCAGCAGTGCTGAAGGAACGGCATGAGAAGATCTCCTGTCAGGGGAAACGGAATGACATTGTGAAAGAGATTGCTGCTCTGGAAGGCGCACCACAGAAATCAACTTGTGGTCACAGTGACCACAAGTTAAGGAGCAGAGATAGCGTTGGAAAGGAATATGAACTGTCAGGAAGTTCTGTCTCCCGGCTGATGCGCCTGAATCATCTGATCTCGGAGTTTAAGGAGCAGGTGGATGATGGCAGGCTACCCTTTATGGCGGCAGTTCATCTCTCCTATCTGAACGAAGAAGAGCAGAATTTGATCTGTCAGGTTGCAGAGCAGGAAGGCAAGAAGATTCGCCCCAAGCAGGCGGAGCAGCTTCGGAAACAGACCGGGAAGATTGACCAGGAGACAGCAGAGGCTGTGTTCCGATGCCACGAAAAGTCCAGGGCTGAAAAGAAGACGGTCAAGATATGGATCGACGCAGAAGTTTACGATGCGTATCTGGCGGATGTTGGAGAAGCAGATGCTTCTGAAATCATGGAGAAAGCATTGAAAATGTATTTTGGAAAGGCGGTAAATTCGGAACGTTGACAGAGAGTATTAAGAATTATTAATTCCTACACATTGTTAGAAATCATAAAATTAAGTTTTAATATGACTTAAATAGATGTAACGAAAAGGATTGTAAAATAAAGGATTTTCTCTATAATATAAATTGACGTTAGCGATCATATCATCTGAGCGAAAGTCGGTTAGCCACCGAATCCAGCCAGAAGAAAGGAGAAGGAATATGCGAGTGAATGGTCTGATCATTTCTTACGAGAACGGTATGAACATATTTACAAGGGGATCGATGATGACGAAATATCCTGTTGGCGATTTGTTGTGCAGGATATTTCAAGGTGAGACACTTGATAATATTACCAGAATACTTCGGAACTGCATCAATTATTGCCCGATGAAAGATAACATTCTCACGCAGGATGAGATCGAGGCTGCAGAGCATTATATCCTTGAGGCTCTTCTCTATGATGATTTTATTCCGGCGCAGCGTCTTGCTCAGGGAAGTTTTGTTCGCTGTATGGAACGTTGCCGAGCACTGGATTCGAAGACGGCAACACGATTTCTATATGAAGAAAGAGTTCGTGCTGCTATGAACGATATGCTTGAAATAGAAATTGGTTTTGATACAGTTGGCAATTTTCTACGGCTTTGTTATAACAATTATATTATTGACCTATGCAATGCACGTGCGTTATTTATTGGTATGGCGGCAGTGAAATCTGGCACAGCCAGTCCGGAAGAACGAGCAGCATTTGATGAAAGATGTAAGCTATTGCATAATTCCGATGTAGTTCCGGGTATTGAAATGCACACGATTTATGATTCTGATCGAGAAGAATTTACTTACCAATATGTTATCAGCAGCTTTCTTGCGATGGCGGTTTTTGAGTTTTCACATCTGACTGAAGCTGCCACTAAAGTGGTTCGATGCCATAATCCAGAGTGCCATAAGTTTTTTACCGCTAAGCGGAATAGTGCGAAATATTGTCCATTCCCCTCACCGCAGAATCCTGGGCGTACATGTAACGACTACTATCCGCAGGTTGTGTATCGATCAAAGGTGAAAGGCGATGAACTAAAGAAAATGGAAAAGAATGCTTATTGTCGTTTATATAACGATAAACGCAGAAATCCAGAAGCAGCGGGAGAAGTTGATGAGCTTCTACGCATGCTACAAATTGAGTCTCCTGGAAAACGAGACAGCGTTTTGAGTGGGGAGCTGTCAAAAACAGAATATCAGGCATGGTTAAATAGCATCAGACGAGAGAAAGGTAGGTCTTATAATGAATAATAGCATGATGAATGGAATAGCGTCTATTTTTACCGGCAAGGGTGGAACCATCAAATTAGCGATTGCTGGATCGTTAATTGCGGCGGTAATTTATGAAATCATAGATGCCAACTATGGTTTGGATGTAGCGATGAGAGATGGATCGATTTCTTTGATACCGGTGACTGGTTCGAGTGATCAGAGGATGCAGACTAATTCGATTCAAGAGAGCGAACAATCAGAACAAGATCAGATGCAGACTTCTGTTACGGATAATCAGGAAGAGGACGAACAGAAAGGATAATAGATACTTATATATGCCGCTTGAGGGGGATGCCCTTGAGCGGTTTTTACAGTATGACGGGCATGCCGTTAGTCTGTGGTGAAAGTCCACAAGGGGCGTAGTTGCCGACGAACCCCATAGCGACTCCCAAGGTTTGTATTGTGAGGTACAGGCGAGAAGAAGGGATAGCGAAATCGTAGCCTGACGGACAGAAACCTGATAGAAGGCGTACATGGCGGATAAGCTGGCAAAATGCAGCGAAGTCCTAAAGGCAACCGTAACCCATGTGCGTAGATCAGGCAGGTAGACGAGGAAAGACTGGCAGGCTTATCCCGTGAGGTCTCACAGGCGACAATTCTGCCGTAGTAACAACGAACTGTGAGAAGTCAGCAGAGGCCGTAGTAGGCAAAGCTCTGAAATAGGCGTTGCTGAAGGGCCGAACAATGTAACCGTGTAATCAAATGTATGCTCCATGGAATACCTGACAGCAGGAAGGGCAAAACGTAAATGAGCAGGTACTGTACAACTTAGGGCGAATCCATGGAAACGAAAAGGAGAAAGCACACAAGGCAATGTCAGAACTGTTGGAAAAGATACTTTCCAAAGACAACATGAACACCGCATACAAAAGAGTCTGTGCCAACAAAGGTGCAGGAGGAGTGGATGAGGTAACGATTGAAGAACTCGGCGACTACATCAAAGAGAACTGGGATAGTATCCGGAATCAAATCAGACGCAGGGAATACAAACCACAGCCGGTCAGGAGAGTAGAAATCCCCAAACCGGACGGTGGAGTGAGAAAGCTGGGAATCCCGACTGTAATGGACAGGGTACTCCAGCAAGGTATCGTACAGGTGATAAGCCCCATGTGTGAGCCCTTGTTCTCAGAGTGGAGTTACGGTTTCAGACCGAACCGAAGCTGTGAAATGGCAATCAGGCAACTGCTTGCATATTTAAACGAGGGATATGAGTGGATAGTAGATATCGACCTGGAGAAATTCTTCGATAACGTACCACAGGACAAGCTGATGAGCCTGGTCCATGACATTATCAACGATGGGGATACAGAATCCCTAATCCGCAAGTACTTGAAAGCAGGGGTCATGACGCCGGAAGGGTACGAAGAAACCAAACTGGGAACTCCGCAGGGCGGAAATCTGTCGCCGCTGTTGTCAAATATCATGCTGAATGAACTTGATAAGGAATTGGAGACAAGAGGACTCCGGTTCACAAGATACGCAGATGACTGTGTCATAGCGGTCAAAAGCGAATCGAGTGCCAAAAGAGTTATGCGGACGGTATCGGACTGGATACAGAGGAAACTGGGATTAAAGGTCAACATGACCAAGACTCACATCACAAGACCGTCAAAGCTGAAGTATCTTGGCTTTGGATTTTACAAGGACAGCAAAACAAAAGAATGGAAGTGCAGACCCCATCAGGATTCTGTGAAGAAATTCAAAGACAGACTAAAAGAACTAACCTGTAGGAAAATGCCGGGAACAGTCACGAACAAGATTAAGAAAATCAATCAGGTGACAAGGGGATGGATTAATTACTATGCTCTCGGTTCTATGAAAACAGTAATGACAGAAATAGACGCACATTTAAGAACAAGACTCAGAGTAATCATCTGGAAGCAATGGAAAGTTCCAAGCAAGCGTCAATGGGGATTGCAGAAACTGGGGATCGGAAAAGACCTTGCAAAACAAACAGCGTATTGGGGAGACCGCTATTATTGGGTGGTGACTAAAACATGCGTTGCCCGCGCAATCTCTAAAGAAGTATTAGCGAAGGCAGGGCTTATAAGTTGTCTTGATTATTACAATGAGCGTCATGCTTTGAAGTTATGTTGAACCGCCGTATGCCGAACGGCATGTACGGTGGTGTGAGAGGGGAGAGAAAATCTCCCCTACTCGATTCAGCCGCTTCTACCGCTATTTTAGCGATTTTTTGGTTTCCTGCTGTAGTCGCAAGGGTGTTTCTACCCCCTATTCCGTGATTTTTTGGTTTTTTGCCGTAGTCATCTGGCTGTTTCTACCCCCAATTTAGCGATTTCTTGATTTTTTGCCGTAGTCACCTGGCTGTTTCTACCCCCAATTTAGCGATTTC
>DCUA01000138.1 GCA_002329675.1 Firmicutes bacterium UBA1426 | reverse complement strand
TGAAGTTGTGTGCAATGAAAGTGGCAGCAGGCGATAGGTCGTTTAGGACCGCTTCGCGAACGCCGATCTTTGAAAACGACTTCCAGACTGTTTTTCCATTCTCATCTGTCTCTTGTTGAGAGATGGTTCCATCCTTTTCAACCTTGTAACCCAGCGATTCGACCACCGTCTTATTGCCGCACATTTGGGCTGCAACACCGGTCATGCCAGTACCGCAAAAGCCATCGAATACGACATCACCTGGTTCGGTGTAATGGAGGATGTACCGAATGATGGCTTTGTATGGCACTTTTGTGTGATAGGAATGGGCGAGGTATATGTCATCGTTCTTCCCCTCGCTCACATCCGCGGCGAAAGGCTCGCGGCTGTATAGCTTGCTCGGGTCGTAGGGTTTGCCGTAATGCTTGATGAAGTCGNNTTTGGGCATGCTGTATAGTACGGAGGATCTGATAGAGCCAAGATATCCTCGTCGGAACCGATAGGAAAACCCTCAATTTTACGGAATTCAGGGTCTTTCAGCTTCTCGCGTAGCTTGTCCAAAAAGTATTCGCGCCGCTTTTGGTCATTATGAAACGTTATACCCAGACATTCTACAGGTTCCTCCGTCTTTGCAGAAGAATTATTATTAAAAATGAATCCTTGATTTGAAGTATCATTCTTCATCTTTCTCACCCCTACTCTCTTTATTCAAGAACGATTCGAACTTTGTTGGGTTCTTTGCCTTTGGTCAGGGCATCCAGATATTCATTTAAACGTTTTCGTATTTCCTCCGGTGTTGCTGGAGAACCTCCCGAGAGCAGCGCATCACGAAGGTCTGTGATCTTTACTGAAACCTTGGTAAGTCCGGCGAGGACCTCCTGTAAAGCGTGGATGAAGTCTTGGTCGATGTTGTCAGGTAAAACGCGCTTCTTGAGGAAGCACTCCACCAGTTTACGAGGCTCAGATTTGAGTAAGTTCAAATTTGCCCTAGTGGTAGGGTCTTCGAGGTTGGAGAGGAGAGTTTGGGTCCAGTTCTCCAGCATCTTATCAAGTTCGTTATCTAGGGTATCCAACGTATTGGCTGCAGGAGCCATTTGCGGTTCCGATACGGGTTTGAATTTGCAGTGTGGACAGAACGGGGCCGCATACAGTTCATTTTCAGCGAGAGCGAAGCAGCTTTTTAACCCAGCAAGCTTATTCTGGAAATCAGAGAGATGCTGACGAGGCATAAGATCGATCGTGGAGAGTTTTTGCATCTCCTTGAGCCGTTTGTCACCCATTAACTTATCTTTACGCTTGTCTTCGTTTATGCCCAGACGGTATTTGGAATGCAAATGAAGGTAAGCCTGCACATAAGCTTTCTTAATATCGTCAAGCCTTCGTTGAGTCTGCTGGCGGAATGTCTGTGCGTTTCTTACTGCGGGGTCATTGATCTGTGCGATAATTTCTTCCATTGATGTTCTCATACTCCCAATCAATTCATGGTTCAATGGCAAAATCGCCTCTGCAGTAGAAAGGTACGATGCCGATGANNGATGAGTCAAGGTCTGCAACCAGCTCTATTAAGGATTTGGTCTCAGCAAGAGATTTTAAACCGTCCTTGTGAGAAATTATTTCCGACACTTCATAACGGAAGTTCTTGAACTTACCGGTCGTATTATATGGCTGCAGAGATTCAAGGAATTTCTTGGTATCACTAAGTTTTTCATTTATTTTAACAACGTCGTTCTCTGGCAGCAGATTACGTCCCCAGAACAACAATCCATTCTGTATGCTTTGCTGCACAAGTATTAAACGTTCGACATGGTTATTTACAGCTTTTTGCAGTTCTTGGACCGGTTCATCTTTGCCTTGTGTAAGGAGCTGAGCCATCCCAGGCGTTAGCCCTAGCAGTTCAAAAAGCTCTTTGAGAGCAGGCAGGTTCCATTCTTTAGGGCGCTCAATATGTTTAAACTGAGACAGATCGTCAATGCTGCATGCAGCCATCTGCAGCATTCCTGTTGCATCAAACTTCATGCCGGGAATGGAAAGGACTACCTCGCCTGAGTAGACCAGAGCAGCCAGAAGCACTACTGACCATTCAGGTTCTAGTCGAAGTGACTGAGGCAGAAGGTATTCAACACCAAAATCTTCCTGGATAAGCTCATGTCTGTTTACTACCTGTCCATGCGCCTTTTTCTTGGTGATTTCAAGAATCTGTTTTATGTACTTAGAATTATAGGGATCAAGACGATCACCGTCTAATAGTTCCAGAGCGTCAAGCACAGCAGTTGCTTGCTTTGTACGATTTTGTCCTGCAATTGCACGCAGTGCATCTTGTGCAGCCTGTGCACGGTTAGTCCCCGTGATAAGCACAGAGAAGAAAGGATATTCCGGGGACTGCTCCTGGAACATTGTTCCAAGGCATATACCCGCAATGGTATTTATCAAATCACGGAAATTTATGCGATCATTGGAGCCAAGGCCGGAAAGTTCTCTGATGGATTTACCCTTAGCCCACTCAGTGAGCGGTTTGGATCGTCCCTGATATGTAACTTCGAAAGCGGCAGTCATGTTCTTCTGAAGCCATGCGACAAGGTCCCTCAATATGTTGGATGCCTTTGCGTCATAAACAGACTTAGAATGGCCTGAAGATGTTGATGCGAGATCTACCGCCGCTGCATAGTTTCGAAGAGCATTTCGAAATTCTTCGTCAGTATCATTCAGTCGAATGAGTACTTCTTCCGGTCTTTTGTCATCCTTGAAATGTGGAGCATCAAAAGGCTGAATAAAATAAATATAAAAATCCCTTGAAGGAACTGCAGTTGATCGTTCGTTCGGAGATCCAAAGAAAAGGTAGCCTTGTCTCGCGGCTTTGCGTTCCAGCCATTCTATTTCGTGTTGCCAAATCTTGTACCCGGTCACATATGTCTGGTCAGTGCACTCCATTACCCGCCGGAGCGCTTCATAGTAATATCGGTCCAGTTGCGATGAGTCAAGGCTCTCGGCCCGCTTCTCTATCAACGCATCAAAATCGTCGATCTTCTTGAGGTCCAGATAGTATTGACGGTTATCCGGGTTGGAGGAAATGAACTGCCCGCTGACCGTCTTGTGGATTTCCCGCAAAACTGTCACCACCTGGGTAAGCAGATCATCGGCAGGATCCCCACCCATATCCTCAATTCCCGGATGGAAAAGACATAACCCATCGCGCAGTTCCTCCGCAGTAGCGCCCATTGTGGAGTAGATGTCACCGGTTGTAAGTCTGTGGACTGACAACGCATGGATAAGCTGAGTTGCCATTGGTTTATAGGCGGGACGTGTAAAAGCATTATGTATACGTGACTCCAGTACCATGCTGCAGTCGATAACTGCTTTGATGTCAGGAACAGCGCGGAAAGACGGATTCTCAAGCATGGTCGTCCAGTAGCTGTCATAAGCAATGACCCCTGGCCGGTCGTCAGGCACATTCTGATCGAGAAGTTTCTTCATCGCCAGTGACAAAGTCTTGAGCACCTCACGCTTTTCAACCGCAGTAACCCTCTCGAAAGTGTCAATATAATCAGGATGTACAGGGAATAGGCGCACGAACTCGTCCATGCGTTCGTTCATGCGACCATAGAACTTGGCGAATGGAGTCAGGTATTCTCTGATCTTCACCTGCTGGTCGGCGTTTTTTTTGAGCAAACGTTCTGCCACGACGAACTTGACATCCTTGCGGACAATAAGGATTTGCTCGAAACGGTCCTTCACTCTGCGAATGCTTTCCGCCACAAATGAAAAGCGAGGGCTGTCAAAAATGGCTTCCTGGACACCGGCGATGAAACGGAATCGTATGTCATTGCATACTTCACCTATCTCACGCAGGAAGTTGAGGTCGATGACAAGTTCCTTATCCTTGCGTCCACGCAGGTAGTCAAGTAATTCATCAACAACCAAGAGCAGACCATGATCTGGGAACTCTTTATGGAAAGCGGTCATCATATCTTCAAAAGAACGTTTATTGTTGGACACTTTGTCCGCTGAGGGGAATGTATACGATACACCCATTTTAAACAGATGCTCCTCCAGTTCGGCCACTATGATGTCACGTAAGGACATAGTCGTAGATCCTATTTCAGTTCTAATGACCTTGAATTTCCCGCTGATACTGGTTGCGGCATCTGCCACGTCTTTATCATTAAGGTTTTTCACAAGATCTGCGTTTTCAGCCACGGCAGAGATCACGGACATAAGGTGCGATTTACCTGTGCCGTAGTTACCAACGATCAGCATGCAGTTATTGTCTGTTGGTTGCTCGAACTGTAGCTTGGGTATAAGAATGTTGATGAGCTTATCAGACATTTCTGAAGAAATCACGTAAGTCTTAACAAGCTGTTTGGCCGCGGTTTCTTCATCTGCGTTCCTGAGTTCGATATTGGTTACGATAGGTTCAAACTGGATAATGATCGCTGTATTTCATTTTATTTGTCCTCCAGTGCCTTTATATTTGTCATGCATTATCATAAGTGCTGACTATCATAATGTCCTTTACCGGATATTTCTTGTACTCGGGATGCCCCGGTGAGGCATAGACAATGTGTCCGTGGTCAATGTTGCCGTTCCACGCAGCAACTACTGTTTTGTTTCGCGAAATACCTTGTAAAAGTCGTAATGGGTCCTGTTTAAGCGACGGATCAAAAATTATTTCGATATTGTCTAGAAGAACTACTT
>DCUA01000090.1:8473-11021 GCA_002329675.1 Firmicutes bacterium UBA1426 | reverse complement strand
AGAAAAGCTTTGCAGCCCGATTTTCTAAGCCGCATGGCTACCTTTTCCGTCAGTGCCAGAAGAACTTTGCAGGCTTCTTTGCGCTCCGTCACATCATATTTCGTGGTAGTGCTGTTTCCGATCCCCTTCTGGAAGATCTCGCTATTGGGGATCACCTCTGAATTGTCGATGCCGTTGGCATAGCCCCAAACCAGCAAACCGTGGCTTTTCAGCAGGGCCTTCATATGGTGGGGGTCTGCCTGAGCCAGGTCTCCGATGGTGTTGATGTTGATTTTGTTTAATTTTTGAGCGGTAGCCCTTCCAACCATAAAGAGTTCTCCCACGGGCAGAGGCCACATCTTCTGCTCCATCTCCTCGGGATAAAGGGTGTGGACCCGGTCCGGCTTCTTTAACTCGGAGCCCATCTTGGCCAGAAGCTTGTTGCATGACAGGCCGATGTTTACGGTAAACCCCAACTCCTTTTTCATCCTCTCTCTTATCTGATGAGCGACCTCCAGAGGCGGGCCGAACTTCTTCTCCGACAAGGTGTAATCCATGAAGCACTCATCCACACTGTACCGCTGGATCTGCGGTGAATACTGGTAAAGTACATCATACATGGCGTCGCTGCACTTCATATAAAGGTCATAATCAGGCGGAAATACCGCCAGCTCAGGGCACTTTCTCCTGGCATCAAAAAGGCTCTCCCCGGTGCCGATCCCGTAGGCTTTGGCGGGAATGGACTTTGCCAATATGATCCCATGACGGTTTTCCGGATCTCCCGCTATCACTGCAGGTATCTCACGGATATCCGTATGATAGCCTTGTTCCAGCATGGATACGGCGGTCCAGCTCAGGTAAGCACTATTTGCGTCTATATGAAAAATGCTCCTCATAGCTCTGTGGTCCTTTCTGTGTATTCACATCATATCAGAACACATGTTCTTTTTCAAGGGGCAAAATTCGGCAAAATCTTCCTCGTAGCGGTTTACGAATTCCTTACATTTCGGTATACTATAAACCACAATTGCAACGGAGGACACCATGAGTATTTACAGTAAGAAGGACAAGGAGACCCTGGATTACCTGCAGCCCATAGAAATCGCCGAAGGCGTCTTCTGGGTGGGTTTTGCTGACATGAATATCGGATTGCGCTGCAATCCTTACCTTATCGTAGACGGAGATGAGGCTGTACTCATCGATGGCGGCAGCCGGGGGGATTTCAGCACAGTGATGATGAAAATCCTGCGAACCGGCCTGGACCCCCATAAGATCAAACGGCTTATCTACCAGCACTACGACCCCGATCTATGCGGTAGCGTAGCCCATATGGAAGCAGTCATAAACAATAAAGAACTGCAAATCATTTCCCACAGGGAGAACAACATATTTATCCACTTTTACTCAACCACCCCAAAGAAACAGTGCATCACAACCCTGGGATATTCCTACACTTTTGGAAACGGCCGCCGGCTGGAATTTATCCCTACTCCCTATGCCCACGCTCCGGGAAGCTTTATGACCTACGACTGCAAAACAAAGACCCTCTTCAGCAGTGATCTCTTCGGAAGTTATGATAATATCTGGAGTCTGTATCTCAGAAGCACGGATGATTGCACCAAGTGTACCCCGGAGAACAAGTGCCATGTCAACGGCCGCAAATGTCCCATAAATGGGATCCTGGCATTTCATCAGAGAGTCATGAACTCTGCCGCCTCCCTGCGTTACGCCCTGGAGCAGGTGGCGGCCCGGGAAGTTACTCTTTTAGCACCTCAGCACGGAAGCATTATCGATTCCCCCGATCAAATGAAATTAATGATCGAACGGTTAAAAAGCCTTGAGCATGTGGGCTTTGATTACTTCGTGCAACAAAATCTCCGGGAGACGAGCAAATGAACGAAAAAGTATACTCGTTGATCGGCAGGCTGGGGGAGAAAACTGTGTCTCAGGATCTGCTGGATGGCATGGATCTCCTTCTCAGCCGTTTTGCTGACAAGGTGGATCTTGAGATACTCAATGATCTGATGAAGGAAATGATGTACAAATACGCAGAACTATCCCGGGACCTGGAAAAGAGCAACCTCATGCTTGCTCAGCGAGAACAGGAACTGAAGAAATATAACGAACGTCTGGAAGATCTGGTGGATGAAAAAGTTCAGGAAATTTCCGACTCGCAGATCGCTACGATCTACGCGTTAGTGAAGCTGGCCGAATCCCGGGATGACGATACAGGAGCTCATATTGAACGGACTGCCCTCTTGTGCAGATTTTTTGCGGAAAAGCTCAGACAGCTTCCCCGGTTTTCGAAAATCATCGATGATGAATATGTTACGAATATCTATCGCTCCAGCCCTCTTCATGACATAGGAAAAGTGGGTATCCCGGATGCCATCCTGCAGAAGCCGGGCAAACTGACCCCCGAAGAATATGAGATCATGAAGAACCATGCAGTTCTTGGCGCAAAAACCCTGGAGGATGTGGTCAACCGGTACAAGGGCAACTCCTTTTTGAAGATGGGATTGGAAATCGCAAAAGGTCATCATGAGAAATGGGATGGTTCCGGTTATCC
>DCUA01000090.1:5166-8467 GCA_002329675.1 Firmicutes bacterium UBA1426 | reverse complement strand
ACCCACGAAAAAAGCGCTGCCATCATTCAGGACGGCAGCGGTACACATTTCGACCCATTGCTGGTAGATATCTTCCTGCAGAATCAGGAGGAGCTTGTGGCACTGTATGAAACCGGCGAATAAAAGAACCCTGCCTGCTTAAAGGATTCCTGTTACTTAAGCAGGCTTGTTCTTATTTCTCTCGTAGAGCATTAACAAACCCCAAAGCGTCAAATGCTTGTCAAAGATGAGTTTCCGCTTACAATAAGGAACAACCTCTCCTATCAGACCACCTGTAGCGATTACGGTTGGCGTGGTTCCAAGCTCTTCTGCTACCCGATCTATAAGGCCATCAAGCATTCCCGCATTTCCATAGATAGCGCCGGCTTTTATGCAGTTGATTGTGTTCTTACCAACCAGCTGCTCCGGAGCATCCAGGCTGATCCGCGGTAACTGCGACGTACGTGCCGCAAGTGCATCTACACCCAGACGTAGTCCCGGCATGATCATGCCTCCGATGTAAACCCCGTTTTCATCGATAACGGAAAGAGTGGTCGCAGTGCCCATATCAAAGATCAGGATGGGTTTCGGGTATTTGGCTATGGCCGCTACTGCATCCACCATCAGATCAGAGCCCAAACTGGCTGGCGCGTCCATGTCAATTATCAGACCGGTATCCAGATCCTGTGATACTATGAGAGGGCTTTTTCCAGTCACTTTTTTTACTGCCAGATAAAGTACCTTTTTTAAGTCCGGTACGACAGAAGATATGATGCCACCTTCGATAATATCCGAAGAGACTCCATTTATCTCAAACAGATTCTTGAGCATGACTGCATATTCATCTTCCGTCTTCGCCCGATCTGTACTGATACGTGCCGTAAAAAGGATGTTGTCTTTTTCCATACAACCGATAACGATATTGGTGTTTCCTACGTCTATGGCTAAAATCATAATTATTTTTCTCCTTTGTACAATCAGGCTTTGATTCGGGCTTTCGTTTATTCTGTCTCGTTTATTATAAAAAAACCATGGAAAGAATGCAAACTATAATTATCGNNGGTGTCCATTTACACCTATAAGATTTTGATATAGTTTCTGCAGCCACATTTATGGTATAATAATGTAATTAGTTGCTAAGTTTAGCAGGTGTCTGATCCGCTAAATCACATCGATGGGCCCTGACAGCACCACTGATGCCGACGGGTACATCCATAGAAAAAGGGGCTTAAAATGCTTAAAGACAAAACGATACTTTTAGGCGTTACCGGCAGCATTGCCGCATACAAAACTGCAAATCTTGCATCCCTTCTGGTAAAGCAACACTGTGATGTTCATGTGCTGATGACTGCCAATGCAACGGAATTCATATCCCCGATCACCTTTGAGACCCTTACTAACAATAAGGTGCCCGTNNGCAGACTTAGTAGTTATCGCTCCTGCAACGGCAAATGTCATCGCCAAGCTGGCCAACGGCATTGCTGATGACATGCTGACCACCACTGTCCTGGCATGCCGCTGTAATAAAATCATCGCTCCCGCAATGAACACAGCCATGTATGAAAACCCCGTGACACAGGAAAATCTCAACAAGCTGAAAAGCTTTGGCTGGAAAGTCATAACGCCTGCCTCCGGCTGGCTGGCATGCGGTGATGTGGGACTTGGAAAAATGCCCGAACCGGAGCTGCTGCTGGAAACCATTTTATTTGAATCAGCCTGCAAAAAGGACATGGCAGGTTTGAAAGTCCTGGTCACAGCAGGCCCTACCATGGAAGCCCTGGACCCCGTCCGCTTCATTTCCAACCACTCTTCAGGTAAAATGGGATATGCCATTGCACGAGCTGCCGCGCAGCGGGGAGCGGAGGTCACTTTGGTCAGCGGAAAAACAGCTCTGGATCCGCCACTATACGTGGAGGTAGTGAATGTGCTTTCTGCCGCAGATATGTTTGAAGCAGTGACTTCAAGGAGTGCTGACCAGGATATCATTATTAAAGCGGCCGCAGTATCGGATTATCGTCCTGCGGAGGTGGCTCACGATAAGATCAAAAAGAAAGATGACGATCTTTCTATCCCGCTGGTTCGCACGATGGATATTCTTAAGTATCTTGGCGAGCATCGCCGGGAAGGGCAATTCCTGTGCGGCTTTTCCATGGAGACGCAAAACCTGATCGAAAACTCCAGAAAGAAACTGGAGTCCAAACAGGTAGATATGATCGCATGCAACAACTTGAAAGAAGAAGGTGCAGGATTTGCGGTGAACACAAATCTGTTGACCCTGATCACTTCCGACGATGAGATCCGGCTTCCCCTGCTCACAAAAGAGGAAGTGGCTCATAAGCTGCTGGATGCAATTCTGGCCCATAGAGTCAAACCATAGCAAACCATAGCGTAGAATAATTTTGATCCTTTCTGTCTGATAACCCACCTCTGATAGTCTTTAACGGGGGTGGGTTAATTTTCTATTTTTTCTGATTACTTATTAGGAGTCCGGGTACTAATAGATAAATACTTTGCGAATACATGGATTTTAATTATCTTTAAGGAAGAGGTGAATAGGATGAAAACTATTTTAGTACCCATCGACGGCTCTGCAAACTCAGAAAGGGCCTTACTTAAAGCAAAAGAACTTGCAGATTGCCTCGGCAGCAAAATTATCGTGTTGAACGTTATCAGCGTTAGATCCACTGTTTCCTACTATCATTTCAACGCACGCCTTGCTCAGGATTCCATGGCATTAGATTGGCCGGAAATCATTAAAAAAACAAAAGCAGACTCCCAGGAATTGCTGGATAAAGCAAAAGAAATGCTAGGAGACTCCAATGTTGAGACCGTTATGCTGGAAGAATACGGCGAAGAAATGGCCCGCTCCATCGTGAACTTTGCCAATGAATGCGGCGCAGATCTGATCGTAATGGGATCAAACGGTCTGGGATCCTTATCCAAGCGGCTTTACATGGGCAGTGTTACCACCAGAGTCCTCCATATCACGGATAAACCCGTGTTAGTCATCCAATAACTCTGCAACCAGGAAGGAACCTACCCACCTTTTTTCCTCACTTAAAGGTTCCAAGTCAGAAGATGCCGGGTGCCAAATATAATTTTTATATTGGCGCCCGGCATCTTTTTTGTTCATATTATGTTATTACACATCCGTTAAACCACCAGAGCACGGGCGACTTTCCCGGTTATATGCTCAATTTTTACTTCTACCAGAGCAACGTTATTCCAATCCTTTTCGATCTCCCGCTGTCCTGCCTCTTCAAAGCCGGCGGAATATTTAGCTATCAACGCTTCCAGAGCTGATCTCTTTTCGTCGTCTCCC
>DCUA01000090.1:632-5102 GCA_002329675.1 Firmicutes bacterium UBA1426 | reverse complement strand
TTGATGGCATCGATCTTGTGCCCCACAAGCGCACAGTGGAAAAGCAGTCTTCCGTCCTCGTATGTATAGTTCAACGGAACAGTATAAGGATATCCGTCGTCACCGCTCACGGCCAATACTCCGGTTGAGCAGGACTTTAAGATCCTGATGGCTTCTTCTTCAGGCATTAATTGCTTTATTCTTCTCATTTCTCTGAACATCATTCCACCTCACATTGTGACTACCCAGGAGTGAAAACCCATTTTTTTGATTTTAACATGTGCAAGCCAGCTTGTCGATTGCATTGATACGATTTATTTCGAGCATCCATTCTAATTGCAATCCTGCCTATATCCAAATATAATTGACACAGAAACATCCGAGGCGGAGGTAGTCCATGAGTAAAGAACTTCGAATCACAGAATTTTTACTGCAGCATGCAGACAGCCGTGCGGTATCCTTTCATACGCCCGGACACAAAGGCTCTCATCTTTACAGGCGATTCGGCTACACTGAGTTTCTCGACAAGATCATGGACTGCGACCTCACGGAAATATGCGGATCCGATAATCTTTTCCAGGCTGAAGGAATCATAAAAGCCGTTCAGGATAAATACAGAGAGCTTTACGGGGTTTCCCATTCCTACCTGTTGGTCAATGGCACCAGCGGAGGGATCATTGCCTCCATCCTGGCTACTGTTCCCGCGGGGGGTCAGCTGATCATGGCGAGAAACAGCCATAAATCCATATTCAATGCTCTGACACTGGCAAATATCCAACCCGTTTATGCCTATCCGGAGCTTGTTGAAGAGTATGGAATTTCAGGCGAGATCAGCTACTCCGAAATTGAGAGATGCCTTATAGAAAACCCACGGGCTTCTGCGGTCATCCTGCCCAGCCCCAACTATTACGGTGTCTGCAGCGATATAGCCGCCATTGCTGAAACGGTCCATAAATACGGTAAGATCCTTATTGTAGACCAGGCCCACGGAGCTCATTTGAAATTCTTTGAAAAGGGCATACCCCAGGCTGCAGAAGATGCGGGGGCCGATATCGTGATCAACAGCACACACAAGACCCTGGCTTCTTTCACGCAAAGCGCTGTGCTTAACCTGAACTCGGAACGAGTAGATCGATACACCCTTGAGGACAAACTGCAATGCATTCAGAGCACCAGTCCCTCCTACCTGCTGATGGCTTCCCTGGACATCAATGCCTCGATTCTGGAAAACCACGGGAAGATCCTCATGGAGGAATGGGCTGAGAACCTTGATTTTTTCTATAGTGAAGCTTTGAAAGCCTTTGATCAGACTGATTCCCGCCAGTCGGGGAAGCCCGGNNCCTGATGACGGCGGCACAACTGGAGGCAGCGCTCATAGAGCAGGGGATTTTCCCTGAATTCACCACAGGAAATATCCTGATGCTCATGACCGGCATGGGAAACAGAAAACAGGATTATGAAAAACTCCTCTCCGCCCTAATAAAAATCAACCACGGGGACAGACCCCGTGGCTGCTTTTGCACCCAGGGGGACACACCTTTAGCGAAGGTTCCTCCCCTGAAACGGCAAATGCAACTCTTTGACTTACCAAAATCACGGATCCGTGTTCCCTTAGAAGAAGCAGCGGGGCTGATTTGCGCTTCCCCCATTTCTCCTTATCCTCCGGGCATCCCACTCGTCTGTCCCGGCGAAAAAATCGATGCAGACACCATCGCCTACATTAAAGCCCTCCGGGATGAGGGAAAAGATGTCATCGGTGTCAACGAAAAGGGCGAAGTTACTGTTGGTCAGCCTTATCTTTAGGCAACAGGANNGCAAAGAATATTCATAACAAAAGGGAGACTCGTATGATCCGCGATCAGTCCAAGTATGCTGACCCCAATGGATCCCATACCTACTGCAAAGCCCAGCACCAGTCCTGAAGCAAGTCCCACATTACCTGGCAAAAGCCTTTGACCCAGAACAACAGTGATGGAAAAAGTCGATACGATCGCAGCACCGGCAATAAAAGCAAAAATGGTGATCCAATAGCTGTTAAAATATACAAAAGGATAAATGGTTGCGAGAGACAGGACCATAGAAACCAGCAGACAGTTGCGCCCTCCGAAACGATCGGTCAAGGGTCCTCCCACCAAGGTCCCTAACGCTCCTGCAATCAATAAAATAGTCATCAGGTATTCCGGCTCCGTTACCCCTTTATAAGCGGGAAAATAAAAGGGAATGAAATATACCAATCCGGAATGGATCCAGGATCTTACTGCTACATAAAGCAATACAAGCACTAAATCGCCTTTCTTCGCTTTCGTTTTTACCTCCTGGTCGACTTTTGCCTTCAGTTTCTCCTGCTCTTTTCTATCTTCTGCGTACCCTTTCATAATCGTATTGAACCTGGGTGATAGATACAGAAAAACCAAGGAGATCAAAAATCCAGGAATGAAAAAGCCCAGGATCGATTTGAGGCCTGAGAAGCTTAATAAAAATACAGCAAACATAGGGCCAAGGGCGAAACCCACATTGCCTCCCACAGAGAAAATAGCCATGGAAGCTCCGGCCTTTTCCTCCTCACTCATCAGATGAGTCATCTTTGACCCTTCCGGGTGATAGCCCGCTACTCCGATCCCGCCCACTAGTATGACAAACAGCAACAGCCCATACGAATTCACCACGCCGGTAAGAGCCAGACCAAATCCGGAAAGGAAAATCGACAGGGGCATTAACCAGGGCATGCTATAACGATCGCTCAGCACTCCTAGAATGGGCTGAATAATTGCAGAGCTAAAGGTGAAAGCCAAAGCTATAATACCCACTTGAAAGAAATTGAGGTCCAACTTTTCTGTGAGTAATGGTGTGATGATGGGAAGGACTCCATGGCCTAAGTCAGCAATCACGTGACCAAGACTCATGAGCCATATGTACGGGTTAAGCAAAGTGTTCCTCTTTCCTGTTGCTTATGATTCGTTCAAACAACAACTTATATCTTAACCACATATTCGTAAAATAGCAAGCTGGAAAGCGCTACTGTCCGCCAGCGACTATAGCAGATGTTTCGGGAATGAGTTTGGGAATGAGTTTGGGAACGAGTTTGGGAACGAGGTCATTTCTGTGCAAAAGACTGAGTTGTGTGTGGGTTACAACTTGTGAATGAGGTCATTTNNTTTTTCTTACTATTGTTGACAAGGCTGGTTAAGTCCACAACCTTGTTATTATTTTGGATGGTGGCGGGATATTAACTTATTTAACAAGTGCAACGATCACCGTCATATCATCCTTTTCCCGCAGACCATACTTCTGCACCGCCCTGTTTATTATCAGATCTGCCATGGTCTGAGGATCTTTGGAGCGGATCTCAAGAATGGCATTTTTGACCCATTCCAATCCATCCGACCCCCTTTCCGCCTCTGTGATCCCATCGGATACGATGATCAGCTCATCTCCCTTTCGCAGCTGGAGGGAAATGGACTCCACCGGGACCTTTTCAATGATCCCCAGTGGCAGAGCGGACATCTTTATGGCTTTTACACCGTCACCCCGCTTTAGGAAGCTGGCGGCGGCCCCGATCTTGAAGATCCTGGCCCTCCCTGTATATAAATTGATAAATCCCATATCCACTGTTGAAAAGATCTCGTCGTCGGATTTTAGAAGCAGGATCGAATTGACCATCCGAAGAGCCAGCTCTGCTTCAAATCCTGCCTTGATCAATTGGGAAAGTGTATTCACTGTGAGGTTGCTTTCTTCGGCGGCCCGCATCCCCTGCCCCATACCGTCGCTTAAAGCGATGAGAAACTCTCCTTCGCCGATGGGTGTGCAAAGGCAGCTGTCGCCGGAAACCCGGCCTTCCTTTGCGTAGTTTGACATGCCTGTCTGCAGATCATATCTACGCCTCTCTGCCTGCAGGGGTTTATATTCTGCGGATAATTCCACCGCCATTTTCTCCATCGCTTTGGACATTCCCTTGAATTGTTGGGTCATTATGTCCCTTGCGGGATGATAGGCTCCCGCACTACTGCTGCATAAGGCCAGTTTACCGAAAAGGTCAGCATAGTCTTTTACCTGCTCTCTTAGCCTTCGTCTGGTCTTGAGCTCATAATAACTGTCATCCTGCCTGAGCATGGATAAAAAGCGAATCGTCTGGTCCATCGCCCTGTTTGGGATCAGGATGAAAAGAATGCCGGCAATCAATGGCTCGTAAACCGATACATATAGTTCCGGGAAGCCTTTCAGCATACCAAAAGCAAGGGCTAGTCCAACGAAACAAGTCCCCGCAACTAACCTGCGCCTTCCCTGAAACAGTCCTGCGACAGCACCACAACATCCCAGAATCCCTGCCAGCGCTGGAGTATCGTATGTCATGAGCATTATAAGAAAGCCTGCCAGAATTCCTACAAGACCGCCTTCGGCGGGCCCCATACTGTATCCCACCGCTAAAACCAATAAAAATGAAGTTATATGAAGCAGCGAGACCGGACCTTCCTGAGTAATTCCCAAACCACC
>DCUA01000090.1:0-582 GCA_002329675.1 Firmicutes bacterium UBA1426 | reverse complement strand
TATCAGCATCAGTAAATCCAGCGCCATGGCCATTCCATCATACAGAAACAACAGCCCTGCCCATAGATAATACAGAACTTTAACGGAAACCATCAGGGCTGCCGCCACCAATGTCCGAAGGTTCAATGGAAACTTCCGGACCCAGGGTAACAGAAAGAGAATCGCGCATAATAGCAGCGCCGCCATATCTCCCAAATAATCATAGCTTGTCCCGATTGCGGACAACATTCCGAAGCTCAAAAACGGAAGCGTATAGATATTAGCCTTGCTTTGCATCAATAAAACAGTGATGAGTGCGATAGAAGCCGGCTCCATTGAATAGCAGAGGGCGGCTCTGCCTATCAGGAACGAAAGGCTGATAGTGACGCCTACCCGAAGTATGAACTGCATGTCCGGAAGGGTGATATCCTTTACCCTGCCGTGTTTTCCTTTTAGAAACGCATTTCTAAGGTTCTCCAACAACAATTCCACCGTGAATCCCCCCTCTTTCTTCATCATAAGCGGGAAGGGTTACGAAACCTGTAGAAGACTGTCGCGGAAGCCGATAAATTTTCGACAAAAGAACAACCACGGGGACAGACC
>DCUA01000086.1:1915-2809 GCA_002329675.1 Firmicutes bacterium UBA1426 | reverse complement strand
GACGCACAGATACCAAAGCAGATCATAATTGGAGAGCGCAGCAAAATCCGAAGCATGGACTCATTGCTTGCAGCCTCTGCTTTCCTGGCAGCATCGTTTGCAATTCGTTGAAAATCTTCTTCTCCGGGTTTTGTATCCTTGATGAAAGCGAAAATCAAGCTTAAGGCGATAAGGTTAAGAATTGCCTCACCCCAAAATATCCAAGGTGTGTGATTCTCAAACATGAAACCTGCTGCCATAGGTCCTATTGCGCCGCCAATATTGATGCCGAGATAGACCAGTGAAAAGGATTCCTGGCGATTTACAGGAGCTGTCAGATCCATCATCATAGCGGCCAAAATCGGCATCGACATATTCATGAAAAAGAACGCCGCCAGTAAAAGATAGATGACTGAAATTGATTCGGTAAGAAAACCTGCCACCAATAGCGCAATGTCGGAGCAAGCCATAGCTGCTAAATAGGTGTTTTTTCTGCTCAAGGAGTCTGCCAGCTTTCCCCCGATCATGGCGGCTGGAATATATGACATGGACACAATGAGCAGGAATTTCCCGATATCCACTTCTGAAAAACCGAGCCTGCTGCTCAGAAACAAAGTGAGAAAAGGGTACACAAACATACCCATGGCACTGATGATCCTCGCCATGAGTATTATGTAGACTTGGTGGGGCAGCCCCTTGTACTGTGTCAACATACGCATGGGGTTATTATAGCACTAATGAAGGCCGATGATAATAGTGTGAAATAATATTTTTTGGGGACACGAACAAAATCAGGGCCGTTATTGTGACGCAATATGTTATAATAAAAGCAACCACGGGGACAGACCCTTTGGCTGCAAATTCATCCACGGGGACAGACCCTTTGGCTGCATTTGAACCCACGGGGACAGACCC
>DCUA01000086.1:0-1874 GCA_002329675.1 Firmicutes bacterium UBA1426 | reverse complement strand
GCAGCAACATCCGTGACCGGCTCCTGCCATCTGATTACAACAGAGAAGAGTAAGATTCTATTGGACTGCGGTCTGTTTCAGGGCAATGACGACCTGGAAGAGCTGAACTGGCAACCATTTGATTTCGATCCGGCTGAACTGGATTTTGTTCTGATCAGCCATGCACATATTGACCACAGCGGGAGAATCCCCCTGCTTGTGAAACGGGGATTCAACGGAAAGATATACTGCAGCGATGCCACCGCGGATCTCTTGAATGTGATGTTGAGAGATAGCGCTTACATACAGGAAAAGGAGGCAGAGTGGCAGAATAACAAAAACCAGCGAGCCGGGAGACCCCTGGTGGAGCCTCTTTACACTGTCAAAGATGCGGAAAGAGCTCTGCTCCATATCGAACCGGTGCTCTACGACCAGTTACTGGAACCCTGTGAAGACGTTAAAGTGGTCTTTAATGACGCAGGTCATATACTGGGATCTTCCATCATTGAACTCTTTATTAAGGAAAACGGAGACCCATCAAAGCTGGTATTCACCGGGGATCTGGGCATGAGAAACAAGCCCATTCTCAGGGATCCGACCATAATTAAGAAAGCTGACTTTGTGATCATGGAAGCCACTTATGGCGACCGCGTCCATGAGGAGAACTCAGCCAGCATTGATTGTTTGGTCGACATTGTGCTGAAAACCATCCGTCGGGGTGGAAATGTCATCATCCCTTCCTTTGCAGTGGGACGTACCCAGGAGTTGATTTACCTTTTTAACCGCTTCTATGAGGAAAACGAGGAATGCAGAGAAGTCCTGGACAAGATTATGGTGTATGTGGACAGCCCAATGGCTACATCTGCAACGGAAGTTTTCCGCCGAAACGCTCAGGTGTTTGATGAAGAAACCAAAGCTTACATACTAAATGGAAATAATCCTCTTGACTTTAAAAATCTGAAGTTTACCCGGACTAGTGAAGATTCAAAAGCATTGAACATGGATCCGCAGCCAAAAATAATAATATCTGCCAGCGGTATGTGTGAAGCCGGACGTATCAAGCACCACCTGAAACACAATCTTTGGAATCCCAAAGCCAGCATCGTGTTCGTGGGCTATCAGAGCGTGGGGACTCTGGGGAGATCCATCGTGGATGGAGATAAGCAGGTGTCCATCTTCGGTGAGAGGATCCAAGTCGAAGCTGAAATACATAACCTTCAGGGTTTTTCCGGCCATGCGGACAGAGATCAACTCCTGGAATGGGTGGGAGGCCTTCAAAGACCACCTCATGAGATTTTTCTCATACACGGCGAAGAAGATGCCAAGAAAGGTCTGGCTGAGTCCATTCGGAATACCTACGGTTATAACTGCATCGATGTGCAGCAGGTGTCGGAATACACCCTTTCGAAGGACGGTGCTGTAACAAGAGAGGATATTGAATCGAGGATAGTCAGCCCCGAATCTTTGTGGAGTATCAAAAAGAACATGTACGATGTTCATGATGAATTAGTAAAGGTCCTCTACAATACTCACCTTGCGGTCAGTAGCCTTTCTCCGGAGCAGGTTGCGGATATTAATAATATCATTTTGGAGATACAAAAAAATATTCTCAACCTGGGATCTGCAGTGACACGTGAAAAAGACCCATATATGGACACTGCAGTTAATCAATGATCAGCTAAATCTCCGGCCATGGGGTCTGTCCCCATGGCTGCTTTTTAACCCAAAGGGTCAGACCCCATGGCTGCTTTTTAACCCATAGGGTCTGTCCCCATGGCTGCTTTTGAACCCACGGGGTCTGTCCCCATGGCTACTTTTTAAGCCACGGGGTCTGACCCCGTGGTTGTATCTTTATCAAAAATGAGAAAAACGTATCATTTTTGTGTCAAAAATCT
>DCUA01000028.1:22637-22816 GCA_002329675.1 Firmicutes bacterium UBA1426 | reverse complement strand
GTTGTCACACCAACTTCGTTTTCTCCCTCTATCTTATCATAACGATAGCGTTTTTTACCTAAGTATTTTTCTATATTTGACGCAGAGATGCTGACCGATCCGCCTTTCTTCTCTGCGACGGTCTTGGCCACCTTCCGGCAGACATTGGCGATTTCTCTCTCCAGATTACGGACACCGGA
>DCUA01000028.1:8446-22632 GCA_002329675.1 Firmicutes bacterium UBA1426 | reverse complement strand
CTTCAGACCGTGCTCCTTGATTTTCTTAGGAATCAGATACTGCTCTGCGATATTGACCTTTTCCTCTTCTGTGTAGCCCGTGACCTGTATGACCTCCATTCTGTCCAGCAAAGGCCTGGGTATGGTATCCGTGGTATTCGCCGTAGTGATGAACATCACCTTTGAAAGGTCAAAGGGAACCTCCAGATAGTGATCTGTGAAGGTCTTGTTTTGTTCGGGATCAAGTACTTCCAGCAATGCTGAAGCAGGGTCTCCGCGAAAATCGTTTCCGATCTTGTCTACTTCGTCAAATAGGAATACAGGGTTGTTTGTCTTCCCTTCCTTAATGGCGGAAATGATCCGTCCCGGGATAGCCCCGATATATGTTCTCCTGTGCCCTCTTATTTCGGCTTCGTCTCTCACACCACCGAGGGACATGCGGACAAAATTCCGGTTAAGTGACCTCGCAATAGACTTTGCGATGGATGTTTTTCCTGTTCCCGGCGGCCCGACAAGGCATAGGATCGGGCCCTTCATGCTCTTTGATAGCTGAATCACAGCCAGGTACTCAAGAACACGCTCCTTAACCTTATCTAAACCGTAATGGTCTTCGTTGAGTATGGCCTCTGCAAGCTTGATGTCCTTGTTGTCCTTGGAGGATTTGTTCCATGGCAAAGCAAGGATCCATTCCACATAGGTGCGAATAACGCCTCCTTCTGCGGAACCTCCCTGGATCTTTCTCAGTCGTTTGATCTCTTTCTCTATTTTCTCGTGGACTGCAGGCTGAAGCTTGAGCTTCTTTAACTGCTCAAGCCAGTTGCGGATCTCGTCCTCGGAATCTTCATCCTCCCCGAGTTCCTCCTGGATCACCCGGAGCTGCTCCTTCAGATAGTACTCCCTCTGGCTCTTGTTAATCTGAGTCCTGACTTTGTTAGTGATCGAACTCTCAATCTTCAGGATCTCGATTTCCTTGGTAAGGATCGTATTTAACAGTTCGAGACGCTCTTCAATATCAAAGGCCTCCAGTATGTCCTGTTTTTCCTCAGTCTTGATATCCAGATGAGAGGTTATCACATCTGCCAGCCGGCCGGGCTGCTCAACTGTCACCACAGAAGGAAAGACCTCCTGGGAGATTCTCGGGCTATAGTTGACGTACTCCTCAAAAGAGGATAATACCGTCCGCATCAATGCCACGATACGCGGGGGAATGCTCTCGAATTCCTGTTCCTTTATAGCCGTGACTCTGCACTTAAAATAGGGAACCTCAAATATGAATTCCTCAATGCGCCCCCTGCTGACACCCTCCACAAGGACTCGAATCGTATCCCCGGGCAAGCGCAGCATTTGTTTGATCTTAGCAATGGTCCCAACTTGATAGAAATCGTCCCTTGTGGGCAGATCTGTCTCTGCGGCCACCTGAGCCGACAAGAATACGGTCTGGTTCATCATCATGGCTTTTTCCAGAGCGCTGATGGATTTTTCTCTTCCTATATCAAAATGAAGTACCATATATGGAAAGATCGACAACCCTCTCAGAGGGATCATAGGCATAACGTCATTCAAGTCCTCTTCATATTCCTGAATGTCCTTTTCTAACTCGTCGTTATCTTTTATCTTCTTCATCTCTTAACCTCCTTAGTTGAAAAACAGGCGGCGGATAGCCGTCTGTTTTTTCTGTTACGATGCAGTCTCCTCTTTCTTCTCGAGTCTTTTTGCATCTCTGAGAACTAAAGTTGGCCCCGTGTTATGATCTATTGTACTCTTTGTTATTATGCACTTCCTGATGTCATCTCTCGATGGGATCTCATACATAATATCCGTCATGATATGCTCCATGATGCTTCGGAGACCCCTGGCCCCCGTCTTTCTCTCAATGGCCTTTTCTGCCAACCGGAGAACCGCATCATCATCAATTTCGAGCTCGACCCCATCCAGCTGGAACAGCTTTTTGTATTGCTTGAGCAGGGCATTCTTGGGCTCCTTGATAATACGTACCAATGCTTCTTTGGATAATTCCTCCAAAGTGACCATGACGGGCAACCTTCCGATAAACTCCGGAATCAATCCGTATTTCAGAAGATCTTCTGCCTGAACGGCTTTCAGCACCTCTGCTCCCTCAGCCGATGAGGATCTGATCTGAGAGTTGAAACCGATGGTCTTTTCCCCGACCCTCCTCTGGATGATCTTATCCAGGCCATCAAAGGCACCACCGCAGATGAACAGTACATTGGTCGTGTCGAACTGTATAAAATCCTGATGGGGATGTTTACGTCCTCCCTGAGGTGGTACGCTTGCCACAGTGCCCTCCAGGATCTTCAGAAGCGCCTGCTGGACACCTTCTCCACTCACATCACGAGTTATTGAAGGATTTTCTGTCTTTCTGGCGATCTTATCGATCTCATCCACATATACGATGCCCTTCTGGGCCTTCTCAAGATCGTAATCCGCCGCCTGGATCAGCTTAAGCAGAATATTCTCCACGTCCTCGCCCACATATCCGGCTTCCGTTAATGCGGTGGCATCGGCGATGGCAAAGGGTACATTGAGGATTTTTGCTAAGGTCTGAGCCAGCAGTGTCTTTCCGGAACCGGTGGGACCCATCATGATGATGTTGCTCTTCTGAAGCTCTACATCGTCCTCAGGGCCGCCTCCGAAAGCGCCGATCCTCTTATAGTGGTTGTACACGGCTACTGCGAGGGCTTTCTTGGCATCTTCCTGGCCGATCACGTAATCTGACAATGCCTCGGCGATCTCTTTTGGTTTCGGCAATGACGTGGGATCACCGAAGTCACCCCTCCCGGACATCATGTCAGCAAATTCTTCCTTTATGATGTCCTGGCAAAGCTCGATGCATTCATCGCAAATATATACATTCGGTCCAGCCACAAGTCGTCTTACCTGGTCTTGAGGCTTTCCGCAAAAAGAACATTTTAATTGTTTTGATTCGTCGTATTTTCCCATATTACTCCCTTTCAAATAGATTTTATTACTCTCTGGATACTAATACCTTATCGATGATCCCATATTTTACGGCATCCTCCGCATCCATGAAATTGTCGCGGTCAGTATCTTTGGCGATCCGCTCCAGCGGTTGACCCGTGATATCGCTGAGGATACGGTTCAGCTTTTCTCTGGTCCTTATGATGCGTTCTGCATGGATCCTCATATCCTCTGCCTGACCGCTCATTCCTCCGAGCGGCTGATGGATCATAATTTCTGAGTTCGGCAGTGCAAACCGTTTTCCTTTTGTACCGGCTGCCAGCAGGAAAGCTCCCATGCTTGCCGCCATTCCGATACAGATGGTTGAAACATCCGGTTTAATGTAACGCATAGTATCATAGATCGCCATACCCGAAGCGATGGAGCCTCCGGGGCTGTTTATATAGAAGTTGATATCCTTGGTGGGATCTTCAGCTTCCAGGAAAAGAAGCTGCGCAACCACTACGCTGGCGCTGTGTTCGTTGACTTCTTCACCGAGAAAGATGATGCGGTCCTTCAATAATCTTGAGTAGATATCATAGGATCGCTCACCGCGACTTGTTTGCTCTACAACCATTGGGATCAATGACATTTGGTTTCCCCCTTCATATCCTTCGTCAGTACTATCCTTCTACAACCGCACTTTCGTACATGAGATCGATAGCCTTTCTGTTTCTGATGTCCTGCTTGATATAATGGAGACCCTGGTCACCCATTACCTCTTTCAGTTTATCTACATCCATCTTATATTGTTCCGCCATAGCAGCCAGTTCTTTTTCAATATCTTCTTCCGAAGCATTCAGATCCTCTGCATTGGCGACAGCTTCCACAACAAGTTTTGTCTTAACCTTTTTGTAAGCATCCGGCTTGATCTCTTCTCTGAATTCGCTGATACTCTTGTTCAGATATTCAAAGTACTGGTTCAGATCCAGACCCTGGTAGCGCAGCTGCTGCTGGAACTCCTGGAGCATGTCGTCGATCTGGTTTTCTACCATGACCTCCGGTATGTCGATCTCTGTTCCTTCATATACCTTTTCCAGAACAGCGTTTTTCATCTCATACTCCGCTTTATCTTTCGCAATCTTTTCTAACTTATGCCTGATATCAGCTTTCAATTCTTCCAATGTTTCGAACTCGCTGACGTCCTTCGCAAACTCGTCGTCGATCTCCGGAAGCTCGGTTTCTTTTATCTCATGCACTTTGCATTTGAACACAGCTTCTTTGCCTGCGAGATCTTCGGAATGATACTCTTCGGGGAAGGTCACTTTGACATCTACTTCGTCACCAACGGAAGCCCCGATCAGCTGCTCTTCAAAACCTGGAATGAAGGTGTTGGAACCCAGAGTCAGAGGCTGACGCTCAGCGGTTCCGCCCTCGAACTGTTCTTCTCCTACAAATCCTGCATAATCGATCAATACTGTATCGCCTTCTTTTGCAGGTCTTTCAACTACTACCATTCTGGAGTTTCTCTTCTGCATCGCTTCCAGATCCTTGTCCACATCTTCATCCGATACAGAATCGTCCACCTTGGCGATCTTGACACCCTTATAATCCTTTACCTCGACTTCAGGGACAACAGTGACCGTTATGTTTACTCCAAAGCCTTTATTTGCTTCGATCTTATCAAATTCGGCAGAGGGCCTGTCTACAGGGTCGATCTTCAGCTCCTCCAGCGCTACGGGGTAGCTATCGGAAAATAACTGGTTGATCGCATCCTCATAGAATATGTCTTCTCCATATTTCTTTTCAATAAGCTTTCTTGGGGCCTTGCCTTTACGAAAACCATCTATATTGTATTGATGCTTAGTTGCCTTATAAGCGTTATTGATCGCGTTCTCAAACTCATCCGCCTCAAAGTCCATTTTAAATGTAACGTCATTCTTTTCCTTGCTCAGCATTGTTGCTTTCATGTAAGTGATTCCTCCTGTGTTTATCCTTTTAAGTAACAGCGGATACATTATATTAATTTATACCCATAAAGTAAAGCAGAAAACAGCCCGAATTGACATGTTTCCTTAGGTTTTTTGGATATATTTTGCCATTTTCCATCAATATTCGACGAATTATCGAGGTTATGCGTGTTTTTTTATATATTAACATAAAAGTTGGCCGACGTTCATCGATAACATCGGCCATATCATGCCTTCCTGATGCGAGGAATCTTTCCTCTTTCGTCTTTATCTCAATTGATAACATTCCCTGAGCAATTTTAGTCCCCGGGCATATTTGCTGGCATCCAGGGGAACCAGGTTATATTTATCCTTCAGTATATTACCCAGAGCAACTACGTCCTCCTGATCTCCGGAAAACAGTTCGATTTCCAGCTCGCAGATAGGCACTTCACCACAACTGGTCAGGATCTCACCTGTGTCGATGGCCAGTTCCATAATACTTTTTCCGTAATCTACACGAAATCTTCTACGGATAAAGTTCATCTCCAGAATGCTGTAAAGACGTTCCTTTCCGATGAGCTCCATCATTGCCCTTCCCTGATCGCTTTCCCGAAAAATCTCAGGTGACGGTTCGAGAAAACATGCCGGGTCATCCATCGGAACATTGACTTCTTCACGGGTATGCAGACCATCAGCACTGCTGCCGTTCCATTTGAGCGATGCAACGACCTTACTGCCTTCCATACGAACCCGGAATGCTACATCGTTCTTTAATAGGATGCCCTCATCGGTATCAAAATAAGCAGATTTCATATAGACAGTTTCCTGGGAAGATGTATCGCTGATTTCATTCAGGTAATCATCTTCCCAGATGGCATCCGCAGTCTCTTTATCGTTTATGGTGTATTTCATCTCAATTTCCATTGATTGACCTCTGTATTTCATAGAATAATCATGTGTTTTATTATTCTACCACTCTTTTATATACAGCGCAACTCCAATTCCCTGCGGGCTTGTGCATGCTTATTTTCAACGGTCACGAGATGTAAGAACGACCTTTATCATGTCTCTTTTATTCAAAAAGGGGTGTTGATAGATAACGTTCACCTGTATCCGGTAATAGTACAACCATGTTCTTTCCTTCATTGCCCGGGCGCTTAGCCACCTGTGTTGCAGCCCATAGTGCCGCTCCCGACGAGATTCCTGTCAACAGTCCTTCTGTTCTGGAAAGGATCTTCCCTGTTTCAAATGAGTCCTCCGCTGTGACGGTGATGATCTCATCATAGACGGAGGTATTCAACGTCTCCGGAATGAAGCCGGCGCCGATACCCTGGATTTTGTGAGGACCTTTGCGACCTTCCGACAGCACCGGAGAATCCGCAGGCTCTACAGCAATGACCTCGATATTGCTGTTCTTTGATTTCAGATATTCTCCTACTCCGGTGATAGTCCCGCCTGTACCAATACCGGAAACGAAAATATCAACATTTCCATCTGTGTCTTCCCAGATCTCCGGCCCGGTTGTGGCTCTGTGAACCGCAGGATTTGCCGGATTCACAAACTGTCCCGGTATAAGAGCTCCCGGGGTCTCATCTGCCAGTTCCTGTGCCTTGTCGATGGCGCCCTGCATACCCTTTGCCCCCTCTGTGAGGACGATTTCTGCCCCATAGGCTTTCAGCAGGCTGCGACGCTCTACGCTCATGGTTTCCGGCATGGTCAGGATGACCCGATACCCTCTGGCTGCGGCTACGGATGCCAGACCGATCCCTGTGTTACCGCTGGTGGGTTCGATGATGACGCTGTCCTTCTTCAGAAGTCCCTTCTCCTCAGCGTCTTTTATCATGGCCAGGGCGATCCTGTCTTTCACGCTGCCTGCGGGGTTAAAGTATTCAAGCTTTGCGATTATCCTCGCAGAAAGCTCCATTTTCTTTTCGTAATTGGTCAGTTCCAATAAAGGAGTTTTTCCGATCAGTTCTGTTAAACTCTTATAGATCTTGCTCATTGATGATACCTCCATATCCTTATTACTATTCTTATACGAATTCCGTTTTATATGACCTATACTACTGACATGTTTTAATTGTTCATCACATATATGTTTAATATGTTATTCTGATGATACGTCTTTTTTACCCCGGTGTCAATAGCATTAAACTTATAAAATTTACTTTTTTCATCCAATCTTGACGAGACTGGAAGTATAGCATACAATTCATATGTAATAAGTATGAAAGGGGATACGAAATGCGTTTATCTGCAAAGGGACGTTATGCTTTAGCTGCTATGATCGATCTGGCTCACAGCTACGATTCCCCTGACTCTGTGACGGTCATCAGCATATCCGAGAGGCTGGGCATTTCAAAGATCTATCTTGAACAGGTCTTTTCTCTTTTGAAGCGCGGTGGTCTGGTCAACTCTGTTAAAGGGGCTCAGGGAGGATATTATCTGTCACGTTCACCCCTGCAAATCACTGTATATGATATTTTGTTCGCTGTAGAGCTTTCACTCTTTGAAACTACGGAGGAATCCGTCAGGGAAAAAGCACCTGAGATCGATGAGACCATGAAAGTCATGGTCTTTGATATCCTTGACGAAGCTATTGCCGATACGCTGAAATTTATCACTCTGGACGAGCTTTTACATGAGGCTCTGAGGCGTAAGCAAGGCGCGGATCTGATGTACTATATATAGATGGTACCTCCACCTACTACAATATCATTATCATAAAAGACTACTGCCTGCCCCGGTGTTATCGCCCTCTGGGGCTTTTCAAATTCCACCCGGATCCTGCCATCCTCTAATGGGAAAATGGTTGCGGGGGTTTCGGGCTGCTTATACCTGGTCTTTGCGGTAACCTCCATAGGCCCATCCAGCTTTTCAACTGCTATAAGATTTACATCCGCTGCAATCAGACTGCTGCGGAACAGGTCCTCCGGATCACCCAGAGTAACGGTATTCTTCTCTTTACTAAGGTCTGTGACATATTTGCGCCGGCCAAAACCCACGCCAAGACCTTTCCTCTGGCCGATCGTATAATGGATCAACCCCTTGTGCCGCCCCAGCACCTTACCTTCCTTGTCGATAAAGTCGCCGGCGGGAGAAACGACACCCATGACGCTTTCAAGAAAATTCCCGTAATCGTTGTCCTTTACAAAACAAATATCCTGGCTGTCCGGTTTTTCGGCGTTAACCAGGTCCCGGGCTTCTGCCTCTTTCCGCACCTGACTCTTCAGCAGGTTTCCCAGGGGAAAGAGAGTCCTGGCCAATTCTTCCTGCGTCATGGCATACAGAACATAAGTCTGATCCTTGGTGGCATCCTTTGCCTTTTTCAGCAGATACCTCCCCCTATTCTCATCGTATTCCACATTTGCATAATGGCCGGTGGCGATATAGTCGTAACCCAGCAGCAGAGCCCGTTCCAGCAGCTTGCTGAACTTGATGTAGCGATTGCAGTCTATGCAGGGGTTTGGTGTTTCTCCTCTTTGATAAGCCTCTGCAAACCTCTCTATGACATCTCTGCTGAAATGAAGTCCGAAGTTGAATACATAATGTCGTATCCCGAGGCGGTGAGCCACCATTTGGGCGTCCTCCACATCCAGGATGGAACAGCAGGTTCTGGTGCGATCATCAATACCGATGTCTTCATTGTCATAGAGTTTCAATGTGGCGCCGCAGATCTCATATCCCTGATCTTTTAGCAATACGGCAGCAACGGAGCTGTCCACTCCGCCGCTCATTGCCACCATTACTTTTTTCGTCATTAAAATTCAGCCTTTCTTTGCTTACTTGCCTTTCTTTTCATTCGTACTTTTATAGAGCCTGCTCCAGGTCATATAACAGGTCATCTATATGTTCTGTACCGATGGATAGTCGGATCGTGTTGGGCCCGATACCTGATGCAGCCAGTTCCTCTTCGTTCATCTGTCCATGGGTCGTGCTTGCCGGATGGATCACCAGCGACTTCACATCAGCCACATTTGCCAATAAGGAGAAGAGCTGGAGCTTATCAATGAATTCTTTTGCTTCTTCCCGGCCGCCCTTTATTTCGAAAGTGAAGATGGAGCCGCCGCCTTTCGGGAAGTATTTTTTATAGAGAGCGTTGTAAGGGCTGTCAGGCAAAGATGGATGGTTTACATGTTCAACTTTGGGATGATCCTTCAGAAAATCAATGACCTTCAGCGTGTTCTCTATATGACGCTCCACTCTGAGGGAAAGGGTTTCCAGTCCCTGCAGGAATAAAAAGGAGTTAAACGGGCTTAAGGCTGCTCCCGTGTCACGAAGCAGGGTAACTCTGACTTTTACGATGTAAGCGAGAGGCCCTACCGCCTCCGTGAATTTCACTCCATGATAGCTGGGATCCGGTTCTGTCAGATAGGGGAACCTGCCAGAGGCTGCCCAGTCAAATTTCCCGCTGTCAACGATGACTCCGCCTATGGAAGTTCCATGACCGCCAATGAATTTTGTTGCTGAATGCACAACGATGTCAGCTCCATATTCTATAGGCCTCAGTAGATACGGTGTTGCAAAGGTGTTATCCACAATGAGTGGGATTCCGTAACTATGGGCCATTGTCGCCAGTGCTTCTATATCGATAATGCTGGAATTGGGATTTCCAAGACTCTCGATGAAAATCGCCTTTGTGTTGGGGCGTATGGCTTTCTCAAAACTATTTTCTTCGTCGGGATTGACAAAAGTGGTGCTTATGCCGAAATCCCGAAAGGTGTTCGCAAAGAGGTTATAGGTCCCACCGTACAAAGTATTGGCAGAAACGATATGATCTCCCGCATGGGCGATGTTCTGGATGGCATAAGTAATGGCCGCAGACCCGCTGGCGGTTGCCAGAGCTGCGATCCCGCCTTCCAGGGCTGCCACTCTCCGCTCAAAAACGTCGGTGGTGGGATTCATGATGCGAGTATAGATATTTCCGCTCTGGGACAGATTAAATCTTCCTTCGGCTTGTGCACAGTCCTCAAATACGTAGGATGTGGTCTGGTAAATCGGCACTGCTCTTGCGCCGGTTGCCGGATCCGGGTTTTCCTGCCCTGCATGGAGCTGGAGTGTTTCAAACTTATAGTCTCTTTTCTTCATTCTTGCCACCTCTTTTCTATATTCTACAACCACGGGGACAGACCCTTTGGCTGCTTTTGCACTCCACGGGGACAGACCTCAGCGATCCAGACCTGCGTCCTTCATTTTTCCGATCAGGTCCTGAGTGATCAGAGCAGTCATACCCCAGATTGCATAGCCTTCATATTGATAAATGGGTATGGATGTGGTTCCCTTACGCCAGTTGTAACCATTGTCTGTATTGATCTTTTCATAAGGGAAGTCATCCGGGATCTTTGGATACACATCCGAGTTATATACCAGTGGCTCCGTGTTCATTAAATAGCTCAGGGGCACGAAGAACACCTCTTTCACCTCGTCACGACTAGCTGTAACACTGATGCACGCATCATAGTCGATCACTCCTAAAAAGGGGTACATGGTAAAATTGCTGTAGGTATGGAGATAGTCCAGGGGTGAAATGATCCTTATGTCCGATGGTTTAAGGCAAAGCTCCTCACAAGCCTCCCGTATGGCACACGCCTCCGGTGTCTCCCCTTCTTCGATCCTTCCTCCGGGAAAAGACACCTGCCCCGGCTGTGTACGCAGCGTTTCTGCTCTGACCTCATATAAAATGTGCAGTTCACTCTTATGTTCTACCAGAGGAACCAGCACAGAATAATAACGATAATAACCTAACGGTTTGGGTTTATAGTCTTTGAAAACCCTTTCAAAATCACTGATTTTAAGCATGCTCATACCAACTTCTCTCCATCAGGACAACCACGGGGACAGACCCTCTGGCTGCTTTTGCACCCACGGGGACAGACCCTTTGGCTGCTTTTGCACCCACGGGGACAGACCTTCCGGCCTTAAATACTATTTTAATATTACGACAGTCACACCATAATTACCCGAAATCCGGGATTCATAATCTTTCAACCCCGGGCAGGAATTCAGCATTATTTTCTTGCGGTCCATCCAATCTTCGCCGGGACATGTCATCCGAATCAGGCCGACCATGGAAGGCTCTTTCAGCTTTCTTTGCACGGCCGTCTTAATACTTCCTCCAACTCCGGAAGATCCGTAGCCATGGATTAAAACAACAGAACGAACTCCCTGCCGCTTGCAGGTTCCCAAATGATCCACCATATTGCGCACAGCCACATCTGCCGTTGGATAGCCATGCTCAAGGTTCACTTCCTTAACTTTAATTGTCGCTGCCATTTACAACACCTTTGTCAATTCTCCTCTGAGGTTCTCGACCATTAGCTCTTTTACTTTTCCAATATTGTAGCCCATGCTCAGGAGATAGTAAAGCTTGGCGACCGCTGCTTCCACGGTCATATCATAACCGCTCACTGCGCCGGCTTTAGCCAGCTCCTCACTCACTTCATATTCTCCAATAATGGCCGTTCCCTTCAGACACTGGGTGCAGACCACAATAACCGTGTCGTTGCGCTTTGCTCTATCTAATAGCCGCTGCATGGTGCCCTGCCTGTCCGGAATATTACCGGCACCAAAAGCCTCGATCACGATCCCCTTCAGGTTTTCCGTCATGATGTTTTCAAAAACTTCAAATTGGATACCGGGGAATATTTTCAGCACGGCGATTTGATGCTGCCCGAACTCCACCAGCTTAAGGCCATCACCGGGTTTACGAATCATTTTTTCCTCTAATGTGATCCGGACGCCCGCTTCTGCCAAAGGTGGATAATTGGGAGAATCAAAAGCTACCAGATCATCCGCGCTTATTTTTGTAGAGCGGTTTCCACGAAGGAGCAGGCCACCAAAATAGAGACATACTTCCGGGACGGCGTAATTGCCCGCCAGCAGCAACGCTGTGATCAGGTTGTCACGGGCATCATTGCGCATCTCACTTAAGGGTATCTGGGATCCGGTTAGAATAATGGGTTTTGTGAGACCGTCCAGCATGAAGGATAGTGCAGAAGCCGTGTACGCCATGGTGTCCGTGCCATGGAGAATGACAAAACCATGATAATCGTCGTATAGGTTTTTAATATCCCTGGCAATTTTTATCCATTCCGTCAGCGAAATGTTGGAAGAATCAAGCAAGGGGTCATACTCGATCAGATCAAAGTCCGGCAAATCCGGCGAAGCCGAATCCGCAATCTCTTTCAAGGCAGAATGAATGTAGGCCTTGCCCGGTGCATAGCCGCTTTCAGTCTTCATCATCCCGATGGTTCCGCCGGTGTAGATAATGCATACCTTTTGTTTCATTTTGTCCCCGCTCCCGGATTATAAATTTTGCTTTTCGATTGCAAGCAACTGTTCTTTAATATGTAGTCCACCGCCGTAACCGACCAGCTTTCCGTTCGCTCCTATGACACGATGACAAGGTATCACAATGGAAATGGGATTGCGGTTGTTGGCAAGGCCAATAGCTCTGCAGGCTTTTGGATTGCCGACCAGCTCAGCCATTTGCTTATAGCTTCTGGTTTCGCCATAGGGAATTGTCAGGAGTGCATCCCAGGCCGCCTTCTGGAAGGGTGTACCTTCGACGCCAAGGGGCAGATCAAATTCCTTGCGATCCCCATTTAAGTATTCCACTATCTGCTTACCCGCCTCTTTGATCAGAGACGTTTCCTTTTGAACCATCCCTGCTGCGTCACCGGGAGTCTCATTGTCGGCAAAAAAGATATCAGTGATCGAGCTGCCGTTGTCAGCAATACCGATTCGTCCAAGTTGCGTTTCATAATAGAATACGTTTTTCATCTCTTCTCACCTTTCTTTTATGGCAGATCATAGCGGCTTACTTTGGTATATATTCTTTTATTATCAATCTGTTCACTCTTAAACAGATATATGTCCTTGACCCGCATGGGCTTAAAATGCACAGCCGGGATGGATTTTTTTATCCTCTCAAAGCTATCATCTAATAGAATGTCTTGACCGATTGTTATGTGGGGGTTGTATTTTCTATTTTCCTTCTCGAATCCAATGGGTTCGAGGGCAAGTTCGATTTCACTTTGAAGGGAATGCAACCGGGTGAGGTCTCCGCTCACTCCGAGCCATAGAACGCGAATGGAATCCCTGCCCTTAAATATCTGCGGTTCGGTAAGTTCCAATGTAAAAGGTTCTTGTTTTCCACAGATGTCCTCAAGGATGGCGTCGATTTGCTTTTTCTGCCCCGGATCTACTTCACGGAGAAATTTCAAGGTAATGTGGAAATTGTCCCGATGCTTCCACCGACCTTTCAAAGCCCTGTTTCGGTAATGGTGCTGCAAGGCTTTTATCTCATCCTTCGTGCTTTCGTCAAAATCAATTCCAATAAATGCTCGCATCCCTCAATCCCTTTCCAGCCACGGGGACAGACCCTCTGGTTGCTTTTGCCCCCATGGGGACAGACCTTCTGGTTCACTATCTGTGCTGATTCGTGGCCCTCTTTACACTACTTCTGTCGATCTCCAACACTCTGCTAAGTTGTCGCACACTAGCATCTGTCTCTAAGAGAATAGTATTGATCACTTTCCCTCTTTCTTTAACAGATAACTTGTGCAAATTATTAATGTCATGCTTTTTCATGATAATATTTTTCAATGTATCATCATTATATTTCATTCTCGAGTCATAGTCTATGCACTTATCATCATTAGATGAGCTGACATGCCTATAAAAATCATCGAAGGTGTTAAACAAATCTGTAATAACCCCGGGATCAACAATTGTCTTTTCACCTCGATAAGCCTTCACATACTGATTAAAACAGCTCCATAGATACTCTTCAGGTTTGCCGACGATCCCCGCTTTTACAGGGTTTTGAATGATGTACCTTAAAACTGTCATTAGGTAACTGTCGCTTTCTACTGGTTCGCTTAAGTATCTGTTTTGAAATAGGTGTCCGGTTCTATCATATTTCTTTCTATGCCAAGCTGCATACCTGACAGCGATTCGCTTTATGCTATCCCCTATTTCTTCATGCTCTTTTATCAATAGGTGAACATGGTTAGTCATCAAGCAATAGGCATATAATTCAAATCCCCCGTCGACTTTTGATTTTTTCAGATGTTGAATAAACTTCTTATTGTCTTGTTCGTCCAGAAATATAGCTCTCTTATCAACACCCCTCAGCATAACATGATATATACCAGTTGAACTTTTTCTTCGAGCTTGACGTGGCATGAATCTCCCACCTCCTATACTTTTGTGTAACTATAGAAGATATAGGCTACAAATTGGTTGCGTCCCATTTTGTATTAATAATACCATTATATTCCAATTTGTCAACTGCTATTTCCCTTAAGGTCTGTCCCCGTGGGTTCAAAAGCA
>DCUA01000028.1:1076-8428 GCA_002329675.1 Firmicutes bacterium UBA1426 | reverse complement strand
TTATAAATAACATGTATTGTTTTCTATTGTAATGCAAATGGATATTCTATATGATGAATTTAACAATATGCAAAATACCCGGTACGATAATTAACCTGCCCGGTAGAAGCAGCTTTTTGCTGGCTTATAATCAAAATATGAGGAGAAAGAACATGAAGAATACGATTGGTATACTGGTAGCTTTGGTTCTGGGTGGAATCATAGGTTTTTTCGGGGTTTTCCTATCAGTTTTCGCTGACGGAGNNTTACTCTGGCCGGATTTAAAATGGATAATAGGATTAATGTTAGGGTTACCTGGTGCAATTCTACTTTTATACTATATGGTCAAAGAATTTAATATTCTTTACATCCCCTATTTCCTGGCCATCCTTATCTTGCCTGGCTTAATTTCAAATCTTACAAGTAAAGCAAGATGAAAAGCCAGTTAAGGTCTGTCCCCCTGGGTGCAAAAGCAACCAAAGGGTCTGTCCCCGTGGGGGCAAAAGCAACCAGAGGGTCTGTCCCCGTGGCTGGTTATTGGAAGAGGCTTGCGGCGAAGTCTGCCGCATCAAAGGGCTCCAGATCTTCCATGCCCTCACCCACGCCGATGAACTTCACGGGGATCTCAAACATGTCGGCGATGGTGATCACGATCCCGCCCTTTGCTGTACCATCCAGCTTTGTCAATACGATTCCGGTGATCTGCGCCACCTGGCTGAACTCTTTGGCCTGAGAAACCGCATTTTTCCCCGTAGCTGCATCCAGCACGAGTAAACTTTCCTTTTCTGCCTCCGGATACTCTCTCTCGATGATCCGATACATCTTCTCAAGCTCTGCCATGAGATTCTTCTTTGTCTGCAACCTGCCTGCAGTATCACAGATCAGCACATCGGCTCCCCGCGCCTTGGCAGCCTGGATCGCATCGTATATGACCGCAGAAGGATCGGCTCCTTCTCCGTGCCTGATGACGCTTACTCCCAGACGATCTCCCCAGATCTGAAGCTGCTCAGCTGCTGCAGCACGAAAGGTATCCGCAGCGGCGAGGATCACGGTCTTCCCCTCTTTTTGCAGTCGATGGGCCAGCTTGGCTATAGAGGTGGTTTTCCCAGAACCATTTACACCTATGACCAAAAGGATAAGAGGCACCTTATCGGATAGTTTGTGTGCATCTCCTTTATCGATCAACTCCCGGATTATGAGCTGGATCTGAGCCCTGACTCCCTCGGGATCCCGAATATTCATTTTCTTGACATCCGCTCTCAGGCGCTCCACGATCCTCTGGGTCGTGTCCATTCCGATATCCGAGGTGATCAGTGCTTCTTCAAGCTCTTCCATCATTTCCTCGTCAACCTCAGGACGCATGAGAATTACATTTTCTATTTTTTCCTGCAACCTTCCAAAGAAGGATTTCTTCTTTTCAAACACGATTTCTCCTCCGTTTACAGATCGATCTCATCTCCAAGCTTCAGCGATATGATTTTTGAAATACCCCGTTCCGGCATAGTCACACCATAGAGCACATCTGCGTATTCCATGGTCGCTTTTTGATGTGTCACTAACGCAAATTGAATTTCCTTAAAGTCCCTGAGATAGCTTGCGAACCGATCAATGTTTATCTCATCCAGAGCTGCCTCCACTTCATCCAGTATACAGAAAGGCGTAGGCTTCGTCTTCAGGATGGCAAACATCAGCGCAATAGCCGTCAAGGTCTTCTCTCCGCCAGACAGCAGATTGATATTCTGCAGCTTTTTGCCCGGTGGCTGGACTACGATATCTATGCCCGTTTCCAAAGGTCTCGATTCGTCTTCCAGGCGGAGCTCCGCAACACCTCCCCCAAAAAGGGACTGAAAGGACTGCTCAAAGTTCACTACCACCTGATCAAAGCTCTCTTTGAAGCTCTTTTTAATTGTCCTGTCCATGTCATCGATGATCTGCACCAGGGAATCCATGGCTGCCAGCAAATCGTCTCTCTGTGCGGTCAGAAACTCATAACGTTCACTGACACTCTCATATTCTTTAATGGAGCCGATATTGACTTCCCCAAGCTCCTTCATGCGATTCTTGATTTCCCGGCTCTCCCTCACTGCTGCCGACATGACAAAGTCTCTCTTCTGAAAATCCATGGCTTGCAGATAGGAAATCTCAAAATCTTCCCAGAGCTTCTCTTTGTATCCTTCCACCTGCGTTTCATTCTTAGCCAGTTTCAGCTCCAGCTCATGCTTGTCCGTCTGCCAGCCAGAAAGAACATTGTCCAGTGATTCACGCTTTTCCTGTATTTCATTCAGATAGCGGGTAATCAACTGCTTCTCTTCTGTAGCTTTGCGGACGCTTTCCTCGATGTCGACCTTCTCGGCCTCCTTTTCTGCCAGAAGCCGCATCCTCTCCTCATCATCCATGAAGAGCCCGTCTTTTTCCGCTTCCAAAGCGACCAGAGCTTCTTTTCTCCGCTCTGCTTCCTCAGTGTATTCCTCTATATATCCCTGGATCCGCTTTAAGATCTGCTCCGCATTGTTGCGCTCACCGGCCGCCGCACCAGTTGAAAGCCTGGTCTGCGTCAACGATTCCCTGGCTTCATCCAGCTCCTTTTTAATGGAAGCACTGCTTTCCATTGCTCTTTCAGCAGCCATCTCAGCTTCTGCGATCTGCTGCTCCATCTGAGTAACTGTCTGCTGCAGCTCTTCGATCATAGCAGCGGCAGATCTCTCCTCATTTTCAAGGGAAGACAGCTCCCGATACCTCTTCGCTTTCGAATCCTCCAGATCGGAAAGGCTTGCGGACATGCGAGAAAGCTCATTTTCCCTGCTGAGGAGCTCCATCTCCGTCTCCCGGTGCTTCGCATCAATAGCCTCTATCTGTTTTCTGCTNNGTCTCCCGGTGCTTCGAATCAATAGCTTCTATCTGCTTCCTGCCCTGTTCCAGGCTTACAGCCAGATCTTCCAATTCTGCGGCAAGCTGCTTTTGCTCCTGCTGCAACCTATGAAGCTTATCCTCAAGCTCCTTCGCCTCTGCTTTTCTTTCCAGAAGCCCGGCTGTTTTATTGCGATAGGCTCCCCCTGTTATGGCACCCGAGGCGTTGACAACATCTCCATCCAGTGAAACAAATCGAAGTCCGCCGGTTCCCTGCAGCTTGGACATTCGCACTGCATCATCCAGCTTTTCGACGATCACCACTCTGCTCAGAAGATAATCCATCACCCTCTTGTACTTACTGTCAAATTCCACGCAATCCACACCAAAGCCCTTGAACCCGGCCTCATTAGCGAATTGATGGGAAGATCCGCCTCCTGAGGGTTTAATGCTGGATAAAGGAAGAAACGTAAGCCTTCCCACCCGATTGGATTTTAACAGCCGGATGGCATTCTGAGCATCTCTGTCATCCCTGCATACAATATTCTGTAAAGATGCCCCCAAAGCCGTTTCTATAGCCCTCTCAAAGCCTTTCGGCACACGGATAAGATCCGCCACAACACCATGGAGCCCTTCTTGTCCCGACCTCATGATGAACTTGACCGCTTCGTTATATCCTTCATAAGCGCTTTCCATCTCTTCGATCATCTTGAGCCTGGCTGCCAGCTGGCCGATAGACACCTTGCGCTCGTTTAACTCATGGGCAGCGAGTTTCTCCCTTGATTGGGCATTGCTGTATGTACTCTTAAGCTGAAGACTTTCCTGTTCCTGCTGCCTCAGGGTTTTCTCAACCTCATCGCGAGAGGCCAGAGCTTTTTTGTACTCTTCCTGCAGGTTGATACCAGCTGTGTCCTGATCCTCGCTTTCCGAGCTGATCTGTTCTCTTCGCTTCGTCAGTGTCTCCTTGAGGTTTCTAAGGCTGTTGATCTCACCTTTCTTCTCGGACACCTTGCTGAAAAACTCGTATATTTTATCCTTGTTGCTGTCGATCAGCGCCTGGGCTTTTGCCACTTCGGCTTCAAGCCGTGCAACCTCTTTGCCCTTCTCCTCTTCGGCCAACTTAAGGGATTCGTATTCCTTCTTAATCTTTTCCAAAGTAACGGCAAACTCCGCCGCGTTTCCTTCTTCTTTTTCCCTGCGCAAATTAAAGGATTCCAGCTCAGCCTGAAGCCGCTCTCTGTCCTTTTCTATCGCAGAAAGCTTCTCATTTCTGAGTTGATTCTGATTGGTGAGAGTATTGATCTCCTCCACCAAAGTCAACAGACGATCCCGTCCTGTATTGCTCAGAGCCTCCAGTTCTTCGTTCCGTGCTCTGTTCACAGCAATATCCGCATCGATGGACTCCTTTTGCCCTTTGCTCTCTTCAATGCGGTTTGTCAGTTCGCTGATATCATCTTTTATGTATTCGTTTTTGAGCTCGATATTCTCTATGTTTTTCAGGGTGATGTTTACTTCAACGTTTTTATAGCGCTCGCGCAGCTCCAAATATTCTTTGGCTTTCTCGCTCTCTTCTCTGAGCCCGTCAATGCGGGATTCGATTTCCCCTACGATATCGTTGACCCGATCTAAATTGGCCTGGGAGGCTTCCAGCTTTCTCTCGGATTCCTCTTTCTTGTTTCTGTACTTTACGATACCTGCAGCTTCTTCAAAGATCTCCCGCCGATCTTCCGGCTTGTCACTCAGGATGTCGGCGATCCGGCCCTGGCCGATAATAGAATACCCGTCGACGCCAATGCCCGTATCCATGATCAGTTCCCGGATATCCCTCAGCCTGCAAGGTACTTTATTTATGAAATAACCGCTCTCTCCGGAACGGTACATACGCCTTGTTATGGCTACTTCGGAGTAATCGATGGGGAGAAACTGACTCGTATTATCTATAGTCAGAGTGACCTCAGCCATCCCCCTGGACTTTCGGTTTGCAGTTCCGGCAAAAATGACCTCTTCCATCTTGCCGCCACGAAGCATCTTAGGGCTCTGTTCACCCAATACCCACCGAAGCGCATCGGCTATATTGCTCTTTCCGCTTCCGTTCGGGCCCACGATGCAGGTGATCCCCTCGTGAAATTCGATGCTTACCGGTTCTGCAAAGGATTTAAATCCTTGAATATCGATTCTCTTAAAATACAACCTCGTATCCCTCCAAAGCAGCTTTTGCTGCATTTTGTTCTGCTTCTTTCTTCGTTTTGCCTATACCTTCACCCAATTTTACTTTGCCATCCCACAGGCTGATATAGAAGGTCTTGTCGTGATCCGGACCTTCCTCCCTGTCGACAAAGTAATGGATATCCGCCTCTTTGCGGGCTTGCAGGAATTCTTGCAGCTCCGTCTTGAAATCCCTGTAGAGGTTCCCGGACAGAGCCTTTTTTATGATATCTTCAAATGTAGTAATTACAAAGGAAGTAGCCGCATCATACCCGCCATCAAGGTAGATAGCACCGATAAGGGCTTCCATGGCATCAGCCAGGATAGACGATCGGTTCCGGCCACCATTGAGATCCTCACCACGACCAAGCCGCAGCTCATCGTTGATATTAAGACGCCGCCCGCAATGAGCCAAGGAACGCTCACAAACGATCAGCGCTCTGAGCTTGGACAATTGACCTTCCTCGACCTCCGCCATATTATCGTAGAGGTATTTACTGATGATGAGGTCAAATACCGCATCTCCAAGAAACTCCAGCCGCTCGTTGTTCTGGCCGGATCCATTAGTCTCGTTTGTAGCGGAGCTATGAGTCAAAGCCTTTTCCAGGAGCTGCGGATCGCGGAAAACATAACCGATCCTCGTTTCAAAGCTTCGATCACTCACTGATTATCACTTCCTCCATCTCGAGAACGGAATCCTGAATGACCTGTACTACATTGTTTTCTGCGAAAGGGATCCCCTTCAAAATAGTGTTCTTTACAGCGTTGGCACTGGATGAACCGTGCATCTTCACCATTGCTCCTTTGACACCCAGGATAGGCGCTCCGCCGTATTCGGAGTAATCGAACTCTGCTTTGATCTCCTTGAACTTTCCGGCCAGAAGTAAAGCTCCGACCTTGGAAATAAGCCCTGTAGTAAACTTAACTTTCAGGAGTTTCAGGATACTCCAGGCAAGCCCTTCAGTAAGCTTAAGGATCACATTCCCTACAAAACCATCACAGACGATAACATCGCAGACACCTTTGGGAACATCCCTGGCTTCAACGTTACCATGGAAATTCAGGTTGCTTCTGCACAGCATTTCATAGGCAGATTTGATGATCGTGGTACCTTTGTTTTCTTCAGAGCCCACATTGACCAGACCAACAGAGGGGTTGTCCACATCAAGCACCTTTTGCATGTATATGCTGCCCATCGTGGCATACTCCAACAGGTTGTTCGGCTTACACTCTACGTTTGCACCGGAATCCACCAGCAATGAAACGCCTTTTCCCAGCAATATGGGGTAGGTAGCCGCTAGGGCCGGTCTGTCGATCCCCTGTATGCGCCCTAATATGAAAAGACCACCCGCCATCATGGCGCCGGTGTTTCCAGCTGAAATAAACAGATCTGCCTGCTGCTCCTTGATCATGGTGATCCCTTTAACCATGGAGGACTCGGTTTTAGTACGCACGGCCCGCACGGGAGCATCATCGTTTGTGATCACGTCCGATGCATGGACCACGGTGATCTGTTCATGATTGTATTTGTATTTATCCAGTTCCTTGTAAATGAGAGATTCGTCACCGACGATGAAGATCTGATCTGAAATGACAGCCGCAGCATCAACGCATCCCTGAACAATTGCGGCAGGTGCATTATCTCCGCCCATTCCATCAACTACAATTCGCATTTGTTTTCTCCTATTCTGTACAAATAGCAATAGCGATCCACGCCTTATGCCTGTTTTTCAGTTTATCATAGGGAAAATTCAAATGCAATGAAATGCTTATTCCTCTATCTTAATGATGGACACCTCGTAGGCTACTCTTGTGATCAGATTGCCATCCTCCATTCTCTTTCGATACTCCCTGCTCTGTATTCTGCCACTGATGCGTATCTTAGTCCCTACGCAGAGTCCTCCGGCATAAACAGCATTCCTCCCCCAGGCGATGCAGGGTATGTAATCCGATTTATTGTACATGCGGTTGACAGCAAGCATCAGATCACAGATTTCCCTTCCAAGAGGAGAAACCCTGCGGATCGGCGGCTTACACAGATAGCCTTCCAGATAAACCTTATTCTCGTAGACCTCGTCTTCTTCGAGCAAGGCGAACTCCCGGGCGAAGACCACGATGTTCAGCCTGTTTTTCCCTTCGATGATTTCATTGTAGGTTCGGATCTGTCCAATCACCCGAACAGCTCCGCCCTCTACCAGTTCCATATCCCAGACGAGTCTCTCCGATACGATCACGAGAATGTTATCACTGTAACCACTTTTACGCCTTATAGCCAGTGTCAGACAATAAAACACCTCTCCATACGATTTATGGCTATATAT
>DCUA01000028.1:696-968 GCA_002329675.1 Firmicutes bacterium UBA1426 | reverse complement strand
ACTGCATCATTGTGAAAGAGCACAATGGCACCCGGTTCAATGCGGGACAGAACCCGCTGTACGATCTGATCCGCGGAGATCTCCTTCCAGTCGAGGCTGTCAACAGACCATTGGATCACTTTGTAACCCATCNNGCAATTGTTCCCGTCAGTTCCGTCCGGTTTGTCTCTATGTTGCTGTCCAATTCTCTTGCCCCCTTTGCTAATTTGCTATCTGTTTTCCCGTATGATCAATATGGTAGTTCTCCCAGAAGATAAGCTGGCTGATGGGCA
>DCUA01000028.1:390-531 GCA_002329675.1 Firmicutes bacterium UBA1426 | reverse complement strand
TGGTTTGATGCCGGTGAGCGCCTCGATGGCTGCGCCGGCACTTTCAATTTCCTCCCGGATCTGTTCCACGGACAAGGTAGTCATATCCGGATGTGTGGCGGAATGGTTCTGAACCTCATGTCCTCTTCTGCTGATTTCCTT
>DCUA01000028.1:0-303 GCA_002329675.1 Firmicutes bacterium UBA1426 | reverse complement strand
TCTGTTCCCACGGAATAGATCGGCAGCTTTCTTTCCTGGCCGATAACCGTGGGAATATGAAAGAAACCGCTGAAATTGCCTGCCAGAAGCAATAGAAGTACCATCCCTACCACCAACAGACAAATTCTGATAGGCCTTTTCCCTTCCACTTTTTTGTGTCTCGTCATATTTACAGGCACCCCGCATGAAATCTTTCTAACATTTTATTCAAGGGGGAAATGCGGTATGCCCTTTCTTACGAATTTTGCATTTCTTTTCATATTAGAGGGACAGAATTTACTACATTGGGCACGGCAAGGCAGG
>DCUA01000157.1:3134-3574 GCA_002329675.1 Firmicutes bacterium UBA1426 | reverse complement strand
CTTCCAGCAGGTGTCGATCTGAAAGCTGACATTCTCGAATATCATATCGTAGCTGCCGTCATAAGCGAAGTTTAGGTTTGAAATGTTTATTAATGACATATATTATCCTCCTGCATAAAAAATGGCTGCAAGAAAGTTAATTCTTGCAGCCCGTAATTGCAGCCCATAAACGGCGGAAGGTGCCATACCTTGACAGGTACAGCATGATGCATTGTCGGGGTGAATCAGCGCTTAACTTTCTTGCTTACAAATGCACAATAAAACACAGGCGATATCCTAGTCTTCTTAGATTCCATAGTTTTATTGCACCTTCGGTATTTAGCAAGAATAATTGCGCATCTTCCCAACTCCAATCTTTTCATTTTTCGTAATTCAACTTTACTATATCCAATCTGCCCGAAAAAAGCAATCATTGTATTTGGCGTCAAAACTACTCCTTT
>DCUA01000157.1:0-3112 GCA_002329675.1 Firmicutes bacterium UBA1426 | reverse complement strand
AATGGAAATAATAATTATCCTCATTTGTTCGTCTTTTAAAATCAAATCATAGACGACCCTTAAACCACTATCCCTTATTTTGATTTTGTAAAATCCAGTAAGGTTCTTAACTCTTTTATTTCCTAAAGGTTTACCATACCCACCCATTGTTATTGGTACTGGATTAGCAGACACTTTTTCAATGGCCTTAATTACCAAAAGCCTTTGGCTGTTGTCCAACCTCTTCAAATCTTTATAGGCAGAGTCAATATAATTTACCTGCCACTTCATGTGATATCCACTTCTACGGAATCGAGATCCTCTTTGCTGATCCCTAATTCATCCATGACCTCCTGCTGTGAAACCATATAGTTCGAAGTTTCCTCCGCCACCCTTATCTGCGCTTCTTGTAAAAGGTAATAATCCTCAATAATATCCAGCATCTCCTGATATCTTGCCGGATCCACCAAGACGCAAGCTGGTATGTTGTTCTTCATAACTATTTTGTCACCCGTCTTCTTTACCTCTGCAAATATTTTGCTGGCTTCCCCCGCATTGAACCGGGAAATCGGCACAAAGGCCCGTAGGACATTTTGGGAGAAATGTATTCGTCTCATTTTCATCAGCTCCTTTCTTAGTATTATACCTCCTGCTTGTAATTTTATCAACCAATTAATCGATATATTTATATATAAATATATCGATGCGATACAGTTCGCATCATATAGCAGAGCTCTTGTTGCCTATACTACTCTCCTGGAATTAAATGATTCCGGGCAAATTCATCAGCTGGATCGGGCAGAGGAAATCCACACACAATCCATGGCCTCCTCCCGTGAAACCTATCACCACAGCCGGTGCAACAGCCAATAGTCGGTGTTATTGTCCACAATCACCCAATCATCAAAGGTTTTNNCCATCGGTTGAGCATGGTCCTGTCCCAAAGCTCTCCTTTATATATGGTTTCCCCCTGAGGGTTTTTCTTACCGGAGCTCGCCAGCACCGTTTCATAGCCTGCATCACCGAGGATTTGAGCAGTAACTTTCTGTGGCCTTCCCGCCACATCCGCGGTAAGGATAAACCGCTCGCCGGACCAGAATACATTAGCGCCCCGTTTCCTGGGAGCCTGCATGTCAGTGTAATCTTCGTAAGTAACTTTTTGATTGAACTCATTTCCAAACAAAGACATATTATATTTCTTGCGATTTTCATCCCATTCGGCTGTGTGATCGATCCTGCCCGTGATCCTGCCTTCCGAAATAACGCCAAATCGATAGTTGCCCATTCCTGTACCGTTGTGATCCCTCACCGTACAGACCACCTCGTATTGACCCGTAACAGCGGGAAATGGCACCACATTAGTGACGATGGTTGGGTAGTTTCCTGCTGCATCGGCTCGAATATCCGTGTGGGTTTGAGCAAAGATCAGCTTTCGGTCACGATAAAGTTCTATGGTGAGCCTGAGTTCATCCTTTTCCTCATCGTCCACTCGTATTTGCAGGCGATAAGATTCTCCCTCCTTTACCGTCTTCGGCAGAGTGCCAATGGACTCGATCCAGGGTCCGTTACCGCTGCCCTGCACATAAAATGTCAGTTTCTCTACATTTGAGAGCTTGTCGTAATCCGGGTTTCCCGCGGGAACAGCCGGTCTTGAGGTGTTGTCTTCCTGCCAGTGCTCCACCGTATACTTACCATCCACGGAAAAACGCCGGATCGGTTCGTTCAAAACTGTTCCTGTAATAGATACCACATTGTTGTCATCGTCCAGAATAACTGCCGCATCCGGATGGGGCCCCATATTGAAGGGAGTATGGGTATACCGCCAATACTGTTTTTTCGAAGGATCCTCTTCATAATCGTAATAATCGATACCGTAATGGACCAACTCATTAATCCGATAGACCAGGCCTGTCTCTTCCTCATCAGCCGGAGCTTCCTGTATTATGGCGATATCTGCCTGTCGGACCATCCATTCTGACAGAGCGGAAGGGTCTGAAAACGGCTGGGATTCCGCGTAGACTTTTACCCCGTCGCGGATGGAGTACACCTTGAAATTTCGGATAAGATGATCTCCCTGTGGTAGCTCAAATGTTAATTCAGAACCTTTATACTCCTCCTTCTGCAGAAAATAGTTCTTGCCGCTCGCCTCTCCGGTGAGGAAAAAGTCTGAACTTCCCCAACCTTTCCTTTCGGTGTCCACCAGCACAGAAGTGATGTTGGTAAAGTTCCCACGTGCGCCTCGATTTCCGCTGGCTGTCAGGGAAAAGGATTTTGTCCCCTCCAATTCCCCGGGAATAATGGTCCCATCATTGTCCCAGTTTCGCATCGCATCCTGGGGGTACCTGTTTTGCGCCAGGGCGGTCCAGGTGTGGTTGATCCATCCGGATTCTTTATTCATATAATATAGCGGGAGCGTATAGGTCACACTTTCGTTCCGGTCGTTTCTCCACACGGGATTTGACAAGGTGGAGACCCGGGTAAATATTGCCGTCTTTCCGGCGGGGATCTCATAGTTGAAGGCTAGCCGGTCCTGATTGGTGTTTGTCCAGACTGTATGGTCCGTAACACCCACGGGCCCATTAATGACCTCTGCATTCTGTACCCGGCCATAAGCGGCTATTTCGGGGAGGGTATCAAAGCTGCCTTTTATGCGGGCGTAGCCGCCCGCAAGGAGCTCGGCAGAGTGAATTTCCTGTTCATTTCCCGGCAGATCTCCTTCCGCCTCCTCCAGCAAATCCACCCGGATAGAATCCAGCCACATCTTTGCAGTAATTTCCCGCCCGTATTCGCTGGCATGAAAGGTTATAACGTGCTCTCCCGGCTCCAAAAGAGCGGGATGACTGTAATGTCCCGTACCAGAGTTGGGGACGCAGGCATCCCACAGCTTTCCGTCAATTTTTACATAGCTCTGTGTCCATGCGGAGTTTCCTCCGCCATATGCGCTTCCTTTTTCCAGTAAATAATCAAAGGACAGAAAGCCCTGTTTTCCTTCGGGCACGGTAAAGGTGATAGCCGTCGATTCCGGATAGAAGGGGTCTGTATAATAACCATTTCCGCTGCTTCTCTTGTATCTTAGATCGGCTCCTTTATAATAGCCCTCGCTGATGACTTTCACCAAACCGCTATAACGATC
>DCUA01000055.1:19123-20446 GCA_002329675.1 Firmicutes bacterium UBA1426 | reverse complement strand
GAGAGTCTGATGGGACATATAAGTGCCAGTGAACCTTTTACCAGTGAATTGAACTGATGCATCGGAGGATAAATTGAAACAATATGAAGTGAGAGATCTGTCTCTGGCTCCTTCGGGGAGGCAGAAAATTGAGTGGGTGGCGGCCCACATGCCGCTGCTGCGGGGTTTGCAGGAACAGTTTATAAAGGACAAGCCTTTTAATGGGATAAAAATAACTCTGTCTATTCATTTGGAGGCTAAGACAGCCTACCTCTGTGAGGTGCTGGCTGCAGGCGGGGCAGAGATGTCTGTGACGGGAAGCAATGTGCTCTCGACCCAGGACGATGTGGCAGCCGCGCTGGCAGCGGCGGGACTTCGTGTCTATGCATATCACGGTGCCACAGATGAGGAATACAAAAGACATATAGAAATGGCACTGGAACAGAAACCCAACATCATTATCGACGATGGCGGAGATCTGGTTACCGCTCTTCACACTACCAGGCCGGATCTGGCCACAGAGGTTTGGGGTGGCTGCGAGGAAACCACCACGGGAGTCATACGCATTAAGGCCATGGAGAGGGAAGGCATACTGAAGTTCCCAATGGTTGCAGTCAACGACGCGAAATGCAAACACTTCTTTGACAATCGCTATGGAACAGGCCAGTCTACCTGGGACAGTATCATGCGAAACACAAATCTGATCATTGCCGGCAAACAGGTAGTGGTAGGCGGTTACGGATGGTGCTCCAAAGGAATTGCCATGAGAGCCAAAGCGCTGGGGGCAAGGGTCATCGTGACTGAGATCGATCCTGTGGCAGCGATCGAAGCGGTCATGGACGGCTTCGAAGTTATGACCATGGACGATGCTGCACCCTTGGGTGATATATTCGTCTGTGCCACCGGTAACAAAAAAGTGATCACAGTAGACCATATGCTCACCATGAAAGAAATGGCCATCCTCACCAATGCGGGGCATTTCAACGTGGAAGTGGATATGGAAGGTCTGGAAGCTGCTGCAGTGGAGAAGAAAGAGCTGCGCAAAAACCTGACCGGTTACCGGCTTAAGAACGGAAAACAAGTCTGCGTGATCGGAGAAGGAAGGCTTGTAAATATTGCGGCTGCCGATGGACATCCTGCAGAGGTTATGGATATGAGCTTCGCAGTTCAGGCTCTATCCGCACTGTACGTAAAGGAGCATAAGGGCAGTCTGGAAAACAGAGTGATCGACGTATCGGAGGAAATCGACACCATGGTTGCGGAGCGGATGCTTGCAGCATGGGGGATCACCATCGATCGCCTGACAGAGGAGCAAAAGGCGTATTTGAACAGCTGGAACGTATA
>DCUA01000055.1:16684-19077 GCA_002329675.1 Firmicutes bacterium UBA1426 | reverse complement strand
GCATTTGGGTGAGGGTGTGTCCCCTTTAAAAGACAGAAGGCCCACTTCCCAAATGGTTTGTGGGCCTCTTTTTCGTTTATAACGAACGACAGTTGCAGAAAATGATAACCAGCAATAAGAAGAAAAACAGTAAGCTGGTATCAATTTCATCTCCTCCACCAAGGAGTCCACCACATCTACCTGACATCATTCATCACCTGCTTCTATCCAAGATTTAGATTGTATTATAGGATATTCAGGGGCAGGCTTTAGTGTGAATCATCTCCCGGAAAAATTATAGCAATTCTATGGCGTTCCTGATTCGGTTCAAAGTCCGGGCTTCGCCCATGATCTGTTGAATTTCCCAGAGGTCCGGAGAAGATGCTCTTCCCATGAGTGCGATACGTATAACAGTGCTTACATGGCCGACATGACCCTTGTAAAGCTCCGGGTTTTTCTTGAAGTCCTTTGGTTTGGCTGCATATCCCAGCTCCGCACTCAGGGTACGGATCTTGTCAAACCACTGGGAGGCATCATCGCTGTGGTCATAGCCCTTAATATAGGCCTCCAAAATGGTTTTTATGTCATCCTGCTCGACTTCAGCCGGGTAGGGATCCTGTACCTTGAAGTAGTCATCAAAAAAGTAGCTGATGAAGTCAAAGATCTGCTCGCAGTAGACGAGGTCCTTTCGAGGCTTATCTCCATGCCTGTCCATGGCCAGAATGCGAAGGAGCATATCCTTGTTCTCCATGAAGAGAGGCATCAGCTCCTGGCGGTATTCTTTAGCCCATTCAAGCAGAAAGTCGTAAAGCTCCTCATCGGAGATTCGCACCAAAACCTCTTTGCTTACATCGTTAAGTTTATCCAGATCAAAGAGAGTGCCGGAACTGCTCATTTTTTCAGTAGTAAAATCAAAAGCCTCCATCGGGCTGTCCGGGTTGGCTAACCGCCACTCTTCATAGTTTGAGTTCAATATAGTAAGAAGGTATTCCCGCACGGCTCTCGGATGGTAGCCCTGGCTGCGGTAATAGCTGAGAGAAAGCTCCGGATCCTTTCGCTTGGAAAGCTTGCGCTTATTCTCGCCCTCCATCTTCATAAGCACCGTAGTGTGACAGTAGACGGGCAGGGGCAGTTCCAATGCATTGAAGAGGGCCACATGGATGGGCAGGGAGGAAAGCCATTCCTCACCCCTTACTACGTGAGTGGTGCGCATGAGGTGGTCATCTACAACATGGGCAAAGTGATAGGTGGGTATGCCGTTTTGCTTCAGCAGCACGACATCCTGGAAGTTCTCAGGCATGGAAAGAGAACCCCGGATGCCATCGGTAATCTGGAAGCTGCGCTCCGGGTCACCTGTGGAGCGGAAACGCAGCACAAAAGGTTTTCCCTCCTGAAGATTCCGGCGGACTTCATCCAGGCTCAGTTCTCTGCATTTGGCAAAGCGGCCGTAATAACCGGGATTATCACCGCTCTTTTCCTGTTTTTCTCGTATAGCNNCAGGGGTAGGCCAGGCCTTTTTTTATCAGGTGCTTTGCGTAGCACTGATAGATCACCTCTCTGCGGCGCTGATAGTAGGGGCCGTAATTGCCTCTTTCTCCATGGATCGTGACACCTTCATCGAAGCGCAAGCCAAAATACTCTAATGAGGAGATAATCGCTTCAACAGCGCCCTCCACTTCGCGCTTTTCGTCTGTATCCTCGATACGAAGAAAGAAGGTGCCGCCGCTTTGATGAGCGAGCCGCTCGTCCACAAAAGCGCCGTACAGGTTCCCCAAATGGATAAATCCTGTGGGGCTGGGCCCCAACCGGGTCACTTTTGCACCGGGAGGAAGCTCTCTTTCCGGATACAGTGACTCGTAGTCTTCAGGTGTTTTATCGATATGGGGGAAAAGCATTTCTGCTAATGCGTTATAATCCATAGAAATTCTCCTTATTCATTATTTAACATCTTCATTATACACATTTTTCCCTTCNNTTTTGAACCCATGGGGACAGACCTCTTGATTCATGATAGCACTGAGATGGGATGTGCCCCGTAGAAACCGTGAAACTTTATACCGTTTTCATGCAAAGCATATAAAAACGGCGGTTTCCGAGGGGCATACCCGTCTCGGTGCAGAACAGGGTCTGTCCCCATGGTTGCCTTTGAACCCACGGGGTCTGTCCCCGTGGCTGGGTCCCCGTGGCTGGTTTTTGGTCCAATGCACAAAAAATGGATGATTATATTTGGACTTATGGTATAATATCGATATGATTACTGACAAAGTTCTAAAGACAATTATACAGAACAAACTGATCGAAAAAGGTGAGCACATCGTCCTTGGTGTCTCAGGAGGTCCTGACTCGGTATGCCTTTTATCGATTCTACATGAGCTGTCGGAAGAATGGCAGCTCACACTTCATGCTGTCCATAT
>DCUA01000055.1:16022-16666 GCA_002329675.1 Firmicutes bacterium UBA1426 | reverse complement strand
TGTCATGTATTTCATTACGATGTAAACGCTCTGGCTTCGGAGAAGAAGATCACCACAGAGGAAGCGGGTCGCCAGGTAAGGTATGAAGCATTTGAAAGGATAAAAAAAGAGATCGAATCCACAGAAGCTTCAAAAGAAACATGCCGTCTCGGGGTGAAAATCGCCGTAGCCCACAATTTGAACGATCAGGCGGAGACGCTTCTTTTGCGTATCATCCGGGGAACGGGAACGGATGGACTGGCAGGTATGGAATATATGCGTGATGGGGTGATCATCCGGCCGTTGCTGGATGTGAGCCGAAGGGAGATCGAAGAGTATTGTGATGCACGCAATCTCAATCCTCGTATTGATATGACCAATCTTGAGCCTGTATATGCAAGAAATCGACTTCGTTTGGAACTCCTTCCTCTATTGCAGACCCAGTACAATGAGGGCATTTTGTCAGCATTGAATCGCCTGGCCCAGATTGCCCGGGAAGACAAAGAATACCTTTACGAGCAGGTGGATAAAGCTAAGGTTATTGTATCCCGGGAAGCAGATGTTTACAGGATACCTCGCCGGGAGTACAGCGAGCTGCACCCTGCAGTGGGCAAGAGGCTCATTGCCGCTACGTTCAAAGAGATGGGCCTTCTCCAGGATATGAC
>DCUA01000055.1:14571-15969 GCA_002329675.1 Firmicutes bacterium UBA1426 | reverse complement strand
CCCGGTGGCTACGGAATACGGCTCAATTATGATGAAGGTGAACTGTATAGGGAAGACGATAAGTGCAGCAAAGAAGAAGCCCGGGATGACAGGGCATTTGTTTACCCGGTGCAAATGGACAGCACTACACATATTCCTGAATTAAAGGCCTCGCTAAAGGTTACAATTCTACAGAACGGACAATGTCCAAAATCACTTCGCAGAAACCCCTATTATGCGTGCTTGGATATTGCGGGAAAGGGTATTACAGATAAGATATCCGTTCGCTTAAGAAGGCCGGGAGACTATATCGTTCCCTTGGGTATGAAAGGAACAAAAAAGCTACAGGATTTCTTTGTGGATGAAAAGATTCCGAAAGCCGAAAGGGACAGAATTCCGCTGCTATGCAGTGGTCAGGAAGTGCTCTGGGTAGTGGGACACAGGATAAATGAAAGATATAAGGTAACGGGTACATCAACCGAGATAGTTTGTGTTGAATACATCCCAATAATATGATAAAATATTGCGATACTTTCGTAGTGATAATAAAGGAGGAATCTTATCGTTGAACAGAGTCGCCAAGAATATCGGTGTTTATATAATCATCCTTGTGCTGGTAATGGGCGTTACCTGGATCTATCAAGGCAACCAGGGTGCCCAGATAAAGGAGGTTGAGTTTTCAGATTTTGTAACTTACGTTCAGAAGAATCAGGTTGAAGAGCTGACGATCGTAAGACCTAAGCTATTGGGTACGCTGCGGTCCGGAGAAATCATAACGACCTATGCTCCCAGCGACATAGAGCTCATGCTATTGAGCGAGAAGTACATTTTTCCACAGATAGAAGCAGGCACACTCGTTCTTACCAGTGAAAAGCCTTCCAATTCCTCGTGGATACTCTCACTATTGCCTACATTGGTCATGGTGCTTATATTCGTTCTTTTCTGGTTCGTTTTCATGCAACAAGGTCAGGGCGGCGGCAAAGGCGTTATGTCCTTCGGCAAGAGCAGGGCAAAGCTCCATAAAGAAGACGAACGCAGACTCGTAACATTCAATGATGTAGCGGGCCTGGATGAAGAGAAGGAAGAACTGGCAGAGGTAGTGGACTTTCTTAAATATCCGAAAAAATACAGAAATTTAGGTGCGAGGATCCCAAAAGGCATCCTGTTAGTAGGGCCTCCGGGAACCGGAAAGACATACATCTCAAGAGCAACTGCAGGTGAGGCAGGCGTTCCCTTCTTTACCATCAGCGGATCGGACTTCGTGGAGATGTTTGTTGGCGTAGGTGCATCCCGTGTCAGGGATCTGTTCGATCAGGCCAAGAAAAACTCCCCCTGTATTGTGTTCATAGATGAAATCGACGCGGTAGGCCGTAAGAGAGGAGCCGGTCTGGGCGGCGGTCATGATGAGAGAGAGCAGAC
>DCUA01000055.1:5867-14546 GCA_002329675.1 Firmicutes bacterium UBA1426 | reverse complement strand
GACCGTCAGGTCGTCATCGGCGTCCCCGATATCAAAGGCAGGGAAGCCATTTTTCGCGTACACTCCCGCAACAAGCCGTTGCAGGAGGATGTGAACCCGAAAGTACTGGCGAGAAGAACACCGGGCTTTACGCCTGCAGACATAGAAAATATGCTGAATGAAGCAGCCTTGCTCACGGCAAGAAGAAACGGCAAGGTCATCCGCATGGATGAGATCGAAGAAGCCATAACCAAGGTCATCGCCGGTCCGGAGAAGAAGAGCCGGGTCATCAGCGACGCCGAGAAGAAGTTAACGGCTTACCACGAAGCAGGTCATGCTCTGGTTGCCAGATTGCTTCCCAATGCAGATCCGGTCCACCAGATCACCATCATACCCCGTGGTCTGGCAGGAGGCTTCACAATGATCCTCCCCAAGGAGGACAAATACTTCCAGACCAAAACCGAGATGCAGGAGAGGATCGTGCATCTGTTAGGAGGAAGGGTTGCCGAAAAGCTTACCCTTCATGATATCAGTACCGGAGCAAGCAGTGACATCGAACGTGCCACAGAGATCGCTAAAGCAATGGTGACAAAATACGGAATGAGCGAGCGCCTTGGACCTGTTAATTACAGTTCTTCGGATGAGGTATTTCTCGGCAAGGATTTCTCCACCAGAAAGAACTACTCTGAGGAAATGGCTAAGGAAATCGATGAGGAGATCCGGAACATCATCGAAGACGCTTTTGCAACGGCAGAAAAGCTTCTATCGGACAACATAGAAAAACTTCACCTCATAGCGAACGTGCTGCTCGAGCTCGAGACCCTTGACGCCGACCAGTTTGAAAAGCTCTTTACCGGGGAGAAAACTGCAGAGGAACTCATCGCAGATACTCAGGAGCAGGCAAGGGCCATCGAGGAAAGTAATGCCAAGGAGGCAGCGGAGCATCTGGCAGAGCTGGCAGCAGAGGAAGCCGATGAAGATGATGAAGATGATGATGATTTTGATGACGACGACAACGAGCCGTTGCCGGAACTGGACATAGACGAGGAAAAGGACGACGATAGGGAAGACGAGGAGAAAGACAGGCAAGAATGATAATATACAAATAGAGAAAGGGGAATACCATTTGTGAATGAGACCTTTTCGAACAACCTGATCAATAACACGATCTATCACCTATTGAACTTTGAAAAGCATGGGAGCTTTCAGGCTGCAGCCAGAGAGGCTGCCATCAACAACAACTTCCAGCTCGTGGTGCTCAGCGAAGATTTCAATCCGGTCTTTACCGTTGAAACACGCCAGAAAACCACAGTGGAAGAAGCCGTCAGGAGAGGGATCGCCGGAGGTGTGGGATCAGGTCCCATGACGATGATCAACGTTGAGGGAGTCCTGACCTACTGGGGACCGGTGATGATCAACGGCGTCAAGTACTTCTTGCTCCTGGTGGACAACGAGGACAGCTATTCGAAAGAAGAGATCACCAGATTGGCGGAGATCATCGAACTGGCAATGGGTATGTGGAAATACAGTCCGGTGAGAGATGTTACTGCCGAATTCCTTAAAGCGATGCGCAGGGGCAACCGTAGTCTGGCCTATACTCTTAAGGGTGAGGGAGATTACGACGATGATGAAATAGTTGCCGTATTTGCAGCAGGAGGTCTTGATAAAGAAGAAGCTTTCAAAGCTATGTCCCAATATGAAATGAACACAGGATTTCGGGTACTGAAAATAGCTGAAGGCAATGAGGTGTACGGAGCCGTCCTGTCAAAATCCACAGAACCGTCCACTGTAGAAACTCTTCAGTGTGTGTTCTGCGAAACACTTGAGGCTGCCGGAGCCGAAGAAGTATTCTACGTCAACGGCATAGACAGCATTGAAGCTGCGACGGACGCCTACCAGATGATCAATGAAGCCTGGCCCTTTATGCAGTACATATTCCCCCATAAGAAGAGCTTTACCAAGTTTGAGCTGGCTTTGGCAGGGAACTGCATCAACATCTCCCTGAAGGGCGGTGTGATCAAGAAGTACTATATGGATCTGTTGACTCCTTTTCGGAAAACAGGGGATTCAAAGGGGCGGCAGCTGTTAGAGACTTTGGAGATCTTTGTTCTTGACGCAGGAATGAAAACATCTGTGACGGCAAAGCTAATGTCTCTCCACAGTAACACGATCCAGTACCGGCTGAAGAGAATACGGGATATTCTTGGAATAGACATTATGGAAACAACCGTGATACCGGGACTCATCGTAGCCTTAGCACTTGAAAGGATCGAGAAAATCGTAAAGGCATTGTAGAATTTCTGAGGAAAGCAAATCTTGTTGAAATTTTATCAATGTTAAGATATATTGTAAATGAATGTAAACGGATTAGTAATAATGTAATTATATGTATGCAAGTATGTGCAGTGTACAACTCTGTGTACTTATTTGTACTTATAGATTAAATACAATATTAGGCTTAGGAGGAGAATCGTATGAACAAGGTTGAAGATCTTCGCAAAAGAAAAGAAGCTCTCGAGCTTGGCGGTGGTCAAAAGCGGATTGACGACCAACACGCCAAGGGCAAGCTGACAGCAAGAGAAAGGATCGCCTTGCTGTTTGACGAAGGCAGTTTCGTGGAAATGGACACCTTCGTACACCACAGATCCAACAATTTCGACATGGCAGAAACCAAGGCACCGGGAGATGGTGTGGTAACGGGCTACGGTACAGTAGACGGCAGATTGGTATACGCTTTTGCACAGGATTTCACAGTATTAGGCGGCTCATTAGGAGAATACCATGCGGAGAAGATCGTTAAGATCCAGAACATGGCGCTGAAAATGGGAGCTCCCATTGTAGGACTAAATGACTCCGGCGGCGCAAGAATACAGGAAGGTGTAAACTCCCTTTCCGGTTTTGGAAAGATATTCTACAACAATACGATTTCCTCAGGAGTTATCCCCCAAATATCTGTTATCATGGGACCTTGTGCNNGGACCGCAGGTCATCAAGACTGTAACGGGAGAGGACATTTCTCCGGAGAAACTAGGTGGCGCCATGACCCACAACTCCATTAGCGGAGTTGCCCATTTCATTGGCAAGGATGATGCGGAAACCCTGCAGAAGGTAAGAGAGTTGCTGAGCTACCTTCCTTCCAACAACCTGGAGACGGCTCCGGTTTACAGCTCTTCGGATGATGTAAATCGCATGATCCCGGAGTTCAATGAGATTATTCCGGAAAACCCCAATAAAGCTTATGATATGTATGATATCATCCGTAAAATGGCCGACAATGGACAGATCTATGATGTAATGCCTCACTACGCGAAGAATATCGTAACCTGCTTTATTCGTCTGGACGGCCAGACAGTAGGTGTTATCGCCAGCCAGCCAAAATTTGCTGCGGGATGTCTCGATATCAATGCATCTGATAAGGCTGCAAGGTTTGTCAGAAGATGTGACGCCTTTAACATACCCCTTTTGACCATTGTTGATGTTCCGGGCTTCCTTCCTGGAACTGACCAGGAGCATGGCGGTATCATTCGCCACGGCGCAAAGTTGCTCTACGCTTATTGCGAAGCCACCGTACCTAAGGTGACGATGATCGTAAGAAAGGCTTACGGCGGTGCTTACATCGGCATGTGCAACAAAGAACTGGGTGCAGACATGGTATTTGCTTGGCCAAGTGCACAGATTGCTGTTATGGGTGCAGAAGGCGCAGCCAATATCGTATTTAAGAACGATATCAAGAATGCTGATGATCCCGTTGCGAAGAGACAGGAGAAAATTGCTGAATACGAGGAGAAATTCTCCAATCCCTATCGGGCAGCAGAAATGGGATATGTGGATGATGTGATCGAGCCGGCAACCGCCAGACAGCGCGTCATCAGTGCCTTTGACATGCTTGCTTCCAAGAGAGAGTCTCTGCCGGCGAAGAAGCATGGCAATATCCCGCTATAGGAGGTACACAAATGCAAGAATTAGGATTGATGGAACGCTTTGCTGATCCGGTACTTTTCGAAAGCCTGACGACAGGTGAAAAGTTAACCGGTGGCTTGATTACTACATTGATGGGCATGGGTACAACCTTTGTTATCCTGTTCCTGTTGTGGGGAATCATTGCGTTTATCTCAAACATCATCAGAAAAGCTGATCAAAAACCAAATACACCTGCTCAGTCGTCAGGCACGATCGGAACAGCGCCCGGCGGTGAAGCCGCGGTGCCAAAGCCTGTAGCGGCGTCTGCAATTGCGGAATCAGGGCAGGAGATCGTTGCTGTGATCATGGCGGCAATTACCGCAAGCCAGGGAGCAGAAGTTGCAAGTAAGCTCAGGATCCGCAAGATCGAACGGATCTCCGGAAATCGCACACCCTGGAATGCTGCGGGTTCTGCTGAATGCATTGACAGCAGAAAGATATAGCAGGGCTTAACTTACATCGTCCTGCGAATAAATTACGATAAAGAATAAGGAGATAAGAAGATGAAGAAATATAATATTGTTGTAAACGGTGTGACATATGCAGTTGAAGTAGAAGAAGTAGCCGGCGGCGCAGCCGCCCCCGCACCAGCACCGGCTCCTGCACCGGCACCGGCTCCCGTAGCAGCTCCTGCACCGGCACCGGCTCCCGCAGCAGCTCCTGCACCGGCACCCGCAGCGCCGGCCGCTCCCGCAGCAGCTCCGTCAGCAGGCGCAACCACCGTGGAAGCTCCAATGCCCGGAACCATCCTGGATGTAAGAGTCAAGCCCGGAGATTCCGTAACAGAGGGCCAGATCCTGATCATGCTGGAAGCCATGAAGATGGAAAATGAGATCATGTCACCGAGAGCAGGTGTAGTGGACACAGTACAAGTAGTAAAGGGCGCTTCTGTCAACACCGGTGACATAATGCTTTCCCTGAAATAAGAGATGGAGCAGGAATGAAAGGCTCCGAAAATAAAGAGAAAGGGAGAGAAGCATTATGATAATAGAGACCATAGTTAATTTCATATATTCCACCGGTATAATGAATATGGATTACAAGAGCGGGATTATGATAGTCGTGGCCTTGTTCTTTCTATATTTAGCGATCCGGCACGGGTTTGAGCCACTGCTCCTGATACCCATAGCCTTTGGAATGCTATTGTCCAATTTACCTTTGTCGGGAATGTTCAGTGAAGGAGGCCTGTTGTACTGGTTCTACCAACTGAACAAAATGGGGATTCTGCCACCGCTGATCTTTATGGGGATCGGAGCGATGACAGACTTCGGCCCCCTAATCGCCAACCCCAGATCCTTACTTATGGGTGCAGGTGCACAGTTTGGTATTTTCACAAGCTTTTTAGGAGCGATCCTCTTAGCCGGCTTTAACGCCCAGGAAGCGGCTTCCATCGGTATCATCGGCGGAGCAGACGGTCCTACGGCAATCTTTGTAACGACACGATTGGCCCCCCATCTATTGGGTGCCGTTGCAGTGGCAGCTTACTCCTACATGGCATTGGTGCCGGTGATCCAGCCGCCCATCATGAAGCTTCTGACCACAAAGAAGGAACGCACCATCAAGATGCAGCAGCTACGTCCGGTGAGCCAGCGTGAGAAGATCATCTTCCCCATCATGGTAACCGTTGTCGTATCCCTGATTCTGCCGGATGCGGCACCGCTGGTGGGAATGCTGATGCTGGGGAACCTGTTCAAAGAAAGCGGACACACCCTCAGGTTATCGGATACATCGGCAAACAACCTGATCAACATTGTAACCATACTTCTTGGAACTTCCGTAGGAGCATCGGCAAACGGACCTACCTTCCTGGTGCTGGATACATTACAGATCTTAGGCCTGGGAGTTGCAGCCTTTATGGTTGGAACAGCAGGAGGCGTTCTGGTTGCCAAGCTGATGAATGTGCTGTCGGGAGGGACCATTAATCCTCTCATCGGATCTGCAGGCGTATCGGCAGTACCCATGGCGGCCAGAGTATCCCAGAAGATCGGCCAGCAGGAGCTTCCCGGAAACTTCCTGCTGATGCATGCGATGGGTCCTAATGTGGCAGGCGTAATCGGCTCTGCAGTCGCTGCAGGCGTACTGCTTTCCATGTTCAGTGGTTTTTAAGTATAAGACTACACCCACGGGGTCAGACCCCATGGCTGCAAAAGAACCCACGGGGTCAGACCCCGTGGATGCAAAAGAACCCACGGGGACANNAACCCACGGGGACAGACCCCATGGGTTCTTTGATAGAAAGGAGGGGCAAATGGAACAAATAAAGGAATACAGGATCGGTAACGTTGAATTGGATAATCCCTTTCTGCTTGCCCCGTTAGCAGGAATTACGGACAGCCCTTTCCGCCGATTGTGCAAGGAACAGGGTGCTGCGCTGGTCTATTCGGAAATGGTCAGCGCCAAGGGTCTGTATTATGACGGAAAGAAAACCGAGGATCTTCTCAGGTATAATCCGGAAGAGACCCCGATCGCTTACCAGCTTTTCGGGTCGGAGCCGGACATCATGGCCTGGGCAGTGGAAAAACTGTCCGATAGAGGAAACTGTATTATCGATGTGAATATGGGTTGTCCGGTACCGAAGGTGGCGAAAAACGGCGAAGGCGCGGCCCTGATGAAGGATCCAGACCTGGCTGCTGCTGTTATAACGTCGATGGTCCTTGCTGAAAAGCAGGCAGCGGAAAAAAAGGGCAGGCAGCCAAAACCCATTACAGTCAAGTGCAGGCTTGGCTGGAATCAGAACAGGATCAATCTCCGGGAGTTCGCTCTTAAAATGGAAGAGGCAGGGGCTTCCGCTCTGGCAGTACATGCGAGGACCAGGGAGCAGATGTACAGTGGTAAGGCGGACTGGAATGCCATTGCTGAGATAAAGACCCTTCTGACTATTCCGGTCATTGGAAGCGGCGACGTTTTTACAGGTGAGGACGCCAATCGCATGCTTGATGAAACCGGTTGTGATTTCGTCATGATAGCCAGGGGAGCTTTGGGAAATCCCTGGATCTTCAGGGATGCATTGAGTATATATAACAGCGGTGGCTTGCTCCACACCACGACGGCTGACGAAAAAGTCGAAACTATCTTAAGGCACATTGATCTGCTGATCAAGGAAAAGAGTGAGAGCAGGGCCGTTCAGGAAATGAGAAAGCACATTGGGTGGTATCTGAAAGGAACACCGGGAGCTGCAGAATTGCGCCGTATGGTTAACCGCGCCGGAACAGTGAAAGATTTGCATGATGTTCTGAATGAATTGTACACAAGAATGGATCCAGCGATTTAAAACAGCCTTACCCCTTCCGTATTTTACCACGTTAACCTTGACTTTTTATTGACGCTGATGTACAATAACCGGCATATAGGCAGGCAATAGGTATATTAATTTGCAGCATAAATATAATATTAAAACAATCAGAAGGGGCAACTTGTTTGCCTCCTTCGCCGAAGTGGAGGAAAATTTCTATGTCCGAAGTTATTCTATTGACGCAAGAAGGATATGATAATATCGTTGCGGAGTATGATGATTTGGTTACTGTTAAACGGAAAGAGGTCGCAGAAAGAATCAAAGAAGCGATTTCTTACGGTGACATTTCCGAGAATTCCGAGTACGACGCTGCAAAAAATGAGCAGGCGGAACTGGAAGATCGCATCATGAAGCTGGAGCATATGATCCGAAATGCTAAGATTCTCGATCACAGCCAGATTTCAGACGATCAGGTCAATGTTGGGCTCAACGTAAAGATCAAAGAGCTACCTGCCGGCGATATCATTGACTTTACAATAGTCGGCTCCACTGAAGCGGATCCTTTTGAAGGTAAAATTTCTAATGAATCGGAAGTTGGAAAGCAGCTGTTGGGAAAAAAGGTAGGAGAGATCGCTGAAGTGAATGTTCCGGATGGTATCGTTCGCTACGAAGTTCTCGATATATACAAGGTTGCCAGAGAGTGACACCCAGCATAGAGACGGATAAAAGCCTCTGGAGGTAGTGGTATGAGTGAAGAAAGAAACATAAATACAGATCTGATAGATTTGGAAGAGGAGTTGGACCTTACCGAGCAGAGAAGGATACGCCGGGAGAAGTTGGCCAGGCTCCAGGAAATGGGGAGAAATCCATTTCTGGTGGAGACCTGGAACGTAACACATCACAGCGGTGATATCAAAGATCAGTTCGGTTCCATGGAAGGGAAGGAAGTCTCCATTGCAGGAAGGATCATGGCCAAGAGGCAGATGGGCAAAGCTTCCTTTATTGATATTCAGGACAAGCAGGGTCGGATCCAGGTCTATGTAAGGCAGGATGCAATCACGCCGGAAGAATATGAGATNNAGGCACGGAGAAATATCGGTCAAGTGCCACAATCTTGTGCTGCTGTCAAAAGCTCTTCAGCCCCTTCCCGACAAATGGCACGGTCTGAAAGACATGGATATGCGCTATCGCCAGAGATACGTTGACCTCATCGTCAATCCCGAAGTGGCGGCTATGTTCAGAAAGCGCTCCGAGATCATCCATGAAGTCAAGCGCGTCCTGGAGGAACAGTACGGCTTTCTTGAAGTGGATACGCCCATCCTCACGACCATTGCGGGCGGCGCCAATGCCAGACCCTTTGAGACCCATCACAATACTCTCAACCTGGACATGAAGCTACGCATCTCCAATGAACTTTATTTGAAGAGGCTGATCGTAGGCGGTCTGGACAGAGTATATGAAATGGGCAAGATGTTCCGCAACGAAGGAATGGATAAAAACCACAACCC
>DCUA01000055.1:0-5853 GCA_002329675.1 Firmicutes bacterium UBA1426 | reverse complement strand
GTGGTATCTCAGGCTGCACAAAAGGCCAATGGCTCGATGATCATCCATTATCAGGGGAAAACATTTGATCTCACACCGCCGTGGAGAAGAGTGGATATGGCGGAAGCAATTGCGGAGATCACAGGTGTGGACTTCTCAAAGATCGACACAGATGAAGAAGCACAGAAAGCCGCCATCGCATATGGCATGGACAAGTCAGAAGTCAAAGGCCTTCCGCGGGGCAAGATCATTGCAGAGATGTTCGAGACATATTGCGAAGATGCGCCGGGATATCTGGATGGACCGATTTTTGTCACAGGACATCCCGTTGAAGTCTCTCCTCTTTCAAAACGGGATCCGAAGGATCCGCGGATCACGAGGAGATTCGAGGCTTATATCAACGGATGGGAGATCGCCAATGCATTCTCCGAACTCAACGATCCCATTGACCAGTACAACCGGTTCAAGGAGCAGCAGGCTCAGCTGGATGACGGATCGGATGATGAGGCACATCCCATGGATGAAGATTTTGTAAACGCTCTGGAGGTAGGGCTGCCACCCACGGGCGGTCTTGGGATCGGCATTGACAGGTTGATCATGCTGATCACGGATGCACCGTCCATACGGGATATCATCCTGTTTCCAACTATGAAGCCAATTTAATAAGAAGGTACAACAATGAAGGATATATTAGTAAAAGAGATATTTGAAACCCCTGAAGTTTTTGCGGATAAGGAAGTACAGATCAGTGGCTGGGTACGAACCAATCGTAACTCCAACAAGTTTGGTTTTATTGAACTCAACGACGGTAGCTGCTTCAAATCCATTCAGGTAGTATACGAAGAGGAATACATCCATAACTTCAGTGAGATCTCCAGGGTTTCCATAGCATCCGGTCTGACGGTGAGAGGCACTCTTGTACTGACTCCGGAGTCCAAACAACCCTTTGAGATCAAAGCGGCTGAAGTCACTGTGGAGGCAGGTTCTGCGCCGGACTATCCATTGCAGAAGAAACGCCACAGCCTGGAATTCCTCAGAGAGATTGCACATCTTCGTCCCAGGAGCAATACTTTCTCCGCTGTCTTCAGAGTAAGATCCTTAGTGGCCTATGCCATTCACAGGTTCTTTCAGGAGCAGAATTTCGTATATGTGCATGCGCCGATCATCACAGGAAGCGACGCTGAGGGCGCCGGTGAAATGTTCCGGGTGACGACCTTGGACCTGGATTCGCCTCCCCGTACTGAAGATGGAAAGGTAGACGACAGTCAGGACTTCTTCGGCAAAGCGACAAACTTGACGGTAAGCGGACAACTGGAAGCAGAAGCCTTTGCTCTGGCTTTCCGCAAGGTATACACGTTTGGGCCTACTTTCCGTGCAGAGAATTCCAACACTTCAAGACACGCTTCCGAGTTCTGGATGATTGAACCGGAAGTGGCCTTTGCAGACCTGTCGGATAATATGGATCTGGCAGAAGAAATGATCAAATACATCGTGAGATTCATCATGGAAAAAGCCCCACAGGAAATGGCCTTCTTCAATGAATTTGTGGATAAAGGTCTTCTGGAACGGCTTGAAAACCTGGTGGAATCTGATTTTCAGCGAATCACTTATACCGAGGCAATCGACCTGCTGAAAAAATCGGGTGAGAAATTCCAATACCCGGTGGAGTGGGGGATCGATCTGCAGACAGAGCATGAGCGATACATCACAGAGAAGATATTCAAGAAACCTGTATTCGTCACCGATTATCCCAGGGAGATCAAGGCTTTCTACATGCGTTTGAACGATGATGAAAAGACGGTCGCAGCCATGGATCTATTAGTTCCTGGCGTAGGCGAGATCGTCGGAGGGAGTCAGAGAGAAGAGCGCTATGACATACTCCTTGACCGTATCAGAGAAGCGGGGCTTGCGGAAGAAGAATACAGCTGGTACATGGATCTGAGAAAGTATGGCGGCGTTAAGCATGCAGGCTACGGACTGGGCTTTGAGCGGATCATCATGTACATCACGGGAGTTTCCAATATTCGCGATGTACTGCCCTTCCCAAGAACACCAAAGTCGGCTGAGTTTTAGGATATATCCGATTGGAATTTTGGAGGAACTCAATGGATCTTGCCCTTCAAACAATAAAGACCGGTTTTATCAAAGCGATTAAAACCACCCTCATGCTGATGAAGGTGGTTTTGCCTGTTTATGCTCTGGTGGTATTAGTTAAGTATTCTCCTGTCATGACATTTCTGGAGGGAATATTCGAGCCGGCCATGAAGATTTTTCGTCTGCCGGGTGAAGCGGTGGTTCCGCTTATTACCGGGTTATTTACGGATGAATATGGTGCCATTGCTGCCTCCTCCCAGTTTGGATTTACAGGGGCAGAGATCACAACGATCGCTATGATGGGACTCGTATGTCATTCATTGCCGGTAGAGTATGCCTTGAGCAGACAAATCGGTCTGCCCGCCGGCAAATTTGTTCTGTACAGGGTGTTTGCAGCTATTATAGTGGGTCTGATTATTTCGCGGCTGGGAGGTGTTTTCCTATGACAGCCTCCTGGTCAGTAATCCTGAATGAGATTTTCACAGGCAGCATCTCTACCGTCCTCAACGTACTGAAGGTGCTCATACCCTTGATGATCCTCATAGAATTCTTTCATGTATATCATGTTATGGAGAAGCTTGCGAAAAAGCTCGCACCCGTGACAAAAGTGCTGGGCCTGTCTCCTCCAGCTATCCTGCCTCTGCTTGTAGCTACTGTAATGGGAGTCACCTACGGAACCGGGACCCTCATCGAGATGAACAAGAGAAGCCCTTTGCCGAAAAAGGATTTTATACTGATTGCCGTGTTCTTCTTTACCTGCCATGGTATCATTGAGACAACTGCAATTTGGGGTACTGCAGGTGCAAGCATGCTGGTCATCTCAGTGGGACGACTTTTGTTTGCAGGAGTTTTTACGATGGTAGCGGCACGGCTCCCTATATTCAAGGGCCCGGAATATGCAGAAGAACAGCAGGAAGAATAATTTTCTTTGCCATTTATCCTTTGGGATGATATAATTTTAATGCTATGGTAAAATCCTTCGGGATTCCATTTTAATATTATTAACAGGAGGGTGCTTTAGATGAAAGGCTACACAAGTAATGCAATCAGAAATGTTGCACTTGTTGGGCATGGAGGAAGCGGCAAAACTACATTTTTGGAGGCCGCACTTCTGGCTACCGGTGTGATTACAAGACTCGGGAGAGTAGAAGACGGGAATACAGTATCGGACTACGATAAAATGGAGATAGAAAAAGGTTATTCCATCAACGCATCCATCGTGCCGGTGGAGTATAACAAAACAAAGATCAATTTTGTTGATACACCGGGCTATTTTGATTTTGTGGGAGATGTGAACTCTGCCTTAAGAGCCTGTGAAGCCGCTGCAATTCTTGTTGATGCTTTTGCCGGTGTCCAGGTCGGAACAGAAAAAGCATGGAACTCCTGCAAGGAATACAATATTCCAACCTTCTTCCTGATCAATAAGATCGACAAGGAAAATGTGGATGTAGATAAAGTGATAGAAGACCTGAAAAATAAGTTTGGAACCTCTGTAGTTCTGTTGACAGAACCTATTGAAGGTGATGTGAAGGAAGCTCTTACAGAAGCGGTTGCCGAAAGTGATGAAGAACTTCTCGAGAAGTACTTTGGCGGAGAGGAATTCACAGATGAGGAATTCAATCAAGGTCTGATGAAGGGCATCGCATCCAGATCCATCACACCTGTACTGACCTGCTGCTCTTTGGATGGCAAAGGTGTGAAAGAATTCCTTAATGCGATCCTGAAATATGCTCCGGCTCCCGGCGATCATCCCGGATACCCCGGTGTTGACGCAAAAGGTGAGGCTGTAACGAGAAAATGCGATGTCAATGCCCCTGCTGCTGCCTTTGTCTTTAAGACTCTCGCGGATCCATTCGTAGGAAAGATCTCTCTGGTCAAGGTAATAAGCGGTAAAATCACTCAAGGTACCGAGCTCTACAATGCAAGAGCAGAGAAACCGGAAAAGATGGGTACTATCTTCTACCTGAGAGGAAAGACACAAGGAGAGGCTTCCGCAGTAGAGGCCGGAGATATCGTTGCCGCGACAAAGCTGCAATTTACCCAGACCGGTGATACCCTGTGCGATAAGGCCAACTTTATCGAGTTCCCGCCGGTAGCCTTCCCCGAACCTTCGCTATTTATGGCTGTCGAAGCAAAGGTAAAAGGTGATGAGGACAAGATCAACTCGGGAATACTGAAGCTCCTCGAAGAAGATCCTTCCTTTACATTGCAGAGAAATGCGGAGACGCATCAAACTCTTATAGGCGGTCAGGGCGACATTCAGATCGGAATTATCACTGCCAAGCTGAAGGAAAAGTACGGAGTCGAGGTGGATCTGGTGGATCAGAAGATCGCTTACAGAGAGACCATCAAAGGCAGCTCCGATGTTCAAGGTAAACATAAAAAGCAATCCGGTGGTGCAGGCCAGTACGGCGATGTGCACATCCGCTTCTCACCCAGCCAGGAAACCTTCGAGTTTTCAGAAGAGCTCTTCGGTGGATCTGTACCGAAAAACTACGTTCCTGCTGTTGAAAAGGGCTTGAGAGAGAGTATGGAAAAAGGTCCTCTGGCAGGATTCCCGGTTGTAAACATTAAAGCAGTACTTTATGATGGATCCTACCACGATGTGGACTCCAACGAAATGGCATTTAAAATTGCTGCCAGCCTTGCCTTTAAGAAGGGCATTGTGGAGGCAAAACCCATTCTGCTGGAGCCGGTAATGCACGTGGAGGTTACGGTACCTGATGAATATATGGGCGATATCATGGGAGATATGAACAAGAGAAGAGGCAAGATCCTGGGGATGGAGCCCCTGCATGGCGGCGGTCAGAAAGTCGTTGCGGAGGTGCCGGAGGCGGAGATGTTCAAGTATGCGATCACTCTTCGTGCCATGACCCAGGCAAGGGGAAGCTTCACCATGAAATTCGAGCGTTATGAAGAGGTTCCTGCTCATTTAGCGGAAAAGATCATTGCCGAAACCAAGAGCGAAGAACAATAGTCTCATCCCATTATAATAAGAACTCCACTGTGCGAAAGTATAGTGGAGTTTTTCTACAGCAAAAACCCAACCGCAGGGAATAGCCCTTTGGATGGAGGCTGTTCCGGCAGATACAGGAAAGAGGTCAATATGAGCAAAAAGGCTGCGACAGTTTTTGTATGTCAGGAGTGCGGCAACGAGAGTCCTAAGTGGATGGGACAGTGCATTTGCGGTGCATGGAATTCCATGATAGAGGAAAAGGTATTACCTGCCCCGGGAGAAGACAAGCGGCGCCGGTCCAAACATGATAAGGGATCGAAAGCGGTTAAGTTATCCGAAGTCAAGTCTGGTGCAAAGAGCAGGATAGATACGGGAATAAGCGAGCTGGATCGCGTGCTGGGAGGCGGACTGGTGAAAGGTTCTCTCACGCTTATTTCCGGTGAACCGGGCATCGGAAAATCCACTCTCATCATTCAGGCCGCATCCAGAATAGCAGAAGCAGGCCAACCGGTTCTATATGTCTCCGGTGAAGAATCGGAGGAGCAGATAAAAATGCGTGCCGACCGGGTGTGCAGAGGGAAGCTGGACAATCTGTATCTGCTGGCGGAAACAAATATGGAAAACATCCTCAGTATAACGGATGAGCTTGCGCCCTGCTTTGTGGTGATCGATTCGATCCAGACTATGTACTCTGCAGAGCTGGAATCGGCTCCGGGCAGTGTATCCCAGGTCAGGGCCTGTGCCAATGAGTTGATGCGCATCGGCAAAGTGAGAAATATACCTGTTTTCATTGTGGCTCATGTAACGAAAAGCGGTGACCTGGC
>DCUA01000226.1 GCA_002329675.1 Firmicutes bacterium UBA1426 | reverse complement strand
GCGATTCCTGCCAGTGCGTTCATGGCGGTCATTAAAGGTGTGTGTAACAGGCTGGGGACATTGGTGATGATCTTATAGCCAACCAGCGCGCATATTACAAACAGTCCAACCAGTACTAAGGGATGCATAATATTAATTCCTCCAAATGTATAAACTACAGACCCATGGCTTCCTTTGCCCCTGCGTGAACGATTTCGCCGCCAATTGTGGTCAAAATAGAAGCAACGATTTCATCGTTACGGTCGAGTTCGATCTTTCCGTCCTTGGTCAGATAGTTAACTAAATGATAGATATTGTTTGCGAACATCCAGGTGGAGCTGGTGGCCAGCATTCCCGGGATGTTTTTGATTCCGATAATGGTTACGCCGTGCTTCACAACGACTTCGCCGGGTTCGGTAATTGCGCAGTTGCCACCCTGGTCGATGGAGATATCTACGATTACTGAGCCGGGAGCCATGGAAGCAACCATTTCTTCTGTAAGCAATATGGGTGCCAGCTTGCCCGGAACCAAAGCGCCGCAGAAGACGATATCCATCTGTGCAACGGTTTCCTTAAGGAGCTCACGCTCGTTTTTCAAAACTTCCTCAGAAAGAGAAAGAGCATAGCCGCCCTGACCTACAGCCAGATCTGCGGGAACACCTGTATCAACAACTTTTGCGCCAAGGCTCTTTGCCTGTTCTGCAGCATCAGGCCGAATGTCTGCTGCATAGACGACGGATCCCAGTCTCTTGGCGGTTGCCAGCGCCTGAAGTCCGCCTACGCCGGTGCCGATGATCAATGTATTTACCGGTTTGATCATACCTACTGCGCAGAAGATCTGGGGAACGAACTTGGACAGCTCATTGGCAGCAAGCAAAATCCCCTTGTATCCGGCACAAGTGCTCATTGAAGTCAGAGCATCCATGTTCTGTGCTCTGGATATGCGGGGCACCCCGTCCAGAGTAAGTCCGATAACACCTTTCCGCGCTAAATTCTTGATCATTTCGTGATTGACCGGAGCTGCAGGGTGAAGGAAGGTAATGAGATATTGACCTTCGTGCATCATCTCTACCTCATGAACTCCTTTAGCCTGGTTAAACTGCGGCTCCTTTACCTTTAATATAACGTCTGCCTTCTCGTAAAGTTCTGCAACATCATCAACGAGCCTTGCGCCTGCTTCTTCATATTGAGAATCAAGGTAGTGGGCACCCACCCCCGCCGACTTCTCTACGAGAACCTCGGCACCGCTCTTCACTAACTTTTCCACTGTCTCAGGAATAGCGGAAACCCGCAGTTCACCGTGCATAATTTCCTTTGGTACACCGATAATCATAGCAATCCCTCCATTTTGTTCATAATGTATATGTAAGATATAATAGATCCGAAACAATTGGATAAAAACGACTACAGGTCTTCGGGGAGAACCGTGTATTCGTTCTTTACCGTTGAGAGCACTACCAGCGTTCTCGTCATGGATACTCCCTGGATGCTCTTAATATCGTTCAGAACTTTTTCCAGTGAGCCCGTTGAATCAATGACTACCTTCAGTAAAAAGTCCGAATCTCCGGTGATGTAATGGCATTCTACGATTTGCTTGTGGGCAATTACACTTGAAATAAAACTTTCATTATATTTGGGATGATCCAGGCTGATGGAGATGAACGCAGATACGTCCTGATTGGTAAGCTTTGGGTCCAGGATCAAAGTATATTGCTTGATGATCCCGGAATTCTCCATCTTTTTAATACGCTCAATGACAGCAGAGACAGACATGTTAACTTTATCGCCGATCTCCGATGCACTTATCCGGGAATTTTCTTTTAGGTGGCTCAAAATTTTAATATCGATATTATCCATGTTCTACCGTCTCCTGCGACAAAATATTACATCGTGCATTTGTCTTCATAGTAGCATAATGCATTAAAATGTAAAGATATCTATAATAAAAGAATAATAATTTTGGATAATGCTATAATTGACCAAAAATAATAAAAATAACGGGGTTCTAGAGCAACCGCACAGAAAATTTTTCGGTCAAAGATGGATAAACAGCGGATTGTTCCGGTTTGAAAGACATACCACTGCAAAGGAACAAAGATAATGTTGAAGTGATCAATATATTGGGCATTATAAATGAAGAAATGCAATATATGCTTATAATATGATACGCCAGGTGGAGTGTATGGATGCTGAGGCCGCAAAGGCTTGAAATTATCAGACTATTCTACGATGATTTTCGACTTTTTCAAAAAAAAATCAAATTTCCCTTGCAATCTGTTTTATCCTACTATATACTGATAAAGCTTGCGATTGTAGCGGTATTTTTGAGTGGATCAAAGGCCGATACAATAAATGCGATGAGGTAGGAAGTTACCGTGCTATCGGAGAATTTCTACTGAGAATTGCCCTCTCTCGAAGAGGACGAGGGGATTAAGGTCGTGCGATTTTACTAAAAGCCAGAGATACGCACGGCAGGGTGTACCAAGTAATTCCCCGTACATGCATAGCGAAAACGTACGAAAGCGCCTGCAGACAGGTGCAGCAAGGAGGAAGAAAATGAGCGCACAGAAAATCAGAATCAAACTGAAGGCATACGATCACAAGGCATTGGATCAATCGGCAGCCAAGATCGTAGAGACAGCAAAAAAGACAGGGGCGGAAGTATCCGGACCTATCCCGCTTCCCACAGAGAAACAGGTCGTGACCATTCTGAGGGCAGTCCACAAGTACAAGGACAGCAGGGAACAGTTCGAGCAGAGGACCCACAAAAGACTTATCGATATCCTTTCCCCATCCACCAAGACCATCGATGCTTTGATGAAACTGGATATGCCGGCGGGCGTGGATATCGAAATAAAACTGTAGCACGAGACTTGCGCGAGATAAATATGTAAAAGTCTTAGTATGATTGCAGGGCATAACACCCCGGCAATCCGCTGTAAGAAGGGAGACGAAAGAATGAAGACAATTTTAGGAAAAAAAATTGGTATGACACAGATTTTTTCCGAAACCGGAGTCATGATACCGGTTACCGTCATCGAAGCCACCCCCAATGTGGTCACGCAGATCAAGTCTGTTGAGACAGACGGATACAATGCGGTTCAGATCGGCTTTGAAGATTTGAAGGAGCATAGAGCGAACAAACCGACCAAGGGCCATTTCGCAAAATGGCAGGCTCCTCTTAAAAAGTATTTGCAGGAGATTCGCCTGGATGAAGGTGAAAGTTACGAACCGGGTCAGTTGATCACCGTTGCCGACTTTGAAGAAGGCAAAAAGCTTGATGTCACGGGAACCTCCAAAGGAAAGGGAACCCAGGGCCATATCAAGAGATGGGGACAGGCAAGAGGCCCCATGAGCCACGGTTCAAAGCACCACAGGTTAGCCGGTGCCCTGGCTGCCGGTACTTATCCCTCGAGAGTATTCAAAGGGAATAAAGCGGCGGGAAGAATGGGTAGAGAGACGATCACTGTTCAGAACGTGGAATTGGTTAAGATCATTGCTGACAGAAACCTGATGCTGGTAAAAGGTGCAGTGCCGGGAGGCAAAGGTAGCCTTCTTCGGATCCAGTACGCAGTAAAAGGTCAGGACAAATAGAGAATCTGACAGAGAGGAGGAAGTCAAATGGCTCAGGTAACAATGTTAAAAATGGACGGCACAGAAGCCGGAAGCATTGAATTAAAAGATGATATCTTTGGAATAGAAGTAAACCAAAATGCTGTACATGCAGTTATAGTGAATTACTTGGCAAATCAGAGACAGGGAACACAGTCTGCCAAGACCAGAGGCGATGTCAGAGGCGGGGGAAGAAAACCCTTCAGACAAAAAGGCACTGGCCGCGGGAGACAGGGAAGCAGCACATCCCCCAACCAGATCGGCGGCGGAATCGTATTTGCACCCAAGCCCAGAGATTACAGATATACCCTTCCTAAGAAGCTGAGACGCTTAGCGATGAAATCAGCTCTTTCCTCAAAGGTGGAGGAGAAGGAGATCATAGTACTGGACAGCTTGAAAATGGACGCTCCAAAGACCAAAGAAATGCTGAAAGTACTGGAAAACGTTAAAGCGGCTAAAAAAGCACTGATCATCACAGACATCAAAGATGAAAATGTGATCCGCTCGGCAGCCAACATCCCCGGTGTAAAGACCACCATGGTAGGAGAGATGAATGTGTACGACATCGTCAACCATCAAAGTCTCATCGTAACCAAGGATGCAGTAACCAGAATTGAGGAGGTGTATTCATAATGAAAACCCCTTACGATATTATCCTCAAGCCCGTCATCACAGAGAGAAGTATGGATGATGCGGCCAACAAGAGATACACATTCAAAGTAGCCGTTGATGCCAACAAGACCCAGGTAAAGCATGCGGTTGAGGAAATTTTCGGCGTGGATGTTGAAAGAGTCAACATCATGAATGTGAAAGGTAAATTGAAGAGAATGGGAAGAAATGTGGGCAGAACGGCGGCTTCCAAAAAGGCCATCGTCATCCTTACCGAAAAGAGTAAGGAAATCGAATTCTTCCAAGGTCTATAAGGAGGGACGTTCAATATGGCAATCAGGAAATACAAACCGACCTCTCCCGGCTTAAGGGGAATGACGGTTTCTACATTTGAAGAGATCACAGCTTCAACTCCGGAAAAGTCCCTTACAGTGACGCTGAAAAAGCATTCCGGAAGAAATTCCAGGGGTAAGATCACCGTTCGTCACAGAGGCGGCGGTTACAGACCCAAGTACAGGATCATCGATTTCAAGAGAGATAAGGATGGAGTACCAGGAAAGGTAGCCACCATTGAATACGATCCTAACAGAAGCGCAAACATCGCATTGATCTTCTACGCTGACGGTGAAAAGAGATACATCATCGCACCGCACACTCTGAAGGTCGGCGACATCATCTACTCCGGTGAAGATGCAGACATCCAGGTAGGAAATGCTCTTCCCCTGAAGAACATTCCGGCAGGTACCGTAATCCACTGCATCGAGATGAAAGCCGGTAAAGGAGCACAGATGGTTCGGGCAGCAGGAAACGGCGCCCAGCTCATGGCTAAGGATGGCAACTATGCTACCGTAAGACTGCCCTCCGGAGAAATGAGAAAAGTCCGCATCGAATGCAGAGCTACCATCGGTGAAGTAGGCAACATCGATCATGAAAACATTAAGATCGGTAAAGCGGGAAGAAAAAGACACATGGGGATCCGGCCTACTGTCAGAGGATCCGTTATGAACCCCAATGATCACCCCCATGGCGGTGGTGAAGGAAAGACAGGGATCGGCCGCGTAAGTCCCGTCACTCCCTGGGGTAAGCCTGCACTGGGCTACAAGACCAGAAAGAAGAACAAGCACTCTAATCAATATATCGTGAAGAGACGCAACGAGAAATAAGCGGAGAGGAGGATGAAACAATATGAGTAGATCACTGAAAAAGGGACCTTATGTAAATGAGAAACTGCTGGCTGCTATCGAAGCAATGAATGACGCCAACGATAAGAAAGTCATCAAGACATGGTCCAGACCATCCACTATTTTTCCGCAGATGGTGGGACATACGATAGCGGTCCATGATGGTAAGAAACATGTACCGGTTTATATTACAGAAGATATGGTAGGACACAGGCTCGGCGAGTTTGCTCCTACGAGAAACTACAGAGGACACGCAGCGGACAAATCCTCAAAAGTGAAGAAAAAGTAAGGGAGGATGCAGAACATGGAAGCGAAAGCAGTTGCAAAGTATGTCAGAATGTCTCCCATCAAGCTTAAACCAGTTGTCGATTTGGTGAGAGGAAAAGACTTAAAAGAAGCGCTGACGATACTGAAATTTACCCCGGGCAAAGGCTCCGTGCTGGTGGAGAAAGTAGTCAAATCTGCAGCAGCCAATGCAGAGAACAATCATGATATGAACGTGGATAAGCTCTACGTTGCTGAGGTATACGCCCATCAGGGCCCGACCATGAAGCGGTGGAGGGCAGGCTCTCAGGGCCGTGCATCAATCATCCTCAAGAGAAGCAGCCATATTGGCGTAACGCTTAAGGAAAGAGATTAGGAGGTTTGTTGAATGGGTCAGAAAGTAAATCCACATGGATTGAGAGTAGGCGTTATCAAAGATTGGAACTCCAAGTGGTATGCAGATAAAAAAGATTTTGCCGACTACCTTGTAGAAGACAAGAAAATAAGAGAATACGTCAAAAAGAGAATATTTGCCGCGGGTGTTTCAAAGATTTTAATCGACAGAGCAGCCAATAACCAGGTAAAGGTCACAGTGTTGACAGCTAAGCCGGGAATGGTCATCGGAAGATCCGGAACCGGCATCGACGAGCTGAAAGCAGAAGTCGAAAAGCTCACTGGCAAGACCACCATTATGAACATCATCGAAGTCAAGAGGATCGATGTGGACGCGCAGCTCACTGCAGAAAGCGTTGCCCAGGCTCTTGAGAGAAGAATTTCCTACCGGAGAGCCATGAAACAGGCTATCGGCAGGACCATGAAAGCCGGAGCCAAAGGAATCAAAATCGTCGTTTCCGGTCGGCTCGGCGGAGCAGAAATTGCCAGAAGTGAAAAATACAGTGAGGGAAATGTTCCCCTCCATACTCTCAGGTCGGATATCAGTTACGGCTTTGCAGAGGCGGATACACAGTATGGTAAGATCGGTGTGAAGGTTTGGATCAACAACGGTGAAGTCCTGTCTAAAGAACTTCAGAGCCCGCTGCCTGATGAAGGGGCTAAGAACGATGGAGACAGACGTAGAAGAACCGGAGACAAGCGCAGAAGAGATGACAGACAAAGACGGGACGGAGATCGTACCGAGAGACGTGGCGGCTATCGCAGGGATGACAAACCCGAGGCGCCCAGAGCTGTAAATCCCAGGAAGCGCAACAAACCTGTTGAGAAACCCGCCGCAGTAGAGGCTGTAGAAACTCAGGAAGCACCGGAGACCGTTTCGGAAGAATAGAAATAGAGTATGAAAGGAGGAACAAGCGATGTTAATGCCAAAGCGTGTAAAACGTCGTCGTGTCCATAGAGGAAGAATGAAGGGCGTTGCCACCAAAGGAAATACCATTACCTACGGAACATTTGGACTGGTTGCCCAGGAATGCGGTTGGATCACCTCGAACCAGATCGAAGCCGCGAGAATCGCTATGACCCGCTCCATAAAAAGAGGCGGAAACGTATATATCAAGATATTTCCTCACAAGCCTGTCACAAAGAAGCCTGCTGAAGTCCGGATGGGATCCGGAAAGGGTGCTCCCGAGTACTGGGTAGCAGTCGTAAAGCCGGGCAGAGTAATGTTTGAGATCGCAGGAGTAACGGAAGAAAAGGCCAGAGAAGCTATGAGACTGGCATCCCACAAACTCCCGGTCAGATCCAAATTTGCCATCAAAGGCCAGGAAATTGCAGAGGGTGGTGAAGCGTAATGAAACTGGATAAAATGAGAGAAATGAGCGAAGCCGAACTCGCGGTGGAAGTGAAAAAGCTGAAGAACGAATTGTTCAATTTACGCTTTCAGCAGGTGACCGGTCAGCTGGAGAACCCCATTAAAATGCGTGATGTAAGGAAGGAAATTGCAAGAGCAAAGACCGTCCTGAGAGAAAAAGAGCTGAAGAGAGCAGAAGGCTAAAGAAAGGAGGATGTGGTTATGGAAGAGAGAAACAGAAGGAAGACCAAGGTTGGACTTGTGGTAAGTGATAAAATGGATAAGACCATCGTGGTGGCTGTGGAAGATTTCGTAAGACATTCCCTTTACGGAAAGTCCACAAAGCGTACAAAGAACTTCAAAGCTCACGACGAGAACAACGAATGCAATATCGGCGATAAAGTTAGAATTATGGAAACCAGACCTCTGTCCAAGGATAAGAGATGGAGACTGGTGAAAGTAATCGAGAAGGTTAAGTAGGAAGGAGGCACCTATCATGATTCAGACAGAAACAAGATTAAAGGTTGCTGACAATTCCGGCGCAAAGGAACTATTATGCATCCGTGTTCTCGGCGGAACAAGCCGTAAATATGCGGACATAGGAGATATCATCGTATGTGCTGTTAAAGAAGCAACCCCCGGCGGCGTCGTCAAAAAGGGCGATGTAGTTAAAGCTGTAGTCGTAAGAACGAAAAAAGGCGCCAGGCGCGTAGACGGCAGTTATGTGAAGTTCGACCAGAATGCAGCCGTCATTATTAAAGAAGATAAGAACCCAGTAGGGACCCGTATTTTCGGACCCGTTGCCAGAGAGTTGAGAGACAAGAGCTTCATGAAGATCGTGTCCCTCGCGCCGGAAGTACTGTAGGAGGTGTAGAGGATGCAGATCAAGAAAGATGATACGGTGCTTGTAATCACCGGTAAGGATAAAGGAAAAAAAGGCAAGGTCCTGAAAGCATTCCCCAAAACGGACAGGGTCATCGTTGAAGGCGTCAACATTCAGACAAAGCACCAGAAACAGACCAGAAAAGCCGCAGCGGAGATCAAGCATCAGGAAGGCCCGATCCACGTTTCAAACGTGATGTTCTGGGATAATAAAGCCAAAGCCCCGACACGGATCGGATACACTGTGGAAAACGGCGCAAAGAAAAGAGTATCCAAAAAATCAGGCCAGATTTTGGACTAGTGAAAGGAGGGAACGATCTTGGCAGCAAGACTGAAAGAATATTATAAGACAGAAGTATTCAACGCCATGATGGAGAAGTTCAAATACAAGAACGTCATGGAAGTGCCTAAGCTCGAGAAGATCACGATCAACATGGGTCTCGGCGAAGCGAAGGATAATGCGAAAATCATGGAAACTGCAATCCAGGAGATGGCTCTCATCACCGGACAAAGGCCTGTAGTAACCAAAGCGAAAAAGTCCATCGCTAATTTCAAGGTTAGAGAAGGAATGAGCGTAGGTGCAAAGGTTACCTTAAGAGGAGACAACATGTATGAATTCGCTGACAAGCTTTTCAACATTGCACTCCCCAGAGTAAGGGACTTTAAGGGCGTCAACCGGAACTCCTTCGACGGAAGAGGGAATTATTCCATGGGCGTCAAAGAGCAGCTCATCTTCCCGGAGATCGTGTACGATCAGGTCGACATGATCAAGGGGATGAATATCGTACTGACAACAACGGCAAAGACTGACGAGGAAGCAATGGCTCTTCTCGAATTTCTCGGAATGCCGTTCACAAAATAGCGAGGAGGTAAGAAAGTGGCAAAGACATCTCTCAAAGTAAAACAGCAGAGAAAACCAAAGTATGCAACACGGGCTTACACTAGATGCAAGCTCTGCGGACGTCCCCATGCTTACCTGAGGAAATACGGCATTTGTCGTATCTGCTTTAGAGAATTAGCTTATAAAGGCGAAATCCCCGGCGTTCGGAAAGCCAGCTGGTAATACCAAAAGGAAGGAGGTACAGTAACATGACTATGACAGATCCTGTAGCAGATATGTTGACGAGAATCAGAAATGCCAACACTGTAGGACATGCAACCGTAGATATACCTGCGTCAAAGATGAAGAAATCCATTGCGGAGATCTTGGTCAAAGAAGGTTATATCAAAGGATTCAATATCATAGATGACGGCAAACAAGGCATCATCAGAGTGCAAATGAAGTACGGAGCTGATAAAGAAAGAGTTATCAGCGGACTCAAGAAGATCTCCAAACCCGGCTTAAAGGTCTATGCGAAAAGCGACGAGGTACCTAAGGTATTGGGAGGGCTTGGCGTCGCCATCATCTCCACATCCAATGGAATCGTCAGCGATAAAGAGGCCAGAAAACTGGGCGTAGGCGGCGAAGTAATTTGTTATGTTTGGTAGGGAGGAAATACAATGTCAAGAATAGGAAAACTGCCTGTATCGCTTCCTGCCGGCGTTGAAGTAAAAGTCAGCGACGACAACCTGGTCACTGTAAAAGGACCCAAGGGTGAGTTGCAGGAACAGATCAGCAAGAGATTGAAAATAGAAATCAAAGATGGTGTACTCCACGTCATCACCGATGGAAACGATAAAGAAGCAAGAGAAGCTCATGGCCTATACAGATCCTTGATCAACAACATGGTCACAGGCGTAACAACGGGCTTTGAAAAGAGGCTCCAACTGGGCGGCGTGGGCTACAAAGCCGAGAAGAAAGGCAATGTTCTGGCTCTCCAACTGGGATATTCCCATCCCGTAGATATGGAAGATCCGGAAGGCATCCAGACCGAAGTTGCCGGAAATGAAGTAATCGTAAGAGGCATAGACAAAGCCCTGGTTGGCAACTATGCAGCAAATATCAGAGCCAAGAGACCTGTAGAACCCTATAAGGGCAAAGGCTTCCGCTATGCTGGCGAAAATGTCCTCCGCAAGGAAGGCAAGGCCGGTGCTAAGAAGAAATAGAAAGGAGTGAAGAAAATGGCTAAAAAGAACAGCAGAAATGACAAGCGTGTACAAAGACATGCAAGAGTGAGAAGAGACGTTTTCGGTACTCCTGAAAAACCGAGATTATGCGTGTACAGAAGCCTCTCCAATATTTTTGCTCAGGTCATTGATGACGTAAGCGGCAACACATTGGTCTCCGCATCTTCATTGGATAAGGAAATCAAAGAGCAGTTCGCATATGGAGGAAACAAAGAAGCTGCGAAAGCAGTAGGAGAAGCTGTAGGAAAGAGAGCGCTGGAAAAAGGCATCGAAACGGTTTGCTTTGACAGAGGCGGATTCTTATATCACGGAAGANNAGGGGCGGATTCTTATATCACGGAAGAGTAAAAGAGCTGGCTGACGGTGCGCGTTCCGCCGGTCTTAAATTCTAACAGGAGGAGGAAGAGAATGCGACAGAATACCATTGATGCATCCAAGCTTGATCTACAGGAATCCATCGTGAATATCCGCCGTGTAACCAAGGTCGTCAAGGGCGGCAAGAACTTCCGGTTCAGCGTCACCGTAGTTGTTGGCGATAAGAACGGTCACGTCGGTGTAGGTCTGGGCAAAGCCCAGGAAATTCCCGAGGCTGTAAGAAAAGCCATCGAGGATGCAAAAAAGAGACTGATTTATGTTCCTACCCTGGGAACTACTATACCTCACAGAACATTAGGAGTTTTCGGAGCCGGTCAGGTTCTGATCATGCCTGCTGCACCGGGTACCGGTGTAATCGCTGGAAGCTCCGTCCGTACCGTGCTGGAATTAGCCGGTGTGAAAGATGTGAGAGCAAAATCCATCGGAAGCAACAACACAGGGAATATGGCTGCTGCTACCATTGAAGGCCTCAAAATGCTGAAGACAGCTGAAAGTGTCGGTAAGCTGAGAGGAAAGACAAAGCAGGAAATTTTAGGATAAGGAGGTCACCAAAATGGCTGAGAAGAAAGTTAGAATTACTTTGGTAAAAAGCCCCATCGGTGCTTCCCCAAACCAAAGAAAAGTATTGGAAGCATTGGGCCTGAGAAAGCTGCAGCACGCAGTTGAAAAGCCCGATACTCCACAGACAGGCGGCGCCATCGATAAGGTAAAGCATCTTGTCAAAGTTGAACAACTGTAAGAGGAGGTGACGGACATGAAAATACATGAACTGAGAGCCCCGGAAGGCGCCACAAAAAACCCGAAAAGGAAGGGCAGAGGAACAGGTTCCGGACAAGGCAAAACAGCGGGTAGAGGCATGAATGGCCAGAACTCCAGAAGCGGAGGCGGTACACGTCTTGGCTTTGAAGGCGGCCAGATGCCATTATACAGAAGGATCCCCAAGAGAGGGTTCACAAATATTTGGAAAAAAGAGTGGGAGATTGTCAATGTTGAAGCACTGAATGCTTTCGAAGACGGCACAGAGGTCACTCCTGATCTCCTGTTGGAGGCAGGTATTGCAAAGAAAGTCGTCGACGGCATTAAAATTCTCGGCGAAGGCACTTTGGAAAAGAAAATCACCGTCAAGGCTCACAAATTCAGCAAATCTGCCATTGAAAAGATTGAGTCTGCCGGAGGAAAGGCCCAGGTGATTTAATATGGAAATGCTTCGGACAGTTGCCCGCGCCTGGAAGATCGCCGACATCAGAAAGAAGATCATCTTCACACTTTTGATGTTACTCGTATTCCGGCTGGGTTCCAACATTCCCGTTCCCGGCATCGATAGAGCGATTTTGGAGGATGTATTCTCAGGGGATCTTGGACTGTTGAGTCTGTTTGACCTCTTTTCCGGAGGAGCATTCAGCAACTTTACGATCTTTGCCCTGAGCATCACCCCATACATCACAGCATCAATCATCCTTCAGCTTTTGACCATTGCCATCCCCAGACTGGAGGCGCTGGCAAAGGAAGGTACCGAGGGAAAGAAGAAAATTGCACAATATACTCGTTATCTGACCGTTGTTCTGGCTTTCGTACAAGCCATCGGGATGACTCTTGGTCTATTCCGTCAGGCTGTACCGGATAAGAGCTTTTTCAACATAACGGTCATCGTTCTGGTCCTGTCGGCAGGTACTGCCTTCCTCATGTGGCTGGGCGAGCAGATCAACGAAAGCGGCATCGGAAACGGCATCTCATTGATAATCTTTGGCGGTATTATTGCCAGAGCTCCCAGTGCAGTGCACAATACGTGGTTATCGTACAAGGCAGGAGAGGTCGGACTGTTGTCCATCATACTGTTCCTGATCTTTGCGCTGATCGTTGTGGTAGGAATCGTCCTGGTGCAGCAAGGGCAGAGAAAGATCCCGGTGCAATATGCAAAGCGCGTGGTTGGTAGAAAAATGTACGGCGGACAGAGCACCCATATTCCCATTAAGGTGAATCAAGCCGGTGTTATCCCTGTCATCTTTTCCCTTTCACTGCTGCAATTCCCGTTGACCCTGACCTACTTTTTCCCTGGCACAGCATTCAACGATTTTGTTACAAAATGGTTGTCTCCCGCTGGGAATCCCGGTGTCTGGGTGTATGCAATCTTTAACATAATCCTGATCGTATTCTTCACCTACTTCTATACATCGGTTACTTTCAACCCTATGGATGTAGCGAATAATATGAAAGCAAACGGTGGATTCATCCCGGGTATCCGCCCAGGAAGATCTACTGTTGAATATTTAAACAAGGTAATGACCAGAATCACCTTCGTTGGAGCTATTTTCCTGGCTCTGGTCGCCACACTGCCCACATTGATCCAGGAGTTTACCGCTCTTCAGATCGGCTTTGGCGGAACTTCACTGCTCATCGCCGTAGGCGTGGCCCTGGATACGATGAAGCAATTGGAAACACAGATGGTAATGCGAAACTATCAGGGTTTCTTAAAGTAGGAAAGAGGGTATTTATAATTGTTTAGGCTAATTTTGTTAGGTCCTCCGGGAGCAGGCAAAGGGACGCTGGCAAGTACCCTATCCGTGAAATTTAACGCACCGCATATTTCCACAGGTTCTGTTTTTCGCAGAAACATTAAAGAAGGCACCCGGTTGGGAATGCGTGTAAAAAAATATATGGATAAGGGAGAGCTGGTCCCTGACGAGATCGTTATAAATATTGTAACGGATCGATTGGATGAAGATGACTGCGCAACGGGTTTTCTGCTTGACGGTTTTCCCCGAACAGTCCATCAGGCTGAGGAACTGGATAAATATCTGGAATCCCGCGGCCTCGCAATCGACAGAGTGATCGATTTAGTGGCAGACGAAGAACTGCTGATGCAGAGAATGATCAACAGAAGGGTCTGCAAATCCTGTGGCCGGATCTACCACGTGATCACCATGCCACCGAAGCAAGAAGGAATCTGTGACGTCTGCGGCGGTGAGATCTACCAGAGAGCCGATGACACAGAAGAGACGGTGAGAAACCGCTTTGCAGTTTATCAGTCACAAACAGCTCCATTGATTGAGTACTATCGCAAGGCGGGCAACCTTCTCGCTATCGACGGGTCAGGCACACCGGATGAGACATTAGAACTGGTTGTTGAAGCGTTAGGTGTGTAATATGATCATTATTAAGTCAGTAGATGAGATAGAGATCATGAGAGAAGCGGGAGCAGTAACAGCGCGAATTCTCCATGAGCTCTCAAAGATCATACAATCCGGCGTTTCGACGAAGGAAGTGGATGACTTTGTTGAGCAAAGTATCCTTGAGAATAGGATGGTCCCTGCTTTTAAAGGTTATAACGGTTTTCCGGCAAGTGCCTGTATCTCCGTTAACGACGAGGTTGTTCACGGGATTCCTTCAAAAAAGCGAAGGCTTTGTGAAGGAGACATCGTGAGCGTGGACGTAGGGACGATATACAAAGGCTATTATAGTGATGCAGCAAGGACCTACTCGGTGGGTAGGGTCGATGAAGCGGCAGCACGGTTGATCACCGTTACAGAGGAAAGCTTTTATGAGGGATTGAAGTTCTGCAAACCGGGCTATCGGCTTTCGGACATATCCCATGCCATTCAGCAACATGTTGAGAACAACGGTTTCTCTGTAGTCAGAGACTATGTGGGACACGGTATCGGGAAATCGATGCATGAAGACCCCCAGATCCCGAACTACGGAATACCGGCAAGAGGACCCAGGCTGACGGCAGGAATGGTATTCGCTATCGAGCCTATGGTCAACGAAGGGGACTGGCAAGTAGAAGTGCAGTCCGATGACTGGACTGTTAAGACAAAAGATGGAAAGCGGTCCGCTCATTATGAAAATACTGTGGTAATCACAGAAGATGAACCTTTGTTGTTGACAAAGCTAAGCGAAATAGAAGAATCCTAGTTAAGGGGGTGTGTTTATGGCTAAGAAAGATGTTATCGAGGTTTTCGGTACTGTGTTGGAAGCACAGCCAAATGCCATGTTTATCGTGAAGTTGGAGAACGGCTACGAGGTGCTTGCTCACATTTCCGGAAAAATCAGAATGAACTTCATCAGGATTTTGCCCGGGGACAGAGTAAAGGTAGAGTTATCTCCCTATGACCTCTCCAGAGGCAGGATCACTTGGAGAGATAAATAGCACCATTGCGCATGCGCAAGTTAGGAGGAAAAGAAATGAAAGTAAGAGCTTCTGTAAAACCCATTTGCGAAAAATGCAGGGTAATCAAGAGAAACGGAAAAGTCATGGTTATCTGCCAGAACCCGAAGCACAAGCAGACCCAGGGCTAAGTATCAGTCAAATTTGTCAGTGATGTCTTTGTTGGAGCGGCTGTGTTTTCCTGCCGGGAGGCAGCGAAACTACCGACGAGGCATTCAAATATTTCAATGATAAAATCAGAAGGAGGAAATAGCATATGGCTCGTATAGCCGGTGTCGACTTACCAAGAGACAAAAGAGTAGAAATCGCACTTACCTATATATACGGCATTGGAAGGACTACATCCCATGATATCCTTAGCAAAGCCGGTATCAGCCCGGACGTTAGGGTAAAGGATCTGTCTGAAGACGAAGTAGGTGCAATCAGAAAGATCATCGATTCCGAATACCACGTTGAAGGTGACCTGAGAAGAGAGGTTTCCTTAAACATTAAGCGGTTGATGGAAATTGGATGCTATAGAGGAATCAGACATAGAAGAGGTCTCCCGGTAAGAGGCCAGAACACAAAGACCAACGCAAGAACAAGAAAAGGCCCTAAGAAAACTGTGGGCAGAAAGAAAAAGTAAAGGAGGTTCGAAACGATGGCAAAACAAGTAAAAAAGACTGTTCGTACAAAGAGAAGAGAACGTAAGAACATCGAACGCGGTCAAGCCCACATCCAGTCGAGCTTCAACAATACTTTGGTGACGCTTACAGATCTTAGCGGCAACGCCCTTTCATGGTCTAGTGCCGGATCTCTTGGATTTAAGGGATCAAGGAAATCCACTCCTTACGCCGCCCAGATGGCAGCAGAGGAAGCAGCAAAAGCTGCTATGGAGCATGGACTGAAGACGGTGGAAGTATACGTTAAAGGACCCGGATCCGGTCGTGAAGCGGCGATCAGAGCCCTGCAGTCTGCAGGACTTGAGATCAACATGATCAAGGATATCACACCGATTCCCCACAACGGTTGCAGACCGCCGAAGAGAAGAAGAGTATAATGAAAGGGAGGTGTCAATAGAATGGCCAGATATACAGGACCCTCTTGCAGACAGTGCAGAAGGGAAGGACAAAAGCTGTTCCTGAAAGGTGAAAGATGCTACAGTGCCAAGTGCGCAGTAGACAGAAGAGCTTATGCACCGGGACAGCACGGACAAAACAGAAGAGCGAAAGTTACGGAATATGGATTACAGCTTCGTGAAAAGCAGAAGGCAAAGCGCTTCTATGGAGTTTTGGAAGCACAGTTCCGCAATTATTTTGATAAAGCAGCAAAGAAAAAGGGACTCACAGGTGAGAACTTGCTGATCATGCTGGAAACCAGATTGGACAATGTGGTCTTCCGCATGGGATTTGCTTCTTCCAGAAAAGAAGCAAGACAGCTTGTGACACACAACCATTTCCTTGTAAATGGGAAGAAAGTGAACATTCCATCTTTGGAAGTATCAGCCGGAGATGTGATCAAAGTAAAGGAAAAGAGCGCTTCGTCGCCCAAGTTTAAAGAAATCAGAGATATGTCCATCAGCACTCCGTCTTGGATCAGCGTCGATACGGATAAGCTTGAAGGCAGAGTTTTAGCAATGCCCCTTAGAGAAGAAATCGATACTCCTGTTGCTGAGCACCTCATCGTTGAGCTCTACTCGAAGTAATTGGAAGGCGTCATTCCGGAGCCTGATTATAGGGTTCCGGAACGACAGATCTGAGAAAAGGAGGGTTTTACAATGATAGAAATTGAAAAGCCGACAATCGAATGCTTGTCTCCCGAAGGGCAAAATGACTACGGAAAATTTGTAGTCGAGCCTTTGGAACGGGGATATGGAACTACTTTGGGAAACAGTCTGAGAAGGATTCTGCTGAGCTCTCTTCCGGGTGCTGCAGTGACTTCCGTTAAAATTGACGGGATTCTTCACGAGTTTTCCACCATTCCAGGTGTAAAAGAAGACGTAACAGAGATCATACTCAATCTGAAGAAATTGGCAGTCCGGATCACTGACAACGAGAATTTCAAAAGGGTCATAATCAATGCTGTTGGCCCCAAGGAAGTAGTTGCAGGCGATATCATTGCAGATACCGGGCTGGAGATATTTAATCAGGATCTGCACATTGCTACACTTGAAGAAAATGCCTCCCTGGTCATGGAAATCAACATTTCCAAAGGTAGAGGCTACGTGTTGGCAGACCAGAACAAGTACGATAATATGCCCATAGCAATGATTCCGGTGGATTCCATCTTTACTCCTGTGACGAAAGTCAACTTCGTAGTAGAGAATACTCGTGTCGGCCAGATCACTGACTATGATAAGCTGATTCTGGAGGTTTGGACCGACGGCAGCATTACACCAAAAGAAGGCGTTTCCATCGGTGCAAAGATCATGCAGGAACATCTTAAACTGTTTATCGATCTGACTGACAGCATGGATGCAGTTGAGATTCTGGTTGAGAAGGAAGAAGATCAAAAGGAAAAAGCTTTAGAGATGACCATCGAAGAACTTGAACTTTCTGTTCGTTCTTTCAACTGCCTCAAGAGAGCATCCATCAACACCGTTGAGGAGTTGACTCACCGTACTGAGGAAGACATGATGAAGGTCAGAAACCTGGGCAAAAAGTCCCTGGATGAAGTAAAGAACAAACTGGAAGAACTTGGGCTCAGTCTGAAGCCCAGTGACGAATAGGAAATAAGGAGGTTAAGCATATGCCGGGCTATAGAAAATTAGGTATGCCGACTGCTCACAGAAAGCTAGTGCTCCGGAACCTGGTTACCGATCTGCTCCGTGAAGGCAGAATATCCACCACCGATTGCAGAGCAAAGGAAGCCAGGAAGATCGCTGAAAAGATGATCACCCTGGGTAAGCGCGGCGACTTACATGCGAGGAGACAAGCCATGTCTGTCATCTTTGATGAAGATGTGGTAAAGAAGCTTTTCGATGAGATCGCGCCGAAGTATGCCGAGAGAAATGGCGGCTACACCAGGATTCTCAAACTGGGACCCAGACAGGGTGACAATGCTGAGATCGTGTTCCTGGAGTTGGTATAAGAACTGATATAAAGTAAGCGAAAAAGCCGGACAGACTGATGCTGATCCGGTTTTTTTATTTCAGAAATCAGGCACCGGGACAGATTCCGGATTTCGGACATCATGGGGCCTTCCTACCTCTATATTGTAAGCCATGGATTAAAGAAAAAGCGGTCCATGGCTTACCTTACATTTCCTTCGATTGTAAGCCATGGATCTGAAAAGAGGCGGTCTATGGCTTACCTTTCCCTTGATTGT
>DCUA01000073.1:4835-6037 GCA_002329675.1 Firmicutes bacterium UBA1426 | reverse complement strand
GGTACGGTTCTGTATAAAGCACATTCCACTCTGGAAAAGCTGGTTCTGGATCGTGATACAATGGCTTATAAGAATATCGTCGCCCAGAAGTACTCTCAGTTAGTATATGACGGGCTGTGGTTCACACCTCTGAGAGAGGCTATCGATGCTTTTGTTGATTCTACGCAAAGCTTGCTTACGGGAACCGTAAAGGTTAAACTGTATAAAGGAAACTGCATCCCCGTTGCCTCCAAATCGAAGTATTCACTGTACAGCGAAGAGTTTGCCACATTCAGCAAAGACGAGGTATACGACCATAAAGATTCGGAAGGCTTTATCAACTTGTTTGCTCTACCCTTAAAAATCAGAGCAATACAAATGAAGAACTTAGAGGGAGGAACTGACTCACATGAAACTTTGGAAAGGAAGGTTCTCAAAGGCGGCGAATTCATCCGCTGAAGCATTCAACGCCTCAATCGAAACGGACCAAAGACTCTATAAACAGGATATCCTGGGAAGCCTGGTCCACGCATTGATGCTGGGCAGGCAGGGAATTATACCGATGGAAGAGGCCGAAGAAATTCGGCTTTCTCTTCGTTCGATCCTAAAGGATATCGAAGATGGAAAAGTCGAGTTCTCTGTGGAGCAGGAGGATATCCACATGAACATTGAAACCCTGCTTACAGAACGCATCGGAGCTGCGGGAAAGAGACTGCACACTGCCAGGAGTCGTAACGATCAGGTGGCAACAGACCTGCGGCTCTACCAAAAGGAAGAAATCAGCAAGGTTCAGAGCTTGTTGAAAGCTCTGATCGATACACTGGCGGATCTGGCGGAACAACATAAGCAAACGGTAATGCCCGGCTATACGCATTTGCAAAGGGCGCAGCCCGTTACCCTGGCCTTGCATCTTTCTGCCTACGGGGAGATGTTCAAGAGAGACTATGACCGTTTCAACGACTGCCTTAAGCGGACCGACCGGCTGCCCTTAGGTTCCGGAGCTCTGGCGGGGACCACTTATCCCATTGACCGCTATTTTGTTGCTGAGGAACTTGGATTCTCAGGAATCTGCGAAAACACTATGGATGCAGTCAGCGACAGGGACTTTGCCATCGAGTTTATCGGTTGCTGTGCCATGACCATGATGCACTTGTCCCGCTTCTGTCAAGAACTGATCCTGTGGAACTCTACAGAGTTTGCCTTTATCGAAATGGATGATGCCT
>DCUA01000073.1:4435-4793 GCA_002329675.1 Firmicutes bacterium UBA1426 | reverse complement strand
ATCATGAAAGGGCTGCCCCTGGCTTACAACAAGGATATGCAGGAAGATAAGCCTCCCCTTTTCGATGCAGGAGATACTTTGAAGGATTGCCTTTCCATTTTCACCGAAGTAATCAAAACCATGGAGGTCAAAACCGCTCGCATGGAGCAGGCCGCAAAAGACGGATTTATGAACGCAACTGACGCTGCGGATTATCTGGTGAAGAAAGGACTTCCCTTCCGGGATTGCCATGAGATCATCGGCAAGATGGTGCTTTACTGCATCGGCGAGAACAAGAATCTGGATGACATGTCACTGGAAGAATTCCAGGAGTTCTCACCTTTGTTCCAGTCAGACATCTATGATGCAATCGATATCA
>DCUA01000073.1:1327-4413 GCA_002329675.1 Firmicutes bacterium UBA1426 | reverse complement strand
CGGGGTCTGTCCCCGTGGTTGGTTATTCGGCTGTCAACTGCATCATAACCTCTAACTTATTGTAGACACCGCGTTCCAACACATCGTAGATGGGCTGGATCTCTTCTTTTTTCAGATAGATACGGATAGCATCGTAGTATTCCTGTTCACTGATATTCCAGAGGATCGGGGGCAGTCCGTTGCTGATCAGATGGTATTGAGCGGCGATCCTTGCCATGGCCTCGGAAGAGGTCTCATAAGGGTATATTTCTATGATTTTGTTATGTAGGTAGGCAGCTTTTTCGATTGGGTTCGTCTGGAAGGCATTGGAGTGGAGCCAGTGGAACAAAAGTTCCATCTGCTCGCTGATTTCTTTGAAATGGGGAGGGTTATAGGCAATCATGCGCAGTACGGGATTGGACTTCCTGTATTCCGGTTCCGGTTCATTCGTCAGGGTTTGATACAGCTTGAACATATATTTCTCGTTGAGATAAAACCCCATATCCACCATGTCGTAGACCAGATCAATGACTTGCCTGAAGTTGCTTATGAGAGAATGATCCTTGACACTCACATCGGTCAGGAAGCTGCCCTTTAATATCTTTTCTACAGCGGCCTTAGTCAGGTTGCTTCCGTCAAGCCGCAGGGAGGAATAGATCCAATCCAGCCGGTGGATCTCTGATAAGAACTGTGTCGCTTCCGGGCGATAGGGTTTACGATTGTCCAAAATGAGTTTTTTCTTCTTAATCTCCCGATACACGGTACAAACCCCCTCTCTTTGATTTATTTTACCATGAAATAACAATTTTTGTTTACTCAATTCATGATTTTGCATATAATAGGGATACTCTTATTTATTACCCTGAATTTATCGATGAATCATCTGATCCAGATGTGAGTGATAATGGGGGAAGGAGGGTTTTCGATGGAATGGATCTATGATGTCAATATCGCCTCAGTGGCACTCCGCTTGATCCTTGCCGTGATCTTCGGCGGTGCTGTGGGGCTGGAGCGAGGTGCGAACAAACACCAGGCAGGTCTTCGTACCCATATTCTGGTCTGTTTGGGTGCCACCCTGGCTATGTTAACAAATGCATATATCTTTGAGTCCATCTCCCAAACTTCCGATCCCGCCAGATTAGGCGCTCAGGTCATCAGCGGCATCGGCTTTCTGGGAGCCGGCCTCATTCTGGTGACCAGCAGAAGCAAGGTGAAAGGACTTACCACTGCGGCAGGTCTGTGGGCCTCCGCTTGCATCGGCCTGGCCCTGGGAATCGGTTTTTATTCAGGCGCTCTTATTGCAGGCACCCTCGTATTCGTGGTTTTGGCCTTACTCCCCAGGGTGGAGGTTTTCTTTTATAACCGCTCCCGGGTCATGGAGCTTTTCGTTGAATTAGAATCCATGACGTATCTGCGCGATTTCCTATCCTCTGTCAGAGCCGGTAAAATGACAATAATAGAGACCCATATCAATAAATCTGACACCGTTGTCAGCGAAGGCTACAGCCTTAACATATCGATACGGATCCCTAAAAAAGTCAATCATATTGAGGTAATCGAGTTTCTCGCTTCCCTGCCCGGCGTCTTCCTGGTGGAAGAGCTGGAATAAAAATTCGGACAGCTTATACCGGATACACCATGTCTTCTTCGTTCAGTAAGTTCTCGTCGATCTGATATCTCTTTGCATTTCTATACCTGAAGAAATCGATGGACGGTTTGGGGAACATGGCTCTTGTGAGTACATCTTCATCCTGCTCAACGTATTGTGCCACTTCCTTCTTGATGCTCTCAAGCTCAGGCTCGATGAGATCAGCCGGTCTTACTGTGATCTGCTCTTCATCTCCGATGATCTTCTTGACGATGTCTTCCTTAATAGGTACGGTGGTCTTCCCGTACATGCCTTTGACCAGCTGCTTTACTTCATTGGGGACCATCTTGTAACGCTCGCCCATGACTACGTTAAGCACGGCTTGTGTTCCGACGATCTGACTGGTAGGAGTGACCAGAGGGGGATAACCCAGATCCTCTCTCACCCTGGGTACCTCACGCAGCACCTCTTCGAATTTATCCATAGCGTTTGACTGCTTCAACTGGGATACTAGATTCGACAACATGCCGCCGGGAACCTGATACTTCAATGTGTTTATGTCCACTCCCATGAGTTTCGGATCCAGGAGCCCTTCTGCAATATATTTCTCACGGATGGGCTTAAAGTATTGGGCTATCTCGTTCAACGCATCCATATCCATACCCGTATCCCACTCCGTTCCTGCAAAGGTCTTCACCATTGACTCAGTGGATGGCTGAGATGTGCCTTCTCCAAAGGGAGAAATAGCGGTGTCAATGATGTCCGCTCCGCCTTCCACAGCCTTGAGAAGTGTCATGCTCCCAAGACCGCTCGTTGCATGTGTATGCAGCTCCACGGGCAGATCCACCTTAGCTTTGATATCTTTAATCAGTTGATAGGTGTTATAGGGATCCAACAACCCTGCCATATCCTTAATGCAGATAGAGTCTGCGCCCATTTCTGCAAACTCCTTGGCCAGATTAGCAAAGACTTCATTGGTATGGATGGGGCTGATGGTGTAAGACATGGCTGCCTGGGCATGTCCGCCTTCCTTTTTAATGACTTCAACGGCCTTCATTAGATTTCTGGGATCATTGAGGGCATCAAATACCCTGATAATATCGATACCATTGGCCAGACTCTTCTTTACAAACTCCTCAACCACATCGTCAGCGTAGTGTTTGTAGCCGAGAAGGTTCTGTCCTCTGAGAAGCATCTGAAGCTTTGTGTTCTTAATATTCTTCCGGATGATCCTCAGTCTCTCCCAAGGATCTTCGTTGAGAAAACGCAGGCATGCATCAAAAGTTGCTCCGCCCCAGACTTCAAGTGCGTGGTAGCCTGCTCTGTCCATAGTTTCCAGAATTGGAAGCATTTCATCCGTCGTCATCCTTGTCGCGATCAGCGACTGATGACCATCGCGCAGTACTGTTTCTGTTACTTTTACCTTAGCCAAATGTATTCCTCCTATATCAATTTTATTTTTTCTCATCAACTATACTGATACCCATAGAATGATCCTCTCAAAGAACATTCTTTCAGG
>DCUA01000073.1:0-1303 GCA_002329675.1 Firmicutes bacterium UBA1426 | reverse complement strand
ACGAAGACGGAGGAATAACGATATCAAATAAACTCTCTACAAAATAGGACCCGAGATCTTCTGCCTGACTGATAAGACCATCAAACAGCCTGATGTTTTCCGCAAAATCTCCCGCCAGGAATGCGCCCCCCATATCCATAAGAGTGCTGTGCATTCTGAATAGCCGCCCGCCCCATTCCTCCTCGTCAAGAGCGGGAAAAACCGAACTCAGTAACGCTGCTCTTTCATTGATATTATCCAGTGCCTGCTGAAAAGCCAGATTCATTTCATCTATATCGTTGACCATCCGTGCAGAGAGCAGCCTGCTTATAATGCTTAGATATTCCTGCATCAGATGAACCTGACGATCAACGGTCTCGTCATCTACAAACGCCCTTATTTTATTTCCGAATTCTACGGGAACCTGCAGCAGTCTGTCAAACAGCACCTCTGTATCGCCCACTCCGGCCATCAAGCTCACTCTATAGACTCTGAACCAGGTGACCAGATCGATCCACGTCATTGCAATGTCTATAATGATATCCAGTTGATCATAGGTAACACAGGTATCTGGATCCTGACCTGCTTCAACTCCCGGTGCAGGTGCAGCTGTGATCAGATCAATAACGCCTTTCGAAAAATAATCTGCCATCTTTTCAGCTTGAATGATAAGGTTATCATAGACTTCGACCAGCCTGGTGTAATCTCTTGTAATGTACGCATTCATTTCCTCTATCTCATAGTTATGAAAAGCGGTGATCATTTCCACCAGCACTTCTTTATCGAGAGTGGGAAATGTTTCTACCAGAAATTCAGCTCTTTCCTCTGCATATCTGCCCAGCTCATTGACCTTTTGGTTTACAAGATCAGCCTGACCTGTCAGCACAGCATCCACTAGTTCCTTTAAGATGATCATATATCCGGTCATCTGCGACACAAACCTATCCCGGAAGGATCTCCCTAGAATCAACTGCAACATTTGCGCGAAGGGGAGGGGCATGGCATATAGCCTGGCAAAGGTCTCATCTACATTTCCAATGCCATTAAACGAACTATTTAAAAATGCTCTGGTCCAATATACGATCTGCCTCCAAAAAAACCTTGCCTCATATATTATATTAGCTTGCGTTTGTGTAACGCAGTCACGTTCCGATTGATTTGTCATCCTGCTACTCCTTTACAGCAATGCTATTTCATTATATTTTTTCTGAACTATTTTATTCGATATTATTGCGATAAACTTTACGTTCAATTGGCCCTGCGCTTTTCAGGCCCGGATTCTTAAGCGCACTTTTACGGTCTTTCGCATATTATGCAAGAAACG
>DCUA01000074.1 GCA_002329675.1 Firmicutes bacterium UBA1426 | reverse complement strand
CCCGTTATGACCACTTCGATACCGCTCCATAAACTTCAATATTGAATTCGCAACGAAGTTGATTATAGCATAAACAGCTACGGAGTTCAATCAAATATTGAACCGGTTATTCTTTTCTTTTGCCGAGGTATGCTTCTTTAATGCTCTCATTGGCCAGGAGCTCACTTCCGGTGCCTTGCATTGTGATCTCACCGGTTTCTATTACATAGCCCCAATCGGCAGTTTTCAGCGCCATGTTGGCATTTTGCTCAATGAGAAGAATCGTGATCCCTTCCTCTTCATTTATGGTCTTGATAATGTTAAAAATATCTTTGACGATGAGGGGGGCCAGCCCTAAAGAGGGTTCATCCATCATGAGCAGTTTCGGACGGCTCATGAGTGCTCTGCCCACTGCAAGCATCTGCTGTTCCCCTCCTGAAAGGGTGCCGGCATACTGCCATTCACGCTCTTTTAGTCGGGGAAACAAATCGTAGACCAGTGCCAGATCCTCATCCAGTTTGTGTTTGTGGACGTATGCGCCGATCTTTAGATTTTCCAATACTGTCAGGTTGTCAAATACCCGACGTCCTTCCGGAACCAATGTGATCCCCATAGAAACGATGCTATCCGGTGTTTTGCCGCATATTTCCTGCCCGTCAAACTTGATGGAGCCGGACTTCGGCTTTACAACGCCGGCAATAGTGCGCAAAGTAGTACTCTTTCCTGCACCGTTAGAACCGATGAGAGTGACGATCTTGCCCTTTGGCACAGACAGGGATATGTTCTTTACAGCCTGTATTCCGCCGTAAGCAACGCTTAAATCGGTTATCTCCAAATAGTTGTTATTCTCCATCTTCTGTCACCCCCAAGTAAGCATCGATTACTCTTTGGTTGCTCTGGACCTCCGAAGGAGTGCCCGTTGCGATGAGCTTGCCGAAATCGAGTACATAGATGCGGTCCGAAATCTCCATAACGAGATTCATGTGATGTTCAATCATAAATACGGTCAGATTGTAATCATCCTTGATCTGGCAGATAAACTCCGTCAACTCATTGGTCTCCTGCGGATTCATACCGGCTGCCGGTTCATCCAACAGCAGGAGCTTTGGTTGAGTGGCTAACGCCCGGGCAATTTCAAGTCGCCTTTGCTGCCCATAGGGGAGGGAACTGGCTATTTCGTCCTTAAAGCCAGATAGTCCAAATATATCAAGGAGTTCCATGGATTCTTCCCGCATGGACTTTTCTTCTTTATAGTTCAGCCGACAGGCAGCTGATAAAATTCCGGCCCTTGTATTCATGTGTTTTGCGATCAGAACATTTTCAAATACCGTCAATTCCTTAAACAGCCGAATGTTCTGGAAGGTACGGGCAATACCCATTTTGGTTATTTTGTCCGGCGTTCTTCGAATCGCTTCTGTATACTTCCCGAGGTTTTCTCCGGCATACATCTTCTTCATTTTACTTTGGGGGAAATTGCTGACCAGGGTTTCACCATAGTAGGTGACGGCACCGTTAGTCGGCGCATAGACTCCGGTAATAACATTGAAAGCGGTGGTTTTACCTGCACCGTTTGGCCCGATGAGAGAAACGATCTCATTCTCATTAACTTCCAGTGACAAATTGTTGACCGCTACAACGCCGCCGAATTGCATAGTAATATCGTCCAGGCGGAGGACACTTCTCTTATCACTCATGATGATTGGCCTCCTTTCCCGGTGTTTTTCTTCGTACCCTGGAAAGAAGTCTGTGAATAAATCGATACAAGCCGTCCCAGGAAAATTCCTTTGAGCCCATGATCCCTTTCCGGTAATACAAAACGATAGCCATGAGAACCAGCGAAAATATGACCATTCGGAACCCGCTGCGGAAGAGTGGGATCTGAAAGCCGGCTATTATCAGAGGATTGTCAAAGAAGCGCAGCCATTCTCTGGCGGCTGTGATCAGGAAGGAACCGATGATGCTGCCGGTGATGCTTCCAAGCCCGCCAAGTACTACGATAAGCAGGATGTCATAGGTCAACATTACCTGAAATGTCTTCGAGTCGATGGAACGCATAAAGACAGCCAGGAGACCGCCGCTCACACCTGTAAAGAAGCAGCTGATGATAAATACCATACCCTTATGCTTAAAGAGATTGATACCCATAGCCTCCGCTGCCACTTCATCCTCACGAATGGCCTTAAAAGCTCTTCCATAGGAAGAATTGATAATCAGGATCATCACAAGAATGCACAGGAATGCAATAATAAATACATCATAGATGGATCCGAAATTAGGTATGCTCTTCAGTCCGTAAGATCCGTTTGTGATCCTGTCCAGTTGAGGGGCAGCAATGACGGCCCGTATAATTTCAGAAAAGCCGAGAGTTGCTATGGCCAGATAGTCGCTCTTCAGCCTTAGAACTGGGATACCGATCAGCCCTCCCACAAACGCAGCGAGCAATCCGCCCAGGATCAGAGCTGCCCAGAGAGGCAGAGAGGCGTTTGCCAGAGCATCGGCAATGCCATTTATATAGTAGACACTGGGTCTGTCTTCTACTGGGATAGTCAGAATAGCAACGGTATAGGCGCCTATAGCCATAAAACCTGCCTGCCCAAGAGAAAAGAGGCCTGTGAAACCGGTCAGCATGTTCATGGCAACTGCTACGATCGCATAAATAGCACTTCTTTGTAATATGGCGATACCATAACTGTATTGTGCTCTGTTTGCGTCAAGATAAGCCAGTAAAAGCATAACAGCTACAGCAAGAGCGATCGTTAAAATAAGTTTTGTTCTCTTATTCATTTTCATCATACCTTATCCGTCACTTTCTCTCCAAAGAGGCCTGTGGGCTTGATAAGGAGCATCAATATCAACAATACGAAAGTGAAGGCATCGCTGAAGGTCGAGTAGCCCATTGCAACGAGAGCAGTTTCACCCAACCCGAGGACAAAGCCTCCCAGCATTGCGCCCGGAATGCTCCCGATACCTCCAAGTACGGCGGCTACGAAGCATTTCAGTCCGGGAAGTGCACCGCTGAAGGGAAACACAGTCATCCGGTCCGTAAAGTACAGAATAGAACCGACAGCTGCAAGCAGGGAACCTACTGCGAAGGTTATGCTGATGATCTGATTTATCCGGATACCCATAAGCTGTGCTGTTTCAAAGTCCTTGGATACTGCACGCATAGCCATTCCGGCTTTGCTGTGGTTGATGAGTAAAATAAGCACGTAGACAAGGACCAGAGTGATCACAGGTGTGATCAGAGTCACCAGAGAAGCGGACAGAGGCCCGATCTCAAATATCTTCTTTAATAAAGGTATGGTGGGATAACCGCGGGGCAGTGCGGTAAAAAGATAAGTAGCCAGATTCTGCAGAAGGTAAGAAACACCTATGGCAGATATCATGATCGACATTCTCGGTGCGTTACGAAGGGGTTTATATGCAACGCGCTCGATGAGCACACCGAGGATGATTGTAGCAATGAGTACGATTGGAATCGCAATATACCATGGAAAAGATGCGATTGCAAATATCATAAAATAGCCTGCCATCATAAAAATATCGCCGTGGGCAAAATTGATAAGACGCAGGATGCCATACACCATGGTGTATCCAATCGCGATCAGAGCATAGGCGCCACCCAGTGATATCCCTGTAAGGCAATGTTGTAAAAATACTGAAATGTCCATAAAAAAGGCCTCCTGTAAGAGCCTCAAGGGTTTTATTGAAATCGAGTGAGGAAGATAATAGTATCACCCCACTCGATTTATTGTTATTATGCTTCGGATTATTCTACGGAAACCGTCATCAAGAACTTAAACGCGCCGTTTTCAACGGTCTTGATAAAGGCCATATCTTTGTTTGCATCGCCGATCTCGTTAAAGGAGATAGCTCCGGTAACACCCACCAGAGAAACACCTGCTAAGGCATCACGAATTGCAGGACCTTCAGTTGAATTTGCAGCCTTGATTCCCTCAAGAGCTGTGAGGTAGGCATCATATCCCAGAGCAGAAACCGCTGGAATGATCTCATCCTGTCCGTTTTCTACAAGATATTCCTTAAATCCGGTAATAAAGGAAGCTGCTTCATCAGTTGCAGGCTCAGCTTCATCAAAGAATGTGGAGAGCACGATACCTTCTGCATGTGCACCGGCATTCTCAATAATGGTAGCATTTTCCCAGGTGTCACCACCCATGATCGGAGAGGTGATACCAAGTTCTCTTGCCTGTTGAATAAGTAAAGGTGCAGTGGTAATAGAGGATGGAGCGAAGATGACATCAGGATTCTTAGCCTTGACATTGGTCAGAATGGCCTTAAAATCCGTCTGATTCGTCTGGAATTGTTCCTGGGAAATAACAGAACCGGCTCCTCCCAATCTGTTGAATGCATCAACGAAGAAGGCTCCAAGACCGGAAGAATAATCGTCACCCAGCTGGGTAATGACCGCAGCGGTTTTGGCACCGTTCTGGATGGCGTAATTCGCCATTACGGTTCCCTGGAAAGGATCAAGGAAGCAGACGCGGTAATAATAATCGTTGCCATCTGTAACCTGGGGATTGGTGCAGGAAGCGCCAATGGCCGGGACCTGAGATTCTGCAAAAATTTCACCAGCAGCAATGGATACGCCGGAGCCGTAAGACCCGATTACAACAGATACTCCCTGGCTCATAAGGCTCTGGGCCGCGGTGACCGCTTCTGTCTTATCCGACTTGTTGTCTACTTCTACCAGTTCTACTGTGTAGGTTTCACCGTTGATTTCAACAGTGGGGTAGACGGTGTTTGCATAGCGGATACCGAGGACTTCCTGGAATCCACCTCCACCGTTTTCACCGGTGAGAGGCTCAAAAACACCAATTTTAATAACTTTTTCCTCGTCACCCGTTCCCGAGGAACATCCTGCGAAGACCATAAGAATCATCGCAAATACTAGAATCAATGCCGTTTTTTTCTTCATTACAATTATCCCTCCATAGATACAAAGTATCCGAGTCCAAAAGGGCTCGCAAAAATAGGATTTGCTAAAGTATATATTATATAAGAATTACAATCAAGCTGATATTTTCGAGCGCAGGCCTCGATTAGTCGTATTTTGTCAAAATAATCGAAAAAATAGGTTTTGTCAGAATGATT
>DCUA01000076.1:313-2909 GCA_002329675.1 Firmicutes bacterium UBA1426 | reverse complement strand
CAATTCCCGCACATTGCCGGGGTAGTCATGATCCAGAAGCATTTTCTTCGCATCTTCTGAAATCATCCAAAGCTCCTTGTTGAAGCGTTTGTTGTGCTTTTCCATGAATTTTTCCGCCAGGAGGATAATGTCGTCTCTGCGTTCTCTCAAGGGAGGAACGTTGATATTAATAATGGCCAGACGATAATAAAGGTCTTTTCGCAGTTTCCCCTTCATTATAAGCTTTTCTGCAGGTTCGTTGATTGTGGCAATAATTCGGACGTTGAGAGGTATGTCGCTGGTACCGCCGACTCTGCGCAGGTAGTCTTCCTGGAGCACCCTAAGCAGCTTTCCCTGCAATTCATAGGGCATGGCGCTGATCTCATCCAGCAGCAGTGTTCCCCCATCAGCCTGTTCAAAGAGCCCGGCCCTGTCCAGTGCGCCGGTAAACCCGCCTTTTGCTGTGCCGAAGAGTATGCCTTCAAGCAGGCTTTCAGGAAGGGCTGCGCAGTTTTGGGCAAGTAATGGTTTTCCCCTTCTGTCGCTGTGATAATGAATGCTCTGAGCAAAGAGTTCTTTTCCTGTTCCCGTATCTCCGTATATGAGAACGGAAGCATCGCTTTGAGCAGCCTTTTTTGCTCGATTGACGACTTCTTTAAAATTCTTGTTCTCACCGATTATCATGTCGAAGCTGTAGGTTTTCATCCTCTTCTTACCGCTTCCTTCTGTATCCGAGGGTTCCTTTTGAAACTTTAACATTGCCTGAGACAGCTTCTGGATGTCTGTGATGTTTCGGGCGATTTCCACCGCTGCCACGATCTGCCCGTCCAGAAATAAGGGATGGGTACTGTTAATGGTGGTGATTTCCCGACCGTCGATGTTCTGATAAGTTTGCTGTGCGTTTGGAGTTATTTTTCCGTGCTTAAGCGCTTGCAACATGGTACTCCGCTCTTCAGGGATATGGTTGAATACTTCACGAAAAGGCCTTCTCAGCACTTCGCTCCGGTTCATTTTCTCCATGTTGGCCATGGCCTCGTTGTAAATGATCGTCCTGCCTTCCGTATCAACGACATGGAGTCCTTCATCCATAAGACGAAACACCTCATCCATCAACCTTTTATAGTTTTTCCCTTTGATCATGGCACCTTCCTCCTATGGCTACAGTCTATCACAACCATACTTTTAGTGCAAATATTTTGGCACCTTGCAGTTAGCTTGTTTATATTGACTTCAACGGAGACCTTTCGTATAATACATAGTGCATTGCTATTATACGATACAATTATTGACCCAGAAAGGATTTGCACATGAGACTTAGAAAAGAACCCGACGAAATGCACGAAGAAGAAATACTACTGACGGCCCGCGTATCCGACGCATTGGCCCATCCTGTCAGATTAAAGATCTTTCGCTTTATTTTCCTGAGCAATCGCAACCGCACTCAGATTTGCAACAAAGACGTAGTTGCGGCTTTCGATTACTCTCAGGCCACCATTTCTCAACATATTAAGAAGCTCGTTGAGGCTGAGCTTGTCCAGGTCAAGAAGGAAGACAAATTCTCTTTCTACTTTGTGAACCTGGGTATCCTGGCCAAGTATATTGATGCCGTCAAGAAATTCGCATGAACCAACAGCTAAGAGGTCTGTCCCCATGGGTTAAAAAGCAGCCACGGTGTCAGACCCCGTGGGTTCAAAAGCAGCCAAAGGGTCTGTCCCCGTGGCTGCTTATTTGTGGTAGACTTCATTTCGGTTGATCTTGAAACTCCGATACAGTTGTTCCAGCAATATGACACGCATCATCTGATGGGGAAAGGTCATTTTCGAAAAGGAGAGCCTCAGATCCGACCGATCCAATACCCCTTGCGATAGTCCAAGTGATCCCCCTATGATGAATGCCACATCACTTCGGCCTTTGATTCCCAAATCTTTTACAAACTGAGCAAGGCCTTCAGAAGATAGAGCCTCTCCCTTTACATCCAGCGCGATCACATAAGTACCTGCTTTCAGTTTTCCGAGGATACGCTTTCCTTCCTCCTCTTTTACCGCTTCCTCCTGAGCTAAAGATGCATTATCGGGAAGCCTTTCCTCTTTTAATTCCTCAATGAGGAGGTTGCAATATTTACTGAGGCGCTTCCGATACTCCGAAAGCGCCTCGTTCCAGTATTTTTCTTTCAGCTTACCTACACAAATAACATAAATGTTCATCAACTTCACCTAAGTTCTTATTCCGGTGCGGTCCCCAGCTTCAGTGTAACTTCCAGTTCCTGCCTGTTCCGGTAAAGATGGATCGTCACTTCATCTCCCGGTTTATAGGAAAACAACACTCTTGTCAGTTGTACCATTTTATCTATTTTCGTATCGTTAAGAGCCGTAATCACATCCTGCTCCTGTATACCGGCCAGATGTGCAGGGGATCCTTCATAGACTTTGCTCACAAAGACACCTGTTTCTGTTCCAAGATCTTCGTCGGGATAATACTGCAGGTAAAGCGCTGCATCTGCACCGCTGATACCGATATAGGCTTTCCGGAAGGTTCCGGATCTCATGATCTCTTCTATAATAGGCTTTGCTGTATTGATGGGGATGGCAAATCCAAGGCCCTCACCGGATGCAGCCTT
>DCUA01000076.1:0-219 GCA_002329675.1 Firmicutes bacterium UBA1426 | reverse complement strand
TCCCTGTGTTACGCTTCGGTCAAAGACCAGTCCAAAGGGATTTCCGATAGCTACCGCGTAGGCTCCGATGTTTACTTCGTCTGAGTCCCCTAGTTCTGCCGCTGTCAGATTGCTTGCATCTACTTTAACCATTGCCAGATCCATTGTGGCGTCGCTCCAGAGCACTGTACCCTGTAATTCGCGTCCGTCTGTCAGCTGTACAACGATTGTTTTTGCACT
>DCUA01000011.1:22754-29399 GCA_002329675.1 Firmicutes bacterium UBA1426 | reverse complement strand
CCTGCTGCTGGAAACCCTGGAAAAGACCGGGGGGAACAAGAGTGCCGCAGCACGGTTGTTAAACATGAGCCGTTCCACCTTCTATGAACGGTTGGCCAAATATGGCATCAAGTAGGATCAAATCGATGAAGGAAATGAGGTGTCCAGGATGAAGATCACCATTTTATATTTCAGCCCGACCGGAACAACAAAAAAGACCCTGCGTATTTTTGGAAATAAGTTAGCGGAATCCCTACATACAGATCCCATTCAGGAGATGGATCTTACCCCGAAGAAAAGCAGAGAGAAAAAGTACTGTTTTTCAGAGAATGATCTTGTGGTATTAGGTCTTCCTGTTTACGCAGGACGCGTCCCCAATGTGCTGAAGGAGTTCATTGCTTCTATACAGGGAGGGGGTGCGAAAGGTGTAGCCATTACCCTTTTCGGTAACAGAAGCTTTGACGACGCTCTGGCGGAGTTAATGAATCAGATGAAAGAAAATGGGTTTCAGGTTCTTGGAGCCGGCGCTTTTGTAGGAGAGCATTCCTTCTCTCGTGTCTTAGGAAAAGGCCGCCCGCTGCCGGAAGACCTGGAGGAGCTTGAAGAGTTCGCCCTTGCTGTTGCTGCGAAAGCGCAAGAGGATGATCCATCTNNCTGACTTTTCGGTTCCCGGAGAATTCCCCTGCCGCCCCTATTACACGCCGAAGAATATGGAGGGTGAGCCTGTGAATTTTCTCAAGGCGAAGCCGGTTACTTCTTCTGCATGCACAGACTGTAAGCTGTGCGTGGAACTATGTCCTATGGATTCCATTGACTATGAGGACACTTCCCGGGTTCCCGGGATATGCATCAAGTGCAGTGCATGCGTTAAGTTCTGCCCCGTGGGAGCAAAGAGTTTCGATGATGTGGGCTTTTTAGGTCATAAGCAGCAAATCGAAACCACCTTTATCGAACCTAAAAAAAATCAGTGGTTTATATAAATTCTTTATTATAAGACTAATGAAAGGTTCCGACTTTTGAAATTGCAGAAAGAGCATCTCCTGCTTCATCCACGTAGATGCGCTTTCTTGCGATATCCGCCATTGATAAAAATCCTATCAAACGGTCATTTTCTACAACCGGTAGACGCCGGACCTGATGCTTGGCCATTAATAAGGTTGCCTGATGGGTATTCATATTGGGTGTGGCATAGACAGGATCCATAGTCATAATCTCACCGGCAGTGCTCGGATGGTCNNTCACCGGAGAGTCCGCGTATTACAATATCCCGATCGGTCACAATGCCCAGAACGCGGCCTCTGTCATCACATACGGGAATTGCACCTACATCTGCCTGGCGCATACGTTTTGCCACCTCCACGATAGACATTTCCGGCCTGGCAGATACGATGGACGTCGACATTAAATCCTTTACTTTCATGGGATTAGCCTCCTTCTTAAAACCGACATAAATCATATANNTTTCATAGCTTAGTAGACACTATCCTTAAAACCGACATAAATCATATATTTTCTTTCTTTTATTATGTCCGTGGTCTTTGATTTTTATAAGGTGATGGATTGTTATTTACTACGAGGGCATGCTAAACTATGTAAAATTGGATCAGTTTATGTGAGGGATGCGAGATGAGAAAAAATAAAGAAAGACGCATTACGGGGATATTGTCAAAGCATCGCAGGGGTTTTGGCTTTGTCATACCGGAGGATAAAGAGGAAACAAAGGGGCGGGATATCTTCATCTCGCCTGAAGACATGGAATCTGCCATGGATAAAGATAAGGTGACCGTTCGGATAAACAGCCTCGGAGCGGCAAACGGCCTAAACATAGAAGGTAAAATTGAAAAGATCATCCAAAGGGCCAATAAGGAGATAGTCGGAACTTTTGTCTCCCGGAGAGGTTATGGTTTTATTACTCCCGCCAAAAGCAAAAGCTCGGAGGAAGTTCTGGTACTGAAGAGGGACTTCAACGGTGCCAGATCCGGCGACAAAGTAGTTGGGGAGATGGTGAGATGGCCGGCGAAGGGTCGTCAGGGAGAAGCTAAAATCAAAGAGATCATAAGCCGGAAAGGAGAAGCCGGAGGTGATGTAAAAGCCTTGATAAGAGCGTTTCAGGTTCGCGAGAACTTCCCCGAGAGGGTAAGGGCAGAGGCTTCATCTATTCCGGAGACACTGAGGGACGAGGATCTGGAAGGCCGCAGGGATCTGAGAGACCAAAGCATCATAACCATTGATGGGGCAGATGCAAAAGATCTGGACGATGCGATCTCTGTTGAACGGTTACCCAACGGTAATTATTTACTTGGTGTTCATATTGCAGATGTGAGCCATTATGTAAGGGAAGGGTCTCCTCTGGATAAAGAAGCACTTAAGAGAGGAACAAGCATATATCTGATAGATTGGGTGGTCCCCATGCTTCCTGAGGAGTTGTCAAACGGGATCTGCAGCTTACATCCGGGGGAGGACAGGCTGACACTGTCCGTGACCATGGAGATCGATAACAGCGGCGAGGTAGTTTCCCATGAAATTTTTAAGAGTGTGATCCATTCCAAAGAGCGGATGGTCTATACCGATGTCTCGGATATGCTGGAAGATGGGGATCGGGAGCTGATCGACCGGTATAGCCATATCTATCCACAGCTGCTGCTCATGGAGGAATTGGCAAGAGTGCTGCGAGAGCGGCGTCAGGAGAAAGGCAGCCTGGATTTTGATATCGATGAGGCGTATATCACCCTGAATGAAAATGGAATACCTGTCAACGTAGAAGCGGCAGAAAGAAGGGTCGCCAATCGGATCATCGAAGAGTTCATGTTGGCGGCCAATGAGACCATTGCTACCCATTTCTTCCATTTGGAACTGCCATTTGTCTACCGGGTCCACGAGAAACCATCACCGGATAAAATGGTAGAATTCAAGCGCTTCCTGCAAAGCCTCGGGGTACAGCTTAAAGGAAATCCGGAGCACATCCATCCGAAGGCTCTGAACGAAGTACTGAATGAAGTAAGAGATACAGGAAAAGAGAACGTAGTTAACACAGTGATGCTTCGCTCTATGAAAAAGGCCTCTTACAGCGTGGATTGTTTAGGCCATTTCGGTCTGGGGATGAATTACTATTGCCACTTCACATCTCCCATCCGAAGGTATCCGGATCTGATCATTCACAGGATCATAAAGGAGACTCTTTACGGGAATGTTTATGGGGATCGGATCAAAGCACTGAAGGAAAAAACCCTTGAAGCGGCTGATAATTCATCGATGATGGAGCGTAAAGCCGAGGAATTGGAAAGGGAAGTGGAAAAACTCAAAAAAGCAGAATATATGAGCTACCATATTGACGAGGAATTTGACGGGATCATTAGCGGAGTAGCCTCTTTCGGCTTCTTTGTGGAAATTGAGAATACCATAGAGGGGTTGGTCAAGGTGGATAGCCTGGATGACGATTACTATATCTATGAAGGTGAAGCCTATCGTTTTATCGGTCGGAACAGCAGAAAGGTCTACACCCTGGGTGATCCTGTATCCATCCGGGTCGATTCGGTAGATCTGGAAGCACGGGAGATAAAATTCGTCCTCAGCGATCCGGATTCCAGAAGGAAGGAGTAAAGAGCAGGATGATCGTGAAGAGCTCTAACCTTCCCATGAGCATGAGAAAGCTCAGGTANNTTATTCAAAGTGGCGGTGACTGTAGTGATAATGGTGAGGAAATCCAGATCTTCAAGAGATAATACCAACCCGCTGAGCATAAAGATAAAGGTATATAAGGCAAGGAAGGACATGATACCGGATACCATTTCGGCAGAGATCGTCTTTCCTTGAATTTTTATGGGAACAACAGCGTTAGGATGTAACCTCATGAATATTCCGCGCCGGAGTATATTAAGGAGAACAATGATTCGTATCACTTTGATTCCGCCTCCTGTGGAGGAAGAGGATGCACCGATGAGCATCAAAAGCAGTAGCACCATCCTGCTGAAAGCCGGCCAAAGGTCAAAGTCTGCACTGAAATGCCCGGTTGTGGTCATGAATGCGCTGGCTTGAAAGAAACCGTAGCGAAGAGCCTGTGGAACAGAGTCATAACTGCCGGTAGCCCACAGATTTGCCATTATGAAAAGGCCACCGCAGGAGAGAATAAGCAAAAAACCCCTCAATTCCTGATCGGAAAAGAACTCCCGCCATTTTCCCCGTATAGCGCTGTAGTACAGAGTAAAATTGATGCAAGCAAGGACTGTAAAGAATGCAACTATGAACTCCACATAGGCACTATTGAAATAGGAAATCCCACTATTGTAGTTGGATAAACCTCCGGAGGCAACGCTGCCCAGAGCAGCGATAACCGCATCAAAGAGATTGAGTCCGCCAAGCATGAGAAGAACAATCGCAGCCATTGTAAAGGAAACATAGATGATGTAAAGTATTTTTGCAGAGTCTGCCATTCTGGGAACGACTTTATTCAGGGTAACACCCGGTGCCTCTGCTTTTGCCATACGCTGCCCGCTGATCCCCAGGGTGGGAAGAATACTGATGGCAAAAATCAGGATCCCCATACCTCCCAACCATTGGCAAAAGGAGCGCCAGAACAGGACGCCCTTCGGAAGAATTTCCACATCGGTGATAATGGATGCACCGGTTGTAGTAAATCCTGAGGTTGCCTCAAAGAGAGCATTGACAAAGCCGTCCACAGTACCCGTCGCCAAATAGGGAAGACAACCCAGGAGAGAGGCCAGTAGCCAGCTAAAGGCCACCACGCAAAACCCTTCCCGCAGCTTTAGCCTGGATACTCTTACTTTCATTTGTATGCTCATGAAGATTCCCACAGCCATTACAGGTAAGATGATCAAAGCAAATTTTAAAGCGGTAGTATACTCTTCGTACAGAACAGAAACCAGCGCAGAGGGTATCATGGCGCCGCCTATCAGAGTCGTGACAAAGCCTAATATTTTGATAATTGCAGGATAATTCAATGCCATATGGGACTCCTAAATGCTCCACTTCCTCGTTTGGAAGAACTTCTCCAGATTCTGAAGCTGAGAAAGAAGGAAGAAGACGATGACCTTATCCCCCTCCTCGATGATGGTATCGCCTCTGGGAATGATCGCTTCCTCGCCACGGTGAACAGCGGCTATTATGATACCTTCCGGAATCTTCAGCTTCGATAATGGCAAGCCAGTCAACCGCATATTCTTAGTGGCCATAACTTCAATAAACTCCGCCTGACCCTGTATCATCTTTGAGAACAGAATGCGCTTTGATCCCTGGATGAATCTGAGAACTTCCGTCGCAGTCATATCCAGAGGGTTGATGGCCATACTGATCCCCATTTTTTCGATTAAATCTGCATAGCTCTTCCGGCTGACCTTGGCCACGACGTCTTCAATGTTCTTTTGATTTGCGATCAGTGCCAGGAGGAGATTTTCTTCGTCAAATCCGGTGACGGTGACAAAGGCATCCATTTCATCTAAGTTTTCGTCCTCCAGAAGACTTAGGTCGGTAGCATCACCGTGAAGGACAAGTACGTTGTTCAGATGCTCTGACAGATACTCGCACCTGGCTTTATCGATTTCGATGATCTTTACGGAAACGTTGACATCGGCCAGTTGCCGGGCGAGATAGTATCCGATCTTACCGCCGCCGGCTATCATCACTTTCTGAAGGTCCGTATACTGAGCCTTTGCGTGTACAATATTTTTTAGTTTGAGAACCTTCTCATCTGCTCCCAGCACATAGAGGAAATCTTCATCGAAGACTTCCGTATCTCCTCTTGGGACAATGATTTTTCCGTTGCGGGATATGGCCACGACCAGCATGTTATCCAACATCTTTCCGATTTCGCAGATCTTCTTGCCTATGACGATGGGAAGGCTGTCGGAAGTGAATTCGATTATAGAAATCAGGCCTGCGGAAAAATAACCGTTGGTCAGAGTATATTTTTCAACAAGATACTTAAATATTTCATTCGCGATGGACAGGTCCGGGTTGACGATGTAATCGATGTTCATTGCTTCTTTGATAAAGTCCAGTTGATTTACGTACTCAGGATCCCGGACCCGGGCGATCACCTCTGCGCAGCCCAGTTTTTTTGCAAACGAACAGATGGCCATGTTCTTTTCATCGTTATCAGTAACCGCCACCAGGTAGTTATAGGTATGGATGTTGACTCTCCTGAGCAGATCCAGATCCTTGGCATTCCCAGTAACAGTCAATAAATCGAACTGGTTACTGACCTTTTGCAGCAAAACAGGGTCCTTATCTATCAGCATGACCTCGTATCCGCTGCCCATGAGTGCTTCTGTAACATTTAATCCCAATTTGCCGGCACCGACAATCGCTACTTTCATTAGAAACATCTCCTTTGCATTTATCTAATTATAGCCCTAATTGCGTTGAAATCAATAGTCTTTTGCGTTATTATGTTTAGAGTTGTCAAAGACAGAGGAGAATGAAGATGAAGATTAAAAGACTGATAGGCGGGAACCTGGAAAGCAACGGCTATATCATTTATGACAAGGATAAGGGCAGTTGCTATATCGTAGATCCCGGTTATGAGCCAAAACGCTATATCAGAGAGCTGGAGCAGATGGAGCTGCATATATTGGGGATCCTGCTGACCCACCATCACTATGACCATGTTGGCGCTGTTGAATCTATCGCGCAGAGGTTTGGATGTCCCGT
>DCUA01000011.1:6000-22722 GCA_002329675.1 Firmicutes bacterium UBA1426 | reverse complement strand
GAAAAGAGCAAACTGGCCTTTACGGGGGATACGATCTTCAATGTGGATCTGGGAAGGACGGACCTGGCGGACGGCTCCCCGGACCAAATGGAAAGATCCATTCGCGATATAATTTCAAAGTGGGGCAATGACATTACGATTTATCCGGGGCATGGGGATCCGGCTACGATGAAGTATGTCAGAAGCCACAATCAGGAATACTTGGATATCATTAAATGAGAAGCGGAACGTGAGGTCACACCCCTGCTCAATAGCTGGCGCGCTGCGTGCCTTTCATCCAGACGGCCCGTCTTATCAGNNAGGCACTTGCTTGCCATTCGCCGTGGTGCGACCTCACGCTCCGCTACAATGGGATGGGTATATCCCGTAGAAACCGTGAACCTCTTGAGGCATTTATGCGCAGTCTGATTGAGCGCATCAAAATGCCGTCGGTTTCCGAGGGGTATACTCGTCCCGTTGTAGCAGATTTGATCAAATGCACATGGAGGAGCAAATGATATGAACCAGAAAAAACCCGAAACCATCGAAACAGAGCGCCTGCTCCTGAGAGGATTCACCCTTGATGATGCAGCAGATGTCTACGCCTATGCCAAAAATCCTAACGTGGGACCTCATGGCGGATGGAAGCCGCATGAGAATATCGAGGAATCCCGTAAAATCATAGAGGATCTCTTTCTGGGGAAATATCATATCTGGGCCATGGTGGACAAAGGAACAGGAACGCTGATCGGCTCCATCGGCTACGAGGAGGACACGAAGCGCCCGGAGACAGGATGTATGGAGTTGGGCTATGCCATGGCAGAAGATTTTTGGGGCAAAGGTCTCATGACAGAGGCGGCTCGGGCGGTGATCCGCTATGGATTTGAAACCATGGAACTCCCCATGATATCCATATACCACAACCCGGTGAACCACCGATCAAAGAGAGTGATCGAAAAGTGCGGCTTTCATTTTGAAGGCATCCTGCGCAGAGCCAATCGTATTTACAACGGTGTGATCCGGGATATGGCCTGCTATTCGCTGACAAAAGAGGAGTGGCGCAAAGGGGTGTAAACAAAAAAGGTTGACACACGCCTCTGGCTGTGGTATCTTGCTTACTGTGGCTATGGAGAGTGCAAGATGCTAGACAATATCACAGAGATCAGTATTCTATATGACTTTTACGGAGTTCTCCTGCCGCCGAAGCAAAGGGAGATCTTTCGCTTGTACTATGAAGACAACTTGAGCCTTGGTGAAATCGCCGAGGAGTATGGTCTCACCAGACAGGGTATCCACGAAACGGTCAAGCGGGGAGAAAAGAAACTACGGGAATTCGAAGCAAAGCTGAGACTGATCCATAAGTTTGAAAAAGAAGAAGAAATCATCGAAAAGCTCAAAAAAGACATAGAGCAGATAATATATGTGCACAAAGAGGATTCAGAACTGACTGCAAAATTAGAGCAGATAAAGGAAAGAATCACAAAGCTAAACCAATAACGCGATAAGGAAAAGATAAAATGGCATTTGAAGGACTATCGGAAAAACTGCAGAGCGTATTCAAAAAGCTTAAGGGCAAGGGCGTCCTTACAGAAGCGGATATTGATGAAGCCATGCGGGAAGTCAAGCTGGCTCTCTTAGAGGCAGATGTAAGTTTTAAAATTGTAAAGGACTTTGTGGCCGGGGTGAAAGAAAAAGCCCTGGGTGAAGAAGTGCTTGCCAGCTTAACACCTGCACAACAGGTCATCAAGATAGTCAACGAGGAACTGACTGCTCTGATGGGCGGGACCAATAGCAAGCTCACCTATTCTCCAAAAGGATTTACAGTCATACTCATGGCCGGCCTTCAGGGTACAGGAAAGACCACCACATGCGGAAAGCTGGCGGTCTGGTTGAGAAAAAACGGCAAGAAACCTATGCTGGCAGCCTGTGACGTCTATCGGCCGGCAGCAATAGATCAACTTGAGATAGTAGGAAAGTCCATCGGTGTACCCGTCTTCAGCATGCGTGGATGCAAAGATCCCGAAGTCATCGCAGAGCAGGCATGTAAAGAGGCTGAATATAAAGGCTATAACGTGCTGATCCTGGACACTTCCGGCCGGCTGCATATCGATGATGATCTCATGGATGAGCTCGTGCGGATCAAAAAGCGTGCGAAACCTCATGAGATCCTGCTGGTAGTGGATGCCATGACAGGACAGGATGCTGTGGTTGCAGCCCAGGGTTTCAACGAGAAGCTGGGTATCGACGGCATCATCATGACGAAACTGGACGGCGACAGCCGTGGAGGTGCCGCTCTCTCTGCCAAGGCAATCACAGGTAAGCCCATCAAGTTTGTTGGAATGGGCGAGAAGATGGACGCATTGGAACCTTTTTATCCGGATCGTATGGCCTCCAGGATCCTTGGAATGGGAGATATGCTCACTCTCATCGAAAAGGCACAGGAGAGTTATGACGATGAGAAAGCCGCAGAACTTGAAAAGAAGATGCGGAAAAACCAGTTTACACTGGAGGATTTTCTGGAACAATTCGGTCAGATAAAGAATATGGGCGGACTCGCCAAGATGCTGAATATGATGCCCGGAATGAACAGCAAAGCGATGCAGGATGTTGATATGGACCAAAGTGAGCGGGAAATGGCTCAGATGGAAGCGATCATACAATCCATGACGGTGGAGGAGCGCAGGGATCCCAGTATTCTAAACGCAAGCAGAAGAAAACGGATCGCAGCGGGAAGCGGGCAGTCTGTATCCAAGATCAACCAGCTCATTCGCAAGTATGAGGAGACCCGGAAGATGATGAAGCAGTTCACTACTGCGCCTAAGCACAAGAAAAATAAAATGTTCAGAGGTTTTTAATCTTTTAACATATACTCACTTAACAAAGCCGTGAAGAAATCGGCTAAATTACTAAAGGAAATGAGGAGAAAGAAATGGCAGTAAAAATTAGATTGAAGAGAATGGGGGCAAACAAAAAACCCTTCTACAGAGTAGTCGTAGCGGATGGCCGTGCACCCAGAGACGGAAGATTCATTGAAGAAATCGGATACTATAATCCGCTTAAAGAGCCTGCTGAAATCAAGATCGATGCAGAAAAGGCCGGGAAATGGTTAGCCAACGGAGCGCAACCTACGGATACGGTTAAGAGGCTATTTGACCGCGCCGGTATTGTAAAGCCCGCAGCAGCAAAAGAACAAGCTAAAGCAGTGGAGGCAGAGGGAACAGAAGATCCGGCAGAACTCACCGAGTAAAGAAAGTGGTGAATAATAATGGTAGAATTAGTTGAAGCGATTGCAAAATCGTTAGTCGATCATCCGGAAGCTGTGGAAGTCCGCGAAGTGGAAGGAAGAACGGCCAGCGTCATCGAGCTTCGCGTCGCCCCTGAGGACATGGGGAAGGTGATCGGAAAGCAAGGCAGAATTGCGAAAGCCATTCGGACCGTCGTTAAAGCGGCGGCCACCAAGTCCAATAAAAGGGTCGCTGTTGAAATCGTGCAATAATTTGGAGCTACAGGGCGGTTCTTTCAGGCTCCCGGTGAAAATCCCGGGATGTTTGAGAGGCCGCCTTCGCAATCCCCACGAGAGAGATATGGAAAAAATAAGATTAGGAAGGGTCACCAATGCTGTTGGCCTGAAGGGTGAGCTGAAAGTTTATCCCTATACAGATTATAAAGAGAAATTCGAAGAGATCGACTATGTACTAATGGATGATCTTCGTTATGCTATTGAAAATGTCCGCTACATGAAGGCCATGGTGGTGCTTAAACTTACCGGTATCGATGATAGGACAAGTGCAGAATCATATAAGGAAAAGGATTTGTTTCTTTTCCGGACAGATGCACCTCCCCTTCCGGAGGATACCTATTATGTCAAGGATCTCATAGGGCTCCGTGTTGTGGATGAAGAGGGAAACACGGTGGGAAGGTTGAGTGATGTGATCATAAACAGTGCTCAGGACATCTATATGGTAGAGCCTCATGGTGGTGGAAAGAGCTTTCCTGTTCCTGCGGTTGAGGAATTTATTAAAGAAGTGGATATTGAAAAGGGGATGCTTTGCATCAGACTGATCGAAGGATTGAGAGAATTATGATAGTAGATGTTCTCACTCTGTTTCCGGAGATGTTTGCCCCGGTAACGGAACACAGTATTATAGGAAGAGCTGCAGCAAATAAAATCATCGATATCCGGCTGACGAATATCAGGGATCACACTCTGGACAAGCACAACCGGACCGATGACACGCCTTTCGGAGGCGGAGCAGGAATGGTAATGAGCGCAGAACCTGTTTTCAGAGCTTTGGAGGCAATCGGCACCGAGGGAAGCAGGATGATCTACATGTCCCCGAAAGGGAAACTCCTGGATGGGGCACTGATCCGGGAGTTATCGAAGGAAGATCGTCTGATCCTGCTTTGTGGACACTACGAAGGTATCGATCAAAGGATCCTGGATTATTGGAATATGGAAGAAGTATCTGTAGGCGACTATATTCTGACAGGTGGTGAGCTTCCTGCCATGATACTGATAGATGCAGTAGGCAGGTTGTTGCCTGATGTCCTTGGGAGCAGCGAATCACATAAAGAAGAATCCATTTATTCAGGATTGCTGGAATATCCTCAATACACAAAGCCCAGAGAATACAGAGAGATGGCTGTTCCGGAGGTTTTGTTGTCGGGGAATCACAACCTGATCCACTTGTGGAAATATCAGCAGGCTTTGATGCTCACCTGTCAGCGACGGCCTGACTTGTTCCAGGCTTACCTGAACAAAGAGAAGACGTTAAGCAAGCAGGAAAAACAAATATTAGAGCAGATAAGCAAAACCTGCCGTACTTGAAATAGACCCGGAGTCCAGATATAATTGGTACATGTCTATGAGAAAAAAGGGGAAAGCAAAGAGAATACTGCTGTACCTTTTCATTGCCGCAGTTTTCGGTCTTGCCGCTGCCATTTACATCTATCCTATGGTGACGGGAGCACTGACGCCGACCACGGTAGTGGAGTACGGAAACCTGCGGGTCACAACCAATGAGACCTGCTATTTCATACGCCGCGAAGCTGTAGTCCCTGCAACCTCTTCCGGCACCATCCAATACTTTTTTGAGGAAGGTGAACTGGTACGAAAGGGAACCAGGGTGGTTGACGTCATTCATTCCGGGCATAGCTACATTACATCGGAGAACAGCGTGATCAGCTATTACATCGACGGTTTGGAAGATATGTTTTCCCCTGATAGTATGAGGGACCTGAAAAAGGATAAGGTCGAGGCACTGGATATTATTATCAGCGACACACGGCGAGAGTCTGCAATTGTAGGAGAACCTCTATATAAGACAGTGGATAACAGTGTCTGGTATGTAGCCCTTTGGGCAGATCCTGAGACCGTGATCAATTATACAAAAGGGAAGACCGTCTACCTGAACCTCCCTTTAGGTCAGGTGAAGGGAACCACCTATGACATCATCGATTCGGGTGACCACTGGCTGATCCTTCTGAAATTCACCAGATACTACGAGGATCTTCCGAAACTGCGAAAGATGGATGTGGAGATTATTACCTCCGATTATGAGGGGCTGATAATAGCCAATCGCAGTATAACCACCATGGAGGGCAAGCCAGGAGTTTATGTCAGGACTATCAGCGGTGATTTTAGTTTTACACCCGTGTCAGTGATTACCAGCGATGGGGAATACTCCCTGGTTGAAAGTTCGTTCTACTACGAAAAGCAAGGGGACGAAACTGTTAAAGTCAATACCGTTAAAGTTTACGATGAAATATTAAACCATCCGGAGAAGAAGTGAAATGAGCAATATCAAAGACAATATCGTCAGCATTAAAAAAGTAATGGAGGAAGCAGCTGTTCGGGCCGGGCGAAACCCGGACGAATTATTGCTGATCGCAGTTACCAAGACCCGCAGCCCTGAAGAGATCAACATGGCTATCGCTGCGGGCATCACCGATGTGGGAGAAAATAAAGTGCAGGAGATCCTCGACAAATATGAAAAGGTCGATCCTGTACGCTGGCATATGATTGGACATCTTCAAACAAATAAGGTAAAATATATTATTGATAAAGTGTCATTGATACATTCCGTAGACTCCATCAGACTGGCCCGGGAGATCGATAAGAGAGCTGCACAGCACAATAAGGTAATGGATATACTGATTCAGGTCAATGCCGCGGAAGAAGAGAGCAAGTTCGGCATACGTACAGAAGAGACAGGGCAGATGGTAAGGGAGATCCTGGAGAGTTGTCCCAATGTGCGGATCAGGGGGTTAATGAGCATTGCTCCTTTCGAGGATGATCCGGAAAAGGTGCGGGGTTACTTTAAGGAAATGGCAGAACTGTATCATGAATACAGGGCGATCGAACATGAGAGGCTGGATTTTCGGTATCTGTCCATGGGAATGTCAAATGATTTTCCGGTTGCCATCGAAGAGGGTGCTAATGCGGTGAGAATCGGAACGTCGATCTTTGGAGAACGCAATTACAATCAATAATCAAGCGAGGAGTATAACAATGGGAGATGGATTTTTCAGCAAACTGAAGACATTGGTCGGTATTGAAGATATTGAAGACGATGAGATGGATGAGGAGGTGCCTAAGAATACCATTGAAAGGCAGTCTATTGATCCACGGAGCTCTGTAAGCCCTTCCCGAAACGAGGTGAGAGAGCTCAAGGACAACAAGGATGTCAGAGTATTACCAATGGCCAGCAAGGCAACGGGACCCAATCAATTTAAGATGATCGTCATCGAGCCCCAGAGTTTTGATGAGTGTCCCAGACTGGTAGACAGTCTCAAGGGGAGGAAGCCGATCATCATCAATCTTGAAAAAATCGAGACGGACGCAGCCAGGAAGATCTTTGACTTCCTCAGCGGAGCGACCTACGCTCTGAACGGCAACGTGCAGAAGGTAGCGAACAACATCTTTATCTTCGCACCGGAAAATGTGGACGTGGCAGCCTACATAGATCAACAGGCCCCGGGACATACAACCAGTATCAATAATCCTTGGAGGTAGTGCATGGTAATATTTCTGATACGAGCAATCAACACCTTTTTGCAGGTTATCGTTTATCTCATCCTGGGCAGAGCCATAATGAGCTGGTTTATCCGGCCCGGAGACAGGCTTTACCCTTTTTATGTATCGATCATACGCCTTACGGAGCCCATCCTGTCGCCCTTCAGAAGCCTGACAAGCCGGTTTTTGGGAAACAGTGGCATTGATCTATCGCCCTTGCTGGCAATATTCGCGATCTACTTTTTTCAGCGGGTAATAACCGGGCTGCTGGTGGCTTTTATTTAGCTGTAACCATTGCGGTTGGTGTGAGGCATTTTTCTGTAGATTAATAAGGAGGTTTGCTAATGATTACTCCCTTAGATATACAAAATCAGGAATTTTCCAAAGGAGTCCGGGGTTACCGTGAAGATGAAGTAGACGCCTTTCTGGACCTGATCACCATGGACTTTGAAAAGCTCATAAACGATAACACCAATCTCAAGGAGCAGGTGAAGACACTCAACGCTGAATTGGCCAGGTACAGAAGCACCGAGAGCATGGTCCTGGAAACTCTGGAAGCTGCGAAAGCGCTCATGGGTGATATTTCTGCGAGTGCGGAAAGGCGAGCCGAGATCCTGCTTAAGAACGCTGAACTGGACGCGGACAGGATCACCAGAGAAGCCAGAGAGGCTGCTGAGAGACTACACGAGGAGAACACAGGCCTTCGCAATCGCCTCAACGTGTTCCGGACCAGATACAGGACTTTGCTGGAATCAGAACTGGAGAAATTTGATGTGCTGAGTGCAGAGCTGTTTGCCGACAAAGAGATGGATGACTTGAAAAGCATTCTGGAAGGCCGGACTATCAATGCTCCCATGGAACACAGTGACGAAGACAGAGTGGACTTCACTGATAAGACACTTTTTAACTTCAGAGCAGGAAGCGACCAGTAATATGATTTTTTATGCGGTTATACTTTTCATAATCATCATTGACCAGATATCCAAATTATATATCCGGATGGGGATGGACTTCAATCAGTCCATTCCTGTTATTGATGGTTTCTTCCATATTACTTTCGTTCGGAATTTAGGCGCTGCTTTCAGCATTCTTCAAGGGAAACAGCCTTTATTGATCATCGTTACTTTCATAGCACTTTCCGCCATCATTATTTATCTGGCCATAAAGAGAAAGGAAAACCACTGGTTGCTCGCTCTGTCCCTTTCACTTATCGCAGGCGGAGGACTTGGAAATCTCATCGATCGTATTCGTCTGGGTTACGTGGTGGATTTCTTTGACTTCCGTGTATTTCCGGTTTTCAATATTGCAGATATCAGTATCTGCATCGGGTGCGGGTTGTTCATTCTTTACCTGTTATTTATCGAACCCAAGATCAATAGAATGCGGGGAGAACCGGCAGATGACCAGAATTCCTATTAAAATTGAAGAACAGGATGCAGAGGAGAGAATGGATATCGTATTGCCTGAACTCCTGGAAAATACCTCAAGAAGCAGCATTCAGAAGCTTATTGAAAAGGGAAATGTTCTTGTCAATGGTGTTCCTGTAACCTCAAAAAAATATAAGCTGAAGGAGGGGGACCTGGTAGAGGTCCGGATCGAAGACCCCACTCCTTTACAAGCTGAACCTGAAAACATTCCTCTTTCAATTATATATGAAGATGCAGATCTGCTTGTAGTAAATAAACCCAAGGGCATGGTGGTCCATCCGGCTGCGGGAAATTGGACAGGCACCCTGGTGAACGGCATCCTGTATCACTGCCAAGGCCGGCTCTCTTCCATTAATGGTGTGATCCGTCCCGGCATCGTGCATCGCATCGATAAAGATACCAGTGGATTGCTTGTCGTTGCAAAAAACGATAACTCCCATCAAAAACTTGCAGAGCAGTTCGCAGCACATACCATCACAAGAGCTTACAGGGCAATCGTGCACAATAACTTCACCGAGGATGAAGGCGTTATCGATGCTCCCATCGGGAGAGATCCCAAAAATAGACTGCGCATGGCCGTCACCGAAAGAAACGGTAAGCAGGCCATAACGCATTATAAAGTGCTGGAGCGCTTTGGCAGGTTCACGTATATTGAGGCGACTCTTGAGACTGGGAGGACTCATCAAATCCGTGTCCATATGGCCCATATCAATCATCCTCTGCTGGGAGATGAGCTGTATGGACCGAAAAAAAGTCCCGTTAAGACAAACGGGCAGGTGCTCCACGCCAAGACACTGGGATTTCTCCATCCATCCTCCGGTGAGTACATTGAGTTTGACAGTCCGCTTCCCGAAGATTTTTGTGAGATATTGAATAAATTAAGATAGTAGGGCCCTGTGCAGCGCCGTACTTTTCACAAACCGGTTCAGGGGCAGGTAGGGCTTTGGGAAGGTTCGGAAGCACTATCATTTGACTGATATTGAGCTTTAACGTATATGAGGCAATCTTCGCATACATAACCGTGCTTAAACTGCAGTTCACTGTGTTGCCCACACAGAGAGCACGGCATTACATCTGCGCATATGATTTCCGGATAGTAGACAGAGCTGTGCTTTTTAATCATGATCCATTCCTCGCTTTCCGGTATCCGATGCGCTTCGTACATCTTTCCTCCAAACGCCACCGCACAGGGTATTTGAGTACTATGCTAAACCATTATAGAAAAAAGTCAACCTAAAATTTACCAATTGAAATAAATAATGCATTAAATGTAATAAATGCATTATTTGATGATCATTCTGTTGATCTGCTTTATAGTTCTTTAATTGGATCTACATAGAGTGTTTTATGATCTGTATAGATGACCATGCCGGGTTTGGCCCCGGAGGGTTTCTTGACATAGCGTACGAGAGTATAGTCCACAGGGACATTACTGGAATTGCGGGCTTTGCTGTAGTAGGCAGCTAAGGAAGCCGCCTGGATCATTGCCTCATCAGTGGGTTTTTGACCTTGTGTGGACAATATCACGTGTGAACCGGGGATATCCTTGGTGTGAAACCACAGGTCCTTTTTGTCGGCAGTCTTCAAAGTCAGATGATCATTTTCTTTGTTGTTGCGGCCTACTAAAATGCGAGACCCGTCGCTGGCGGTAAAGGCGTAGGGTTGGAGCTTAGATTTGGAATGACGATTATCGTTCTTCCTCCTCCGCAGGTAGCCGCCCTCCGCCAGCTCTTGACGGATCTCTTCTATCTCCTCCAGTGTACCGGCATTTTCCACATATGCCAGCACGGATTCAAGATAGCCGATAGAGTGATTCGCTTCTTCCAACTGAATCTTCTTTTCCCGAACAGCGGTCTTCGCTTTGTTGTATTTTCTGAAGTAGCGCTGGGCATTCTGCGATGGAGAAAAGCGTGGGTCCAGGGTGATCTCCACTTCCGTGTCATCATAGTAGTTCAATACCGTGACTTTTGATGCACCCGGGGATATCTTATGGAGATTTGCTGTAAGGAGCTCTCCGTAGATGCGATAAGGTTCTGCATTTTCTGCAGCATAAAGGTCCTCGGACAGACGCTGCGTTTTCAGGTAGAGCTTATCAAGGGCAGTGGTCAGAGTCCGTGTCAGATCCGCAGATTTTTGACGGATCCGGTTAGATGAGGCCTTATGTGAAAAATAGTATTCTGCTGCACTGCTGGGATTATCAAAAACTATCTTATCCAATAGACTCTCAGCATCAGAAAGGGGAAAGACGTGAAAATCTATCGGAACACGATCCTTGTCCACGTAAACCACAGGTTTTAAGTCTCCGGTGTGAATAGAATCCGTCATCCCTTTTATCACTTTATGGAGAGCCTCTGCTGTAAGGGCCTCTGTCTTCGGCCCTGCAGCCCGGATCGCCACCAGGCATATTTCTTGAGATATGGCGGGACTGACTCCCTGAATTCCGCTAACGAGAGCCTTCGCAAGGGACTGAGAACCATCTTCCATAATCCTGCTGAGGTCTTCCGTGGATACTGTGTAAAAGGAGACTTTGTTCTGGTCAGGAGGATATACGTAGGGCAGTCCCGGGAGCAACTGGCGGTATCGGCTCAGATCCGGGGTGATCCTTTTGATGCTGTCTATAATTTTGCCTGATGCCACATCGATCGCAATGATGTTGCTGTGCTTCCCCATGATCTCAACTGTAAGTTTTTTACTAACTGAGAATCCAAGATCGTCATTGTGGTCTACATGGATCTCGATGATCCTCTCGGATTCCACCTGCTGAATCGATGTGATCCGTCCGCTCTGGAAATGTTTGCGCAGGAGCATGCAAAAGGCCGTGGGGTTCTGAGGATTTGCCTGTTCTTTGTCCTCTTCTATGAGGTGCATGCGGGCATGGCCGCTGTTTGCGGAAATATAAAGCTGATGTTTTTCTCTGCCTGCGTTTATTAGAAAAATCAGTTCCTCTTTATCGGTCTGATATATTTTATTGATTCTGCCTCCGGCCAGGATACCATTCAGATATACTGCCATTGCTCCAGTTACTAAACCATCGTAAGCCATCAAGTACACTCTTTCTTCTTGAATTATTACTATGCGCCTGCCGGGTATGCCCCTCGGAAACCACCGTTTTTNNATAAAGAAAATATAGATTATTTTATGCGTTAAATGTATAATACCATATGATAGCATGGATTGTAAAAGGCATCTAAAGCTGATTTAAGGATTTATCCACCAAAGCGGAAATTATCCATATTGTGCCATGGGGTTGCGCCACGGCGAATGGCAAGCAAGTGCCTGCCTGATAAGACGGGCCGTCTAAATCGTAGGCACGTAGCGCGCCAGCTACTGAGCAGGGGCGAAACCCCATGGCACGATATGGATCGAATGCAGTACAAATTAAGGAGAATATATGATAAAGAGCATGACAGGCTTCGGCAGAAGTGAATACAGTGACGGAAAAAGGAACATAGTCGTAGAGGTAAGGGCTGTAAATCACAGATACAGTGATATTACGGTGAAGATGCCCAGAAGATACTCTTTTGCTGAGGAAAAGCTGAAAGCCATCGTGAAGAATTTTGCCAGGAGAGGCAAGGTGGATCTTTCTATCATGGTGGAGAATCTCACAGAGGACGACACAAATATCCGATTAAACACGATGGTGGCGGGGCAATACTACAATAATCTTAAGGAATTGCAGCGCAGCTTCTCGCTTACGGGAGAGATCAGCCTGCCGTTTCTGGCTTCGCTTCCCGACGTGTTGAAAGCGGTGCCGGATGTGGAAGACGAAGAGGCAATATATGAAAGCCTGGCCATACCCGTTCGTGAAGCCGCAACGAGGCTTGACGAGATGAGAATAGCAGAAGGTAAGAAGCTGGCAGAGGACATTATAATGCGTGGAAATCTGATCCGCAGCATGTCAGATAAAATCAGCGTACAGGCTCCACAGGTAGCACTGGCTTATAAAGCAAAGCTGCAGGAGAGAATCGCTGATCTTCTGGACAATGCGGTAGAGATCCCTGAGGACAGGATCGCCCTGGAGGCTGCATTATATGCGGACAAGTCCAATATTACGGAGGAATTGGTTCGGCTGAACAGCCATATTTCCCAGCTGGAGCATATCATCACCGAGAGCAATCAGCCTGATGGAAAGAAGCTGGACTTTCTGGTGCAGGAGATGAACCGGGAAACAAACACCATAGGATCCAAGGCCAACGATATCACAATTACCAATTACGTGCTGGAGATGAAGAGCGAGATCGAGAAGATCCGTGAGCAGGTTCAAAATATCGAATAGATTATTCTTGAAAGCCATCTGGAATTATAGTATACTATAAATTCGAATTGATATACTGAATTGAGTGGGGCAGGATCCCCGGGACTTTACAGCGTCGCATAGATAAGTGAGGAATATAAATGTACAAGGGCTTGCTCTTCGTAGTGTCCGGACCATCCGGTGCCGGAAAAGGAACTATTTGCAGAAGATTATCCGAGAAGTTGGATATTCACCTGTCTGTTTCCATGACTACCAGAGCACCCAGGCCGGGAGAGACAGAAGGCGAAAGCTATTACTTCACCACTGAGGAAGCCTTTAAGGAAGAATTGGCTAAAGACGGGTTTCTGGAATATGCACAGGTTTACGGAAACTATTATGGGACTCCTAAGGATAAAGTGAAAGAACAGCTTGATATGGGTAAAGATGTGGTGCTGGAAATCGATATTCAGGGTGCCATGCAGATCCGGAAAAATTATCCCGCCGGGAAATTCATCTTTATATTGCCCCCTTCCATGGCGGAGCTGCGCAAGCGGATAACAGGAAGAGGCTCTGAGACGGAAGAATCTATTAATCTTAGAATGCGGGAAGCCCTGAAAGAAGTGGCTTACATTGATAAATACGATTATTGCGTAGTGAACGGAGAGTTGGATGAAGCCGTTAACCGTGTAGAAGCCATCATTACGGCGGAACACTCCAGGGTATCCGAGAATATCTACGAACTGATCCAACAATACAAAGATGAGGTTTAGGGGAGAAAGGGAGGAATAGCGATGTTAGAACCATCCATAAAGTTGATGAAGCAGAAGGCAGACAGCAGGTATACGCTGGCAATACTGGCGGCAAAAAGAGCCAGAGATATCATTGATGGAAAACCTGTACTGATTGACATCGATATCGACAAACCGGTTAGTGTAGCGGTACATGAAATAGCAGATGATCTGATTACCTATGCAAGGGATTAACGTGCACTAAAGTATAAGACCAGTCTTTACAGGCTGGTTTTTTAATTTTATGCAATTTTATTCAAACGAATGTCGTCTATTACTATGTAAAGTTCATCTACTCAGCAAACACTCATTGGTTTACGGGAAGGAGGTTGTCATTTTGGACAGGAGGTCACGGAGGCACCATAAAGAAAGTCATTTTGCAGTAATAACCAGAGGTGGAACAGAGAAAATAGAATTAGACGATATTCTATACTTCGAGAGCGAAGGCAGGAAGGTCCATGTGCACACAAAGGAACGTAAAATCAGCTTCAACGGCAGCATGCAAAAAGTACGCGAAATGCTGGATGGACGGTTTTGCTGCTGTCACGGCAGTTACGAGGTGAACCTGACCAAGGTTATAAGACTTGCAGACTATATGGTGGAAGTTGAGGGGGGACGCCGTTTGCCGGTCAGCCAGAGGAGGCGCGCTGAAATAAAGGGCCGATATCAGGCGTATTTGAGAGAAAATTTTCCTTGCAATTTAGGAGATGATATAGTATAGTATTTCAGGGTCTGCGATAGGCGCGGACCGCAAAAACACACACCTTTCTGCTGAAAAACCGGTGCCTGCAAAGGCTGTTTATCGCAGAGGGTGGAGGAATAAAACCGGGAGGTATTGAACAATGTCAATTATTTCAATGAAACAACTGTTGGAGGCCGGTGTACATTTCGGCCATCAGACCAGAAGATGGAACCCTAAAATGGCTCCATACATCTTTACGGAGAGAAACGGCATCTACATCATCGATCTGCAGAAGACCGTGAAGAAAATCGACGAAGCTTATGCTTTCATGAAGGAAGTTGCTGAGTCCGGAAAGCCCATTCTCTTCGTAGGAACGAAGAAGCAGGCTCAGGCTGCTATTGCCGATGAAGCCAGGAGATGCGGAATGTTCTACGTGAACGAAAGATGGTTGGGCGGAATGCTGACCAACTATAAGACCATCTCCGGCCGTATCAACAGGCTCCGTGAAATCAGAGCCATGGAAACTGACGGCACTTTCGAAGCGCTGACAAAGAAGGAAGTCCTCAAGCTGAGAGCAGAAGCGGATAGGCTGGAAAAGTTCCTCGGTGGCATTAAGGACATGAAGGGCATGCCCGGCGCAGTTTTCGTTGTAGATCCGAAGAAAGAAAAGATTGCAGTAAAAGAAGCAAGAATACTTGGAATTCCAATTGTGGGCATAGTAGATACTAACTGTGATCCGGATGATGTTGACTATCTGATCCCTGCAAACGACGATGCGATCCGCGCAGTCAAACTGATTGCAGGAAGGATGGCAGATGCAGTCATCGAAGCAAAACAGGGCGAATCCTTTGACGAGGGAGAACCTGAGGAAGCGAAGATCGACGAAGAGGAAATGGATTCGGAAGATACAGACGAAGAGTAGTTTTGAAAGGAGATCGTGAACATGGCTGTTACCGCTGGTATGGTAAAAGATCTGCGCGAGAGAACCGGCGCAGGTATGATGGATTGCAAGAACGTTCTGGTTGAAACAGATGGAGATATGGAAAAGGCGATCGAACTGCTTCGCGAAAAAGGACTTGCAAAAGCAGCAAAAAAGGCTGGCAGAGTAGCATCTCAAGGCCTGGTGGATCTGGCTTTTGCCGCTGACGGCAGTGCTGCCGCCGCTATCGAAGTCAATGCTGAGACCGACTTTGTTGCAAAGAACGAGGAATTCGTGGAGTTTGTACGGACACTTGCTGATATGGCGCTTTCCAGTTACACTGCAGATATGGATGGCTTTATGGCCTTACCTTATAAAGACGAGGGTACCGTTACTGAGGCACTCAACAACAAGATCTCTAAGATCGGTGAGAACATGAGCATCCGCAGGTTTGTTAAATTCAACACACCCGGAGTTGTCTATGTAGGATACATTCACGGTGGCGGAAAGATCGGAGTAATCATCGGTCTTAAGACAGATGCCACTGTTGATGAAGTTACTGTAATGGGAAGAGATGTAGCGATGCAGGTTGCATCCATGAGCCCCAGATATATTTCTGAGGAAGATGTGGATCCGGAATATATTGAGAGCGAAAAGAGGATTCTGGTTCAGCAGGCTCTGAATGAAGGCAAACCCCAGGATATTGTTGAGAAGATGGTTATGGGAAGGCTGAAGAAAGAGCTGAAGGAGACCTGTCTCCTAGAGCAGAAGTTCGTCAAGAACGGAGATATCACCGTAGCACAGTATGTGGATGATTCCGCTAAAGAGCTGGGTAAGTCGGTGAAGGTGATAGAGATGGTACGCTATGAAGTAGGCGAAGGCATCGAAAAGAAAGAAGAGAACTTCGCGGAAGAAGTAGCAAAACAGATGAACAATTAATAAAAGACCTATGCTATAATAAAAGGACACTATGCACAGTGTCCTTTTATTGAATGAGAAACAAATCATTAGGAGGGACCATGAAGCCGAAATACAAGAGAGTCGTACTTAAGATAAGCGGTGAAGCATTGGCAGGAAATAACCAATTCGGACTCAACGAGGATATGCTGAACCTGGTTGCCCATCAAGTAGGTAAAGCTGTTGAATTGGGAGTTCAGGTAGCAGTCGTTGTAGGAGGCGGAAATTTCTGGAGAGGAAGAACCAGCAAAAGCATGGATAGGGCTACGGCAGATTATATGGGGATGTTGGCAACCTGTATAAACGCTTTGGCTCTGCAGGATTCCCTTGAGTCCCACGGGATTCCGACGAGGGTGCAAACAGCTATTGAAATGATGGAGATTGCCGAGCCATACATCCGCAGAAAAGCCATTAGCCATCTTTCAAAAAATATCGTAGTCATCTTTGCTGCGGGAACGGGCAATCCTTTCTTCTCTACGGATACTGCTGCAGCGCTTCGGGCAGCTGAGATAGAAGCCGATGTAATTCTCCTGGCCAAAAAAGTAGACGCTGTTTATGATGATGACCCACACGTGAATCCGGATGCAAAGCCCTTTGATCGGCTGACTCATATGGATCTTCTGAACAAAAACCTGGGAGTCATGGATTCCACTGCGGCTTCCCTGTGCATGGACAATAAAATTCCTATTCATGTCTTCGGCCTGAATGAGGAGGATAGTGT
>DCUA01000011.1:0-5895 GCA_002329675.1 Firmicutes bacterium UBA1426 | reverse complement strand
ATCATGGTGGAATATTACGGTACGCCGACTCCTTTGAGAAATATTTCCAATATTTCTGCGCCGGATCCACGCACCCTGCAGATTGTCCCCTTTGACCCCAAATCCCTTCATGACATTGAGAAGGCGATCAACATGGCTAACCTGGGAATCAATCCGTCTAACGATGGCAAGTGCGTCCGGTTGGTCATACCACAGGTTACGGAAGAAAGAAGAAAAGAGCTTACCAAAACCGTCCGCAAGATGGGTGAAGACGCGAAGGTCGCCGTTCGCAACCTGCGCAGGGATGCTAACGATATCCTGAAGAAGGCAGAAAAGGCAGGAGAGCTGACGGAGGATGATCTTAAGGCGGATATGGACGAAGTGCAGAAGAAAACAGATGCCTGCATCAAGGAAATCGATGAGATCATCGAACATAAAGAAAAGGAGATCATGGAGGTCTGATGATCGATTTGCTGGGGCTTAGTGAAGATAAGGCCATCCGCCTGCTGGAAGCCCGGGGCCTCTCATGGGAGACGGTAGTTACGGCTCCTCCTCGCAAGCCATTGGATGAAGGATATCTTAGAGTAATAAAACAAGAATTTACCGAAGGGAAATATCGGCTCACCTTGTGCAAAGTGCCGGATTATTTTCGGTGACTGACAGACCGATAATTAAATCAGGATGCAGTTAGGGGCGGTACAGCGAGAAACCGTCCCTTCTTAACAAAGGAGATGTGCGCTTGAAGTTTGAAAGACTTCCCGACCACGTTGCCATTGTAATGGATGGTAACGGGCGCTGGGCAAAGATGAGGAATCTTCCCCGGCTCGCAGGGCACAATGCAGGGATGAAAGCTTTGAAAGAAATCGTGAAGCGATCATCCACATTAGGCATCAGGCACCTGACTGTTTACGCCTTCTCTACCGAAAACTGGCGGAGACCCAGTGAAGAGGTGGGCGGGATTTTTAAGATTCTTGTTCAATATGTGGATAAGGAACTCGGGGAACTTCACGAGAACAATGTGAAAGTCAGCGTGCTGGGTAATTATAAGAAACTACCGGAAGATGCCGTGAAGAAATTAGAAGAGGCTTTGAGAAAAACAAAGGACAATTCAGGGCTTCAATTTCATATTGCCTTAAACTACGGAAGCAGGGACGAAATTCTTCAGGCGGTAAAAGGTGTGGCGAGGGATGTTGCTGCCGGTAATCTCGCGGAGTCGGAATTGACTGAAGCAGTCTTTTCTCAATATCTGTTCACAAAGGATATCCCCGATCCGGATCTCGTCATACGGACCAGTGGGGAAGTGAGACTCTCCAATTTCCTGCTGTGGCAGAGTGCTTACAGTGAGTTCGTTTTCAGCGAGGTTTACTGGCCGGATTTCACACCTGAACGGTATGAAGAAGCTATAGCAGAATACGCCAAAAGGGCGCGCCGGTTCGGAGGAGTCAAATGAAGACAAGAATACTGTCAAGTGTGATTTTGTTGCCCCTATTGGTGGTTTTGTATTATCGGGGTCCGTTGCTCTGGGCTGCTTGTCTGCTGATAGCCGTCGTTGGTGTGAGCGAATTTTACAGAGGTTTTGAAGCAATTAAAATCTTTCCCAACCGCTGGATCGGCTGGATCTCCGCAGTGGCTCTATATGCGCTGGTATTGTTGGGCGAGGGGCTTCACATGTATTTGCTTTGGTTTTTCGCTGTAGTCGCTGCCAGCCTTCTTTACCTCTTTAGGATCGAAGAAAGACAGTTGGCCGATGGCATGGCAACGATTATAGGTGTTTTTTACGTAGTTTTTTTCTCTTTCCATGTAGTGCTTATCGACCGAACGGGAATGGGAAATCTGATCTGGCTGGTGATACTTACCGCCTTCGGCACGGATATAATGGCCTACTTCACCGGCTACTTTCTTGGAAAACATAAGCTCTGCCCCAAAATCAGCCCTAAAAAGACCATCGAGGGTGCCCTTGGCGGCATTGCCGGCAGTGTGATTTTATGTACCATCTTTGGGTATCTAATAACCGAGGGATCCATAATACATTATATTATGATCGGGTTTTTCGGAAGCATTGCTGCCCAGGCAGGTGACTTAACGGCGTCCATATTCAAACGGAAAATGGGCATTAAGGACTACGGAAATCTGATACCCGGCCATGGAGGAATATTGGATCGCTTCGATAGCGTGCTTTTTACCGCACCTTTTGTGTATTATTATATAATGCTGGTAATATTCTAATGAAGAAGATAGGAATACTGGGCTCTACGGGTTCTATCGGAACCCAGGCCCTCGATATCATAAAAATGAATCAGGGCCGATTCAGGGTAACTGCTCTGACCTGCGGTAAGCGTGTGGATCTGCTGGAGTCGCAGATCCTGAAATTTCATCCGGACATCGTCTGTGTGGAACAGGAAGCAGATGCCTTGCGTCTAAGAAGACAGTTCCCCAAGACGGAAGTGCTTTGGGGAAAAGAAGGACTGAAGCAAACAGCTGCGCAGGCCGACAGCGAAATGATACTGAACGCACTGGTTGGTATGCGTGGTCTTGAGCCAACTCTTAAGGCTATCGACGCTGGAAGAGACGTTGCTCTGGCTAACAAAGAGACTCTGGTTGCCGGCGGCGCCATCGTGATGAGAGCTGTGGAGGAAAGAGGAGTACGTCTTATTCCGGTGGACAGTGAGCACAGCGCTATTTTTCAGGCACTTCAGGGAAATGAAGGCCAGAAGATCCGGCGAATACTTCTGACTGCATCGGGGGGGCCTTTCAGAGGATATACACTTGACAGGCTGGAGAGAGTTACTGTGGAGCAGGCTCTAAGACATCCAAATTGGAGTATGGGCAGCAAGATCACTATAGATTCAGCCACCATGATGAACAAGGGCCTGGAGGTGATCGAAGCCAGGTGGCTCTTCGATGTGGAGCCGGACATCATTAATGTGGTAGTCCAGAGGGAGAGTATCATACACTCCATGGTGGAATTTGCAGATGGTTCTATCATGGCGCAACTGGGAATGCCGGACATGAGAGTGCCCATCAGCTATGCGTTTGCCTATCCGGACAGGTTGGTGAATCACTTCGAGGGAGTAGATTTCTTCCAACTGGGGCAACTGCACTTCGAATCTGTGGACCTGCAGGTCTTCCGCTGTCTGGGTATGGCTTACGAAGCATTGAAGTTGGGCGGAAGCTATCCTGTAGTGTTAAATGCTGCAAACGAAGTGTTGGTACAGCAGTTTTTAGAGGGGAAGATCTCCTTTATTGCGATCCAGAATACCATAGAAAAGGTTTTGGAGCAGCATATGCCCCGATATGATATGGATCTGGATGATATCTTGGAGATCGATAGTGAGATCAGGGAAAGGTTATCAGTATGGGAGCAACGATAATATATGCGGTATTAATATTCTGTCTGTTGATTTTTGTTCATGAACTGGGCCACTTCGTGGCTGCCAAATCTGTGGGAGTCAGGGTGAACGAGTTTTCTCTGGGAATGGGTCCCGCTCTCTTGCATTTCGGTAAAGGCGAGACACGCTATTCCCTTCGGGCTTTCCCGATAGGCGGCTATGTGAAGATGGAAGGTGAGGATGAAGATTCCGACGATCCGAGATCTTTCAACAACAAATCACCTTTACAGCGGAGTGTGGTTCTGGTAGCCGGTTCCTTTATGAACCTGGTCACCACTGTGGTTATCATCACCATCATAGCTCTGGCCATTGGAATGACCAGTAATGTGATCGACCTGGTCTCAGAAGGCTATCCTGCAGAGAAGGCAGGGCTTGAGCCCGGGGATCGGATCGTTCAGATCAACGACACTAAGGTTAATAGCTGGAACGATGTGACCGGAACGCTGGCCGCCAGCGAGGGAGAAACAGTCAGCTTAATCATAGAGAGAGATGGCAAGGAGCTGACCCTGATAAGCGGTGTGACCACAAATGAAGATGGAAGGCGCGTCATAGGTATCACGTCCAGGCTGGAGCATTCTTTTGGCAAAGCGGTGATAGCAGGTGTTACGAGTACATGGGAGCTGGCAGGGGAAATGCTCAGCTACCTTAAGCTACTGTTCACCGGTGGGGGTTCCATGAGCGATCTTGTAGGTCCTGTGGGAATCGTGAGTATTATCAACGACCAGGCCAAGATGGGGATCTTCTATATTGCAAACTTAACGGCGCTAATCAGTCTGAACCTGGCAATCGTTAACATGCTGCCTTTCCCCGCTTTGGATGGTGGAAGGATGCTGTTTCTGGTGATCCGGCAGATCACGGGAAAGGCGATCACCGATTCGGTGGAGTCGAAGATCCATTTTGCCGGTCTCATGCTGTTGTTTGCTCTGATGATTTATCTTGTGGTACAGGATGTAGATCGCTTTATCCTGAACTGACAGTTGTTCGAGACAAAAGTTGATAGCGGAGCAGGGTTGCACTCCGGCGAGTGTAAGCAAGTGCCAACAGGGCAGGACGGACTGACCTGATCGTACGGCACGCAGCGCACGGCTATCGAGCGGGAGGGTAACCCTGCTCCGCTATCAACTGATATATTAATGCACTAATTCGAGTTGTAGAGTAGTTATAGGTGAGTTACTAATGAGGAAAGGTATGACAAGACAGGTACGGGTAGGGGATGTACTCATAGGCGGCGGAGCGCCGATATCCATTCAATCCATGACCAATACCAGTACCGGAGATGTGAAAGCCACGATAGAACAGATTGCAAGACTTACCGATGCAGGCTGCGAGATCGTGAGATGTGCTGTACCCGACAGAGAAGCTGCAGAAGCACTCAGCAGAATAAAGAAAGCTATAAACATTCCCCTTGTAGCGGATATTCATTTCGACTACCGTCTTGCATTATCTGCAATTGAAAACGGCGCAGATAAAGTCAGGATCAACCCCGGAAACATCGGGTCCAAAGACCGGGTCCAGGCTGTACTGAAGGCTGCCCGGGAACGTGAAATCCCCATTCGGATAGGAGTTAACTCAGGTTCACTTGAAAGACGGCTACTCGGGAAATATGGAGGAGTAACAGCAGAAGCTCTGGCCGAGAGCGCCGTGACTATGACCGGGCTGATTGAAGATATGGGGTTTCATGACATAGTCGTTTCCTTGAAGGCATCAGATGTGAAGCTCAATTACGATGCCCATCTCCTTGTTGCGGAGCAGTTGGATACCCCTTTACATATCGGTATTACAGAATCGGGAACCGTAACAACCGGCAAACTGAAATCAGCTGTTGGAATCGGAGCCCTGCTCTTGGCCGGTATCGGCGACACCATGCGCGTATCTCTGACAGGAGATCCTGTGGAGGAGGTCCGCTTTGCGAAAGAACTGTTAAAGACGGCAGGCCTTCGAAGGGGTGGCATCGATCTCATATCCTGCCCGACCTGTGGAAGGACTAAGGTAGACCTGGTCTCGCTTGCCGGTCAGGTGGAAGAAAGGCTGAAACCTTACCAGGAAAAATGGATCAAGGAAGGAATCAAACCCATCAAAGTAGCCGTTATGGGCTGTGAGGTAAACGGACCGGGAGAAGCGGCGGGAGCCGATATAGGAGTGGCATTTGGCAGCGGTCGTGGAGCGCTGTTCGGGAAGGGTGTACCCATTGGAACCTACCCGGCTGAGGAAAGCCTGGATATGCTTTTTGATCTTCTGGACAAAGAGTTGGTCCATAAGAGGTAGCCCTCTAAGTGATTTAATGGTATGATTAATTTATAGAAAGGGGAATAATCTAATGGAGATCATGGGTTACACAGTAAGTACTGCATTGATTTGGATTTTGATTGCTGTGATCCTTGCCATCGTTGAGGCTCTCACCATGGGACTTACCACCATTTGGTTTACCATAGGCGGGGTGGCCGCCAGCATCACTGCCATTGCAGGAGCCCCTGTGTTGGTGCAGGTGATCGTTTTCCTGGCTGTATCCATACTGCTTCTTTACTTT
>DCUA01000046.1:2020-6265 GCA_002329675.1 Firmicutes bacterium UBA1426 | reverse complement strand
AAGGAGAAGCTAGTATAGTATATGCTGCCAATCACCTTATATTAGCGAAGCAAAGCGGGCAGGGTCATGGAGAGCGCAGGGATATAAGTAATCAGCATCAGTATGATTATCAATACCCCAAGCATAGGCAATAAGGGTTTTATCATTCGATCCAGTGGGCACTCTCCTATTCTCGATGCTATGAAAAGGTTAACNNAGGTTGAATACCATTATCATACCGAAGTGCAGTGGATCCACTCCAACGTTCACTACAGTAGGTAGCAGGATCGGAGCCAGAATGATAATAGCTGCATAGGTTTCCATGAACATGCCTACGATCAAAAGGAACAGGTTAATAACAAGAAGAATGATGATCTTGTTATCCGAGACGCCAATGATGGTTTCTGCGATCTTGTTGGGTATCTGCTCAACGGTCAGAAGTCTTCCTAACGCAGTAGCTGTAGCAACCAGAAGCATGACAGTACCGCCCGTTACAGCAGTCCTTCTGATGATGGCAGGAATATCCTTGATTTTGAATTCCTTGTAGATAAAGATGCCTATNNGCGCAACGTCACAAGCCACTACGGCAGCCTCTGTCGGCGTAAACAAACCACTGTAGATTCCGCCCAGAATAATAGTGGGAACAGCCAGGGACCATATAGAATCTTTAAATGCCTTTCCAACGGGCATGATTTTACCAGCCTTTGCATCCTCTAATACATTTGCGCCGTATCCGTTCTTCTTGGCTATGAAATGAACTAAGAGAACCAAACCGACAGCCATCATGATGCCGGGCACAACGCCGGATATAAACAAATCAGTGATAGAAACACCGCATATGACACCGTAAAGGATCATCGCAACGCTGGGAGGGATGATGGGGCCTAAGGCGCCGGCTGTCGCGGCCAGTGCACATGCAAAACCTCTATCATAACCCTGTCTCAACATCTCAGGGATAGTCATTCCTCCGATGCAGGCAACTGTAGCGGTTCCGGAGCCAGCAACAGCAGCAAAGATCATGCTGGCCAGAACGGTAACCATACCGAGGGAGCCCATGATCACTCCGACAAGGGAGAGGCAGAAGTTTATGAGCCTCTTGGAAATACCGCCTTGCATCATCAGATCACCCGCCAGGATAAAGAACGGGATCGCAATCAGCGGGAAGGAGTCCATCGAAGTGAAATAGGTGTTCGTTATCATATCGATAGGAACCGTGCCCGTTGCCAAACAGTAAATAACGCTTGCCATTCCCAGAGCAATCATGATGGGTACATGGAGACAGAGAATAGCTAAGAACATGCCGATCAATATTAATCCTTCCATTATTCTCTCCCCTCCTTACTTGCTCTGATAGCTGCTTCAACCGTCTCATCGTCAGTTTCTTCTTTGTCTTTAAGCAGCTCCGGATTTCTGATCAATTTTATTTCAAGCTGGATCAACCGCAGGGCCCAGAGTATGTGCCCTATGGGAATTATGGCGTACATTGCCCACATAGGAATGCCCATTCCAAGGGAAATTCCTCCCGAGGCCTTGATGTCCATAACCAGGTTATAGCTGAAGTACGCAACCGCTACGCAGTAAACAAAGAAAATCACGTTGCTGAATAACTTTAAATAGGGCCTTGCTTTCTTCGGCCACATGGCCAGAACAGCATCGATCTTGATATGGGCGTTTTTAAAGATTGCAGCAGATGCAGCAAAGTAGGCGAACCATATCAACATATAGCGTGCTGCCTCATCTGCCCAACCAACGGTCGAGCCCAAAATATACCTTGAGAAAACCTGTTGTGATAGAATCACTAGCATTGCGATGGCAAGGATCACACAGAGGTTTGCCTCAATATCATTATACCATTTTTCTTTTTTTTCCAAGTTCTCACCGCCTTAAGTATTACAGTGGTTCAAATAATGCTCTTATATTTAAAACAGCCGTCAGGGATCTCTATTCTGTCAAATCCATGCAGTCCCTCCACTGGCCGGCTGTCTTAAATGCTTTCTTAATAACGAACTAGATGCTATTTTTCTATAGCAGTATCAGTTACAGCCTTTCTTTCCCCAGCAATGCCAGAACTTCATCCATTACGCCTTCTCCGGGAAGATCATAGAATTCATCCCAAACAGCCTTTGTTGCTTCTTTGAAGGGAACCAGCTCTGCGTCAGTGTATTCTCTGACATCAACGCCTTCAACTTCTTCAAGATCTATAATAGCTTGTGCATCTGCAGCTTCTTCTAATTCACGAGCTTTTGCTACGTAGTCTACCATAGCTTCATCAAAGATTGCACGAAGGTCTTCCGGCAGGGAATCGAGCCATGCTTTGTTTACTACAGGAAGATGGAAGTGAGCAGTTGCTCTGATCACGGACAGGTGATCAACAACTTCACAGAATCTGTCTGACTCAAACAATGATGTAGCTGTCAAAGCTCCGTCAACAGTACCCTGCTGAATAGCTGTGTAAAGTTCACCATAAGCAACGATAGTTGCGCCTGCTCCCAAAGAGTTGATCAGACCCATCTGCATATCTGTGGCCATAGTTCTGATCTTCTGTCCTGCTAAGTCTGCGGGACTATTGATTGGGCCCTTCTTGGTTCCAATGCTCAGCCAGCCTTTAACCAATCCATCATAGACTACAACGCCAGCCTGATCGGCAAGAACTTGAGCCCATTCTTTGTGCAGATCACTGTCAAGAACCGTGTAGATCTCATCCCAGGAATCGAACAGATACGGGAATTCGAAAACCTTGTACTGAGGGATGTCAGCCATTGCTGCGAGGGTATGGGTGGGAACGGGTACCATCTGTACAGTGTTCTGACGAACGATTTCTCCAAGCTCAGTGTCTCCGCCAGCCATGGATTTGCTTCCGTAGATTGTTACGTCAATTCTTCCTTCAGATCTCTCTTCCAGAATTTCACCCAGGTAGGTGATGGCGTCAGCACCTGCATCACCGTCGTTCTGAAGGTGGGCTATTTTGAATTCAAATGTTTCACCAACGGGCTCTCCTTCGTTTCCGGGATCATCAGAACCACCGCCGCATCCGGCCAGTCCCAGAGTCAGAACCATTACTAAGCTGAGCAGTAATGCAATTGTTCTTTTGTTGTTAATCATTCTTCTCTCTCCTTTGCTCCTCATTCAATATGTTGTCATTATGATTTCACTGAGTATACATTTTTAATATTCCCAGTCATATCTAACTTAAGCAAGTACTATGCCAAACTTTTATCAATTCCAGATGCCATTGATTTATCGGGGTTTCGGTCCATTTTTTTAGTATATCCTGAACCTTGTATTCCTACCGGTTGGCACAGCGTGTGACATTTGGATTCACGGGACATTCTTATGTGTCATCCTGTCACTTTTACACGGAATTCGTTCCATTTGCTACAGGAAGTGGACCGCCTTGTCTACCGCAGCTTCAAAAGCCTCCAGGAGAGCTTCCGAAACCGTGGGATGCGGGTGGATCACCATGGTCATCTCTTCGGCTGTTCCTTCCAGCTTCATGGCAGCAACGGCTTCTGCTATCATTTCCGTAGCATGGACGCAATAGAGATGGATTCCCAGGATCTCGTTGAATTTGGGCTCTACGATCACCTTGACCAGGCCTTTTTCTTCACCTTCCACCTTGGCTTTTCCGCTGGCGAAAAGCGGGAACCTCCCGACTTTTACCTCCCCATATTTGCTCCGGGCCTGGGCCTCTGTCAAACCTACGGAAGCGATCTCCGGATTCACATATATGGCGCTGGGCACCTTGTCGTAGTCCATGTGAGCGGATTTGCCACAGATATTTTTTACAGCTACCGCTGCCTCCATCGAGGCCACATGAGCCAACATGGCTTTTCCGTTTACGTCTCCGATGGCATAAATGTTGTCCACAGAGGTTTTCAGTGTGTCATCTGTGACTATTGCTCCTCTTACCGTTTCGATACCCAAGGCTTCGCAGGGCACGCCGGCGAGATTGGGAACCCTTCCAACAGCCATAAGAACACAATCCGTCTTCTGCTGCAAAACAGAGCCGTCTTTCTCAAAGATCACTGCGTCAGCTGTCACTTCGGTAACTCTGGCGCTGGTATGGATCTCTACGCCCAGTTCCTGCAGCATGTATGCCACCTGGTTGGTGATCTCTTCATCTACCATGGGCAGTATGCGGTCAAGGAACTCGATCACGGTGACCTTGCTTCCTGCACAAGCCAGAAAATATGCGAACTCTATGCCGATAACGCCTCCGCCTATTACGGCGATGGACTTCGGTATTTCCTCCAGACTTAATGCTTC
>DCUA01000046.1:0-1977 GCA_002329675.1 Firmicutes bacterium UBA1426 | reverse complement strand
AATTCTTCGCCCACCTGGATGCTGTGCTTTTCTTTAATAACGCCCTTGGAACGATAGAGCTTGACTCCGTTACCTTCCAGCAGACCTTCCACTCCTCCCACAAGCTGTGAAATAAGGGATGTCTTTCTGGCCTGAACTTTTGCCATATTCAATGTCGCTCCCGACGCATCCAGACCTTCTATGCCGTAGAATGCGGCTTCTTTTACCTCCCTGAGAGCCTGAGCGCTCCTGAGCAGGGCCTTTGTGGGGATACAGCCTACATTAAGGCAGGTTCCTCCGATGCTCTCCTTCTCAATGATGGCTGTTTTCTTACCCGCCTGAGCCGCTTTAATGGCTGCCACATAGCCTCCCGGACCGCCTCCCAGAACGACCACATCATAGTCGTAGGCGCTTCCTCCCTTGTCCTCCTTGGGATTAGACGGCTGCGCCACCTTCACGGTCGATAATACCTCTTTTCCCAACTGTTTTTCAGCCTCTGCTAAAAGAGCATCGATATTTTCTCCGTCAGCTGCAACTATAGCAATTGGGAGTGTTACCGGCAACTTATCCCCTTCTTCCAGGAACAGCTTCTTCACTACACCATCTGCTGTAGCTTCAATATCTATGCTTGTTTTATCCGTTTCCACCGAAAAAAGCGGTTCTCCCTTTATAACGGTTTCTCCTTCTTTCTTATACCATTTCACGATTTTGCCTTCGCTCATGTTGAAACCGAGCTTTGGCATTATGATCAGTTCTGCCATTTCCTTTTAATGTCCTCCCTTTTCTGTTACAAGAACAAGCGCAGAGGCTTTTCCAGAAGATCTTTGATTTCTGCCACTGCCTGCGCGGCCAACAGACCGTCTATGATTCGGTGGTCTGCGGAGAGAGTGATGTTCATCATTGGCTTGATAGCCACTTCTTTTTCCCCATTCTCATTTACTATGACCACCGGTTCGTCTTTTGTAGCACTCACCGCAAGAATGCCCGATTCCGGGGGGTTGATAATGGCTGTAAACTGGTCGATTCCAAACATTCCCAAATTGGATATAGTAAAGGTACCTCCGGAGTACTCATCCGGTGTGAGCTTGCCATCCCGTGCCTTTTCCACTAATAGGGATGAAGCTTTTGAAATTTCTACCACACTCATATCCTGACTGTTCTTTATTACAGGAACGATCAGCCCCGTAGGAGATGCCACCGCTATTCCCAAATTAACAGACTTATATTTTTCAATGGTGTCCCCCACCAGAGAGGCATTGATATCCGGGTATTTCTGCAAAGTAAGGATCACTGCTTTCGCAATGAAATCCGTTACGGATGTCTTCTTCTCCTGGCTTTCATTGACCTGCTTTCTCAGTTCAAGCAAATTCTCCAGATTCACCTTTTGCGTGAAGAAAATGTGGGGCGCAGAGAACATGCTGGATGATAGTCTTTCGCCGATGATCTTTCTCACACCTGCATACGGAACTCTCTCTGAAATTTCCTTTCCATCCTGTGTAAACTCACCAACAGGTGCTGTAACTGTTGCCAGAGAAGCGAATGCACCTTCTACATCTTTTTTCATGATCTTACCGTCTACGCCTGAGCCGGTCATGCAAGAAAGATCCACACCGCCTGCTTCGGCCATTTTCTTCGCAAGAGGCGTAGCCCTGACCTTTGGCGCAGAAGCCGCATATTGCAATACATCTTTTTCACTGATACCGCCTTCAAATCCGGACCCGGAAATATTCGCCGCGGCCAGATCGATTCCCATTTCCTCAGCGATCCTTCTGGCCCGGGGAGTTGCTATGTGCTTCCCTCCCGCCGCCACAGCCTTTACAGCAGGTGCTGCAGCTGACACACTCTCAACAGGCAGGACACCCTTTTCTTCAACAGAAACCTCCTTACCTAACTGAGCATACGCATCCGATAGCAATCCTTCGATGTTTTCCTCCTTATCGGCTATGATTGCTATGGGCAGGGTAACCGCCAGCTTATCCCCTTCTTCAATGAAGAGTT
>DCUA01000225.1 GCA_002329675.1 Firmicutes bacterium UBA1426 | reverse complement strand
CTTCACGTATCCTCTCCCCTGGCTGCCCATAACAACGAGCGGGATACTTCCTTCCTCGATCGTTTTTATTATCTCAACAGCCGGGGAACCATATTTTACTATTACGTCAACTTCGATATCTCCCCTGTCCTGGAGCAGTTTTTTNNTTTGTCCAGGCGGTTGAATTCTTCCACCTTGTCATCCAGGTGAGGGCTTATTTTTGCGGCATCCTGCACATGCAGGAGAGTTACCTTCTTGGCATTCCCCGGGGCCATTTCAAGGATCTTTGTGAAGGCAATATCCGCATTTTCAGAAAAATCGGTAGGATAAAGAAGGTGCTGTGCAACTTCACAGCCATCGATGATGACCCTTCCGTCTTTTTCAGTTATGTCGGTCCTTCTGGGTCTCATTATCATCAGCGGCTTTGAGACAGCGTGCATAAGATCGTTAGCCAGAGTACTGAAATAGAGTTCTCCGGATGAGGTGCGCCTTCGCGCTCCCACAACTATCAGTGAATAATCTTCTGCAACAGCTATCTTGTTGATCTCGGTCGCAGGATACCCTGCAAGTACCCTTGTCTCTACTTCAAAGCCCTCTTCGACAAGATTTTGCTGGTTTTCTTTGAAGACCTCTTCGTATTTGTGAAGAGAAAGGTTAGATTGTCCCCTTGTGTAGTCGATGACCTCATCAACGGTCCTGTATTGGATCAGAAGACATTTTTGCGCACCGTAGGCTTTCAGTCTCCCTACACATCCGATGAGTTCAAGAGAGTCATCAGACAGGTCGGTAGCTACAATGAACTTTTTAAACACAGCTTTCTCTCTCCCCTTGTTGGATAAGCTGATCTTGTCAGCGTCTGGAAGGTATCAGAAGCACTGAAGAGGGGCTCAGTCTTGCAATGTTCTGACTGACGCTTCCGAGGAAAAACTCTTTGACGTATCCTCTGCCCTGGCTTCCCATCACAACAAGCTTTACGTCCAGATCTTCTGCAATTCTCAGTATTTCAAGCGACGGGGAACCATATTTCACAACTGTTTCCACTTCGGCTTTGCCTTCCCTTTCAAGCATATCTTTCATGCCCTTAAGCCTTGCTTCGTCAAGCCTGTTGAATTCTTCGATCCTGCTTTCAAGATGCGGACTGAGCCTTGATTTGTCCTGCACATGCAGGAGCGTGATCTTTTGAACGCTGCCGGCTGCCATTTCTTTTATATACCTGAAAGCCATATCAGCGTTATCTGAGAAATCTGTGGGATAGAGGACGTGGCTGCTGATGTCAAGTAAGTTCCTCTCAGAGTCATCTTCCTCTGTCACTCCTTCAGGATCTTCGGTCCTTATCTGCAGCACAGGATACTGTGTTGAGTGTATCAGGTCGTTTGCGATCCTACCAAAGAATATCTCTCCGGACGAGGAATATTTCCTTGATGCTACTACAGTAAGAGAGTAACCCTCTTCCTCGCAGATCCTGTTTATCTGGGCCGGAGAGAAACCGGGGAGGATCCTGGTTTCGACTTCAAATCCCTCTTTTTCGATCTGTCTCTTTTGCCTTGAAAGCATCTTTTCATACTCGTAAAGAAGTTCGTTGGAGTATACACCTGAGAAATCGATTATCTCACCGAGGTCCCGGAACTGGAGCAGCAGGCATTTCTTGGCTCCGAATGGTTTCAGTCCGCCGATACAGGACATGGAAATAGAGAAGTCTTTCGAGATATCTGTTGCGACAATGAATTTCTCAAACATCTTGATCACTCCTTCCGGGAGATACTTGTCTGTCTGCGCCGCTTTGCTAAGTGATAAATGATATCTCTTTACTCTGTTAGCGTAATTATACCTGATTTGAACAAAAATGCCCAATAAATAAATTCTGTTTACAAATCATTTCTTGAACCGTTACAACGGAAAAACCGGACCCCCTGATTCCTCAAAGGAGGAACGGGGACCCGGCCTGTCTTGCAAACTGACTTTCTCAGCTAATGATCTTTTTTGAGATTTTTTACATACTCCGGGTTTAGCAAACTATCCGGCCTTTGCCCTTTAAGTATCTGTATAACTGAATCCGATGTTCCCTGGGTCTCCCTTGCGAGGCATTCGTTCGTCCATCCGGCCAGGTGAGGAGTGCAGATAACGTTGTCCAGTGCGAAAAGGGGGTTATCTTTTGATGTAGGTTCCACGCTGTAGACATCTATACCGGCTCCTGCGATCCATTTTTCACTTAGGGCTTTCACAAGGGCGACCTCGTCGACAAGGGCGCCTCTCGCCGTGTTAACAAGATATGCGCTCTTCTTCATTTTTTTAAGCTTTTCTCCGTCAATAAACCCGAGGGTCTCATCACAAAGCTGGCAATGGAGAGAAACAACATCGCTCTCTTCCAGAAGTGTGTCCATGTCTACGGACCTTGCTCCGGCCTGTGCGATCTTATCCGGGTCAGCATAGGGATCAAAGCAGAGAAGGTCCACTTTGAATGGCTTCAACATTTCTGCAAGGCTTGAACCTGCAGCTCCAAGCCCTATTATTCCTACAGTTTTTGCTGTAAGCTCCGATGCCTGAAGGGATTCGCTCTTCCATCCTCCTGTCTTCTGGATCTCAGCCGACCTTGGCATAAGCTTGAGGAGAGCCATCATCAGGGTAAGGGCGTGTTCGGCTACGCTGACCTTGTTAGCCCCAGGGGTGTATGTCACGGCTACTCCATGTTCTGTTGCAGCATCCATGTCTATGTTGTTCGGCACTGAACCGCACTTTGCTATTATTTTCAGGTTTTTCGCAGAGGCAATTACATTTTTGGTAAATTTGCCCCTTGCCGTACATACCACAGCGTCTGCATCACCGATCAGATCAATAAGTTCCTTTTCATCTGTGTAGTTGCATTTTGGATCGCCAAACCTTACGTTGCCAACTTCACTCATTAGCATATGGAGTTCACGTACCTCACACTCAACAACAACGATATCAAACATTTAAAAAACCTCCGGTATAATTTATCTGCACGATACAGAAAGTCTCAAAATACAACAGAAAGGACTCTTTCTGACAATGCTGATATATTATCCATCATTAACAGCTTTGATGCACCTGCCTATGGAGGACTTTTGAAAATATAGATGCTATTTTGTCCGGACATAATCTGCATGTTATTTATAAAAAATGTGGGGAGAGCCGAATATCTTTCTGCTCTCCCCGGTCCGTTCCTGGTAAGATAATTGAAAATTACTGTCTTTTTGCAGGGATAAGCAGGACATGGACGGGTGACTGCCGCGCTATGTTATGGCTGACACTGCCAAGGAAAAATTCATTGACGAACCCCCTGCCCTGGCTTCCCATGACGACCATCTGTGCGGAGAGTTCCTTTACGCTTTTCAGTATCTCTGAAGATGGCGAGCCATATTTCAGCACCGTCTCAACATCCGGACATCCATTGTCCATAAGCACTTTTTTCATTGCTTCAAGCCTTCCCGAATCTATCCTGTTGAACTCTTCGATCTTGCTGTCAAGATAAGGAGATATCCTGTACTCGTCCTGGATATGGACAAGAGATATCTTCTTTTTTACCAGAGGTATCATCTCAACAAGGTAATTGAACGCGACCTCTGAGTTCTTTGAGAAGTCTGTCGCGAAAAGCACGTGGTCTGCCACTCCATCTGAAACTTCCCTCTTGCCATAGCCTTCTGCAGTTTTTCCGTTTGCAGTCTTGAATATGTAGGTGGGTCTCTCGGCATTGTGTATGAGCTCGTTTGCCATCGAACTGAAAATATGCCTGTCAGACCCTACGCTTATCAGGGAGTAGTTTTCATCGATCGCGATCTTATTTACCTGAGACGCAGAAAGACCTTCCAGAACTCTCGTCTCAACTATGAATCCCTGTTCTTCAAGTGCAGCTTTCTGTTTCTGGAGGTTTTTTTCGAAATCTTCGAAGACAGTCGGTTTGTAAAAACTGTCTACTCCGAGGACATCAAGTGTGCCCCAGAACTGCAGCAGCAATATCTCTGCCGTTCCAAATTCTTTAAGACCTCCGGAAGTGTTGACCAGAGCAATTGATTCCTTTGAAAAATCAGATGCTACTATCGCTCGCCTGAACATTATGGCTCCCCCCCATTATGAATTTAGGTTCTCTGAAATACTCTGTAATAACATATAACATTGTTATCTGGCTGAAGCAAGAGCATGAATACTGAGCTTATTCCGCGCCCATCTTCATCTCATCGATTTTAAAGAGGAGAGTAAGAAGGTAGAGGAGTACTGATCCGTTTGCAGTGAGCACTATTCCTATTACAGGACCGGGGATCAGGTTTTTTACCAGCATGGATGTTCCGAAAACTACCGAAAGGATATTTAGTAACATCTGGGTCAGGAAAAGTCTTTTGATCACCTGCGGGACAAATCCTCTATCAGTTCCTTTATCTCGTTGTTTTGACAAAAGCATTTTTATGAAAGGGATCGCTCCTCCTCCGATATTAAGAAGGGCAATGATGAAAGTGAGGGTAGGTACGAGTATCCAGGGTATAATGCACGAAATTATGCCCAGTGATCCAAAAAAGAGTCCAAGCCAGACAAGAGGCCATGTTCTTGAAAACGACCTGATGGGAGTATTTCCGAAAGCAACCATCTGAAGTGACATTATAACAACAAGCAGTCCCAGCTGCGCACTTCCTGAAAATGGCAGAAGGCCTATTGTCACGGGTATGAGCAATATGCCCAGCACAACCATGAATACTCCTGTTATAAGGATCACTGCACGATCGTCTGAAAGCTTCACACCTCCGGACTGCCTTTCAGTATTGTCGGGATAGAGGGCGTATATCTTATAAAGCACAGCCGTAAGGAAAAATATCAGAACTCCGTAAAGAAGGACTGAAAATGCAACAAGCCCTCCCGAAATGAAATTTTTGTCGATCAGCAGAATGGAGATGAATATCGAAAGGGAATATACTGCAGCGCAGTTTAACGCAAGCGTCATTAGTATCCCTCCCTTTTTCCTCCACATAGGGAACTTTCCTTTTGAAAAAAACATCTGCAGGAGAAGGATAATGCCTCCGGGGCCGAAACATATGAAAAGTAAGAAACGAGGTATCTCTTTCAGAAGATCTGGGATGAAACATGTGATTATACCAACACAGGCTACAAAAATACCCAATATTAGCACCGATAACGGTCTTTGAGGAACGTCCCCGAAAGGCGTCTTGCCAAGTACTGTTATCTGAAGCGCATATATGAATATCAGAAGGCCGTAAAGGCCGTTTTCATAGTAGGGCAGGAGGCCCAAATAGACAGGAAAAAGCAAAAGCC
>DCUA01000040.1:2116-3590 GCA_002329675.1 Firmicutes bacterium UBA1426 | reverse complement strand
ATACAGTATAATATGAACAAAATAGCTTTCTAAGACATGAAACGGGTTTGTTCAGATTTTCATGATTCATGATAGAAGAACACCAGTGTCAGAAAGCGTTATATGGATGTGAAGGGAGTATCAATATGAAGAGGAAAGTTGCTTTCATGTTTGTAAACGGAGCCATTACGGAACCCCGCAGAGTGGAGATGGATTTAGGACAGGGGCTGATGATCATGGTGGGAGTAGGCAACTACCAGATGGCATGTGAAGAGGCTGTGAAGCTGGCCGACGAAGGAGTCATCATGATTGAGCTCTGTGGAGGCTTTGGGACGATCGGACATGCGAAAGTCACAGAAGCGGTACAGGGGAGACTTCAGGTTGGTGTAGTGCGTTTCGATAATCATCCGGGGTATGATAATGCTTCCGGAGACAGTAAATGGTTGTAATGAGAGAGCAGAACATGAAAACGATCACTTTTGAAGATATCAAAAAGAACAGCGAGATTCGTACCTACATAGCCAGGGCGGACGAGACCATGGAAGCCATGGGCTATACGGAGCATTCCTTTGCCCACGTAACGAAGACAGCACTTCAAGCGGCACAAATACTGGAAGATCTGGGCTATCCGCAGCGGACGATAGAACTGACTAAAATAGCCGGCTATATGCACGATATAGGCAATGTGGTCAACCGGCAGGGTCACGCTCAGAGCGGAGCCATCATGGCATTTCGGATCCTGGATAAGCTGGGCATGGAGGCAGAGGAGGTTGCGGATATTGTGAGCGCCATCGGTCATCACGATGAGAGCACCGCTGTTCCCGTGAACTGTATCGCCGCTGCGCTGATCCTGGCGGACAAGAGCGATGTAAGAGAATCCCGGGTCAGGGCAAAAGAGGGGATCGATGATTTCGACATCCACGATCGGGTGAACCACGCCGTCAAAAAGGCAGAGCTTGTACTGGAGGAGAATAGTAAGACGATAACTCTTCATCTCGAAGTGGATACGAAACAGTCTTCTGTGATGGACTATTTTGAGATATTTCTGGGACGGATGAAGCTCTGCAGGCAGGCTGCCGAATTTTTAGGTCTGCGATTTCAGCTGGTAGCCAACGGCGTCTGCCTGCTCTAAACCAGCCATGGGGTCAGACCCCGTGGGTTCAAANNTTTTGAACCCACGGGGTCTGACACTTTGGCTGCTTTTGAACCCGGGGGGACAGACCCTATACATACTGTGGACGAGGTAGCATATGAACATCAAATACAGAGAATACCAAGAAAGCGATTTTGAACGTTTCTGCAGGATGGTTCTGACCCTGTATACGGAAGACCCGGAAGGAGAACCGGTTACGGTTGACAAGATCAGACTTACGGTTAAGGAAACCCGGGAGCACCCCGACAAGCTTACCATTTTAATATTCGAGCATGAGGGAATCATTGTAGGCTATTCTATACTCACCTTTTTCTGGAGCAACGAGCACGGTGGGGATATCAT
>DCUA01000040.1:1882-2087 GCA_002329675.1 Firmicutes bacterium UBA1426 | reverse complement strand
TCTCTTTGAAAGATTTCCCACAGCCGTTGCGCTTAAGCTTGAGGTCTCCCCGTCTAATCATCGTGCAAAAAAAGGTTATGAGCGCGCAGGCTTCACGGATGCCCCCAATATTCATATGATGAAAGTCAGGAACAATTATCCATCTGATGAAAGTAAGGAACATTTCAAATGCATTCCCGTCATAAAAGGAGAGACGATATAACTG
>DCUA01000040.1:0-1799 GCA_002329675.1 Firmicutes bacterium UBA1426 | reverse complement strand
CCGGAGGATCTTCCTTCTTCCGGGGAAATCATGGATCAATTTGATACGATAGCTGCACGGGATATTGTTGGTGTTTCACATATTGTCGATTTCATGGATAAAAATATCGATCTGGTGGATGCCAAGCATGCCTCCGGGATGATATTAAAGTTGGAAGATAAGCAGAAGGAGTATCTGTTTGTTCTTGAGCAAACCTTCTATACGGAAGAAATGCAGGATAAATTTCGGGAAGAGGATGACTTTGAAAAGAATCTCAACGATCCGGAAGAGTTGTCCGATCCGGACCTTAAGGAATTCGTTGAAGGAATCCTGCGGGACGGTTTTAAAATAGGCAGGGCGGAAGGCAGCTATTTTCCCATCATCAATTACTCCTATTATGATAAATATGACAGATATGCGACTCCTGAAATACGCGAATATCTGGCATTGATGCGAGTGGAGTCGGATCAGGCCTCTATGGCGGACGGTGCACTTATCGTAAGCTGGGAAGAGGTCATCCGGCGCGCACTGGTTCAGGAGGCTTTTCTGGTTGCATATCCGGAATCGGTAAAAGCGAAAGATGTTGCAGTGCTCTTTGACCGTTACCGCAATGCCTTGCTCAATGGCTTGCCCAACACTCCCATCTTTGACTACGACAAAAATATACTGAAAGCAGAAGTGAGGAGTGCCTTTGAAAATGCACTTAAAGAGGATAGGGAGAGCGAATTGCTGGACATGCTCGCCAGCTTTATGGAGGTACTCGGAGACGGCGGCTATCAANNAAAGCTTTCCTTGCAGATCAGGCAGAATAAATCAACCAAAAGACCCCGTGGAGGCATTTGCCATCACGGGGTCTGTACCTTTGGATGCTGTTCGTGGGACTTATAGCGTTCTATATGAACAGAGACATATCCGATTCCTCGGCATTGGCCAGCATGGCAGCTGCACCGCCCATTTTTACTCCGTCGATGAGCTCTTCGATTTTTAAGCCCATGACGTCCATGCTCATAGAGCATGCAATCAATTCCACGCCATTTTCTAACGATGCCTTGATCAGGTCTTCAAGACTATCTACGTTCTTATTCTTCATCACGGTCCGGATCATCTTTGCACCCATACCGCCCATGTTCATCTTGGAAAGGGAGAGTTTCCCTGCACCCCGCGGCATCATCTTTCCGAACATGGAGCTAATAAAGTCTTTCTTAACCGAAACCTTTTCCGGCTTTCTCAGGATATTCAAGCCCCAGAAGGTGAAGAACATGGACACCTTCCGGCCCATTGCGGCAGAAGCGTTGGCAATGATAAAGGATGCAATGGCTTTATCCAGATCTCCGGAAAATACGATGAGGTTCTTATTGGTCCCGGTACTTTCAGGGATGCAAGCCTCGCCGCATCCTTTTGCGATGAGGGCGGTCGTGATGCCCTTTTCCGAAGAAAGGTTCAAAAAGGTGTTTCCGGTGCGCCGGCACCAGGCCTCAATATCCGCACCAAAGGCAGGGTCACTGCTCTTGACCTCGATGACATCGCCTTCCTCTGCGTTGATAAGGGTGTCGGATACCTTCATGATGGGTCCGGGGCATTGCATGCCGCAAGTATTCAGTTTAATGGATGCCTTTGGAACGGCATCGAATGTCACCGGGCTCATAATTTTGTCAGCTCCTTTCCCGGGGGTGTGGTTTTCTTTAACGGAAGGGGATTTGTAAATACTGCTCCAAAGCCGATACCCGCCGGCCAGGTTGTAGCAATCGTAACCTTTCTGGGAAAGCACCCTGCAGGCTGAGTAGCCCTTGAGGCCGATCTGACACATGACATAGACGGGC
>DCUA01000179.1 GCA_002329675.1 Firmicutes bacterium UBA1426 | reverse complement strand
ATCCCGCCGATCATTACAACCAAAGCTAATCCTGCAAGCAGCGGATTAAAGAAGCAGTATATTCCCGCCAGCAGGCTTATCGCACCGGTAATCAGTGGCCAATGCCAGCCGGCAACGGCTTCCTTTCGTATATCTATGGAAGCTATCATGCGCAGGACTCCCGAAAACTGGATCCACATACCAAAAAATAGTATGATCATTCCGTCGGTGATAATAGCGTTAGACAGGACAATAGCAGCAAAAATTGCCGTCAATAATCCCTCTGCCAGCTGCCATGATACATAAGTGATCCTCTTTCGGTAGATGATGTAGGCAAGGATATTGCTCAGACCGCTGATCAGCATTGCCACACCGAGAAGAAAGGCTATTGTTATAAACGGGGCACCGGGATGGGCGAAACACCAGATGCCTGTTCCGACCAGGAGCATACCGGATACTATGGTCACGATTCGCATGAAGGCCTCCTTTGTTCGTTTGACTGACTTCAATTATATAATCGTAAACCCTTATCGTCAACCGAATGGCACCGTATAACTACAGGTGCTTAACAGGAAAGGGAATGAAATGGTGGAAAGTATGGTATTATCGTTCCGATTCATGTATAATCTTATCATAGGTAACACTATGAGGAGGAGGAAGATAACTTGACTAAGAACGTAATGGTCTGCGTGACCCAGCAAAAGACCTGCGATCGGCTGATACAATACGGGCATGAGCTTCTCAACGATGCCAAGGGCGAGCTTTTTATCATCCATGTCGCCCACTATCAGTTTAAGTTTCTCGGCAACTCCAAAGAAGGGGAGGCTTTAGAATATCTGTACGAGAGAGCTATGGCATACGGTGCTCAGCTCACTGTAGTCCGCTCAAACGATGTACAGGACACTTTAGTCGACCTTGTGAACAAGTATAAAATCACGCATATAGTTCTTGGCGAATCCGGCGAAGTGACGGAAAGCAGCAACGTAGTACAACAACTTTCAAACCGCGTGAAAAAGCAGGCACAAGTAATCGTTGTGCCCGCCGTTTAGTTGTATCATATAGACAGTATATCTGCCAGATCCATGATGGATCCGTTCCATACTCGTTTCATTTCTAAAGCTTCCATGAGATCTATGTCGATGATCTCCGCACCTTTGATACCAATGGCTCTGCTGGAGCTGTCGGAAAGAAGCAGCTCCACAGCCCGATAACCCATTCTGCTGGCCAATATCCGGTCCCTGGCTGTAGGAGAGCCTCCTCTTTGCGTATAGCCCAGTACCACCACTCTTGTTTCCAATCCGGTACGGCATTCTATCATATCAGCTAATTCCGACGAGCCTAAGGCTACACCTTCTGCACGGATGACAAGGCTGTGAAGCTTCCCCCTGTTTTTACCCTGTATGATTTTCTTACAGATGGCGGTGATGTCTACTTCCTCTTCCGGGGTGAGGATGTATTCTGCTCCGCCTGCAAGTCCGGAATAAAGAGCTATATCGCCACAATTGCGTCCCATGACCTCTACAACTGTGCAGCGTCCATGGGAGGAGGAAGTATCCCGGATATTACTTATGGCCGAGAGCACGGTGTTCACAGCTGTGTCGAACCCAATGCTGAATTCCGTATAGGCTAGGTCATTATCAATGGTCCCCGGGAGGCCCATCACCTTAATTCCGGCCTTTGATAATTCCAGTCCCCCTCTTAAAGACCCATCTCCTCCGATAACTACAAGTCCGTTGATACCGAAGTTCTCGAGCATATCCAGAGCTCTCTGAAAACCGGCGGGTTCCATGAATTCTTCGCTTCTGGCCGTGCGAAGCATGGTGCCTCCCCGCTGTATTATATCCGACACAGAAGAGACCTCCATCTCCTCAATATCCCCTTCCAATAGGCCTTCATAACCCCGGCGTATCCCGTAGACCTGGATCTTGTTATAAATAGCGCTTCTTACTACAGCCCGGATTGCTGCGTTCATGCCCGGCGCATCTCCGCCGCTGGTCAGTACTCCTATTGTTTTCATACGTTTTATCTCCTTGTCTATTCATGCAACCACGGGGACAGACCCTCTGGCTGCTTTTGCACCCACGGGGACAGACCCCATGTGTATTTTTTGCCACCAACCGCATGGTTAGACCCTTAGAGATGTCTGCCATTCATGGGGTCTGTCCCCGTGGGTGCTTACTTTATATTTTCTTTACCGACAAAGGCCTCCATCTCCCGATAGAAATCCTCCGATGGATTTACCCAAAGTTTGGTATCCACCTTGAAGCACTTCCCTGAGAAAGCACCGTAAATCAACACCGGGCAATCCCCGGGATGGCAGCACAGTATCTCTTTGATATCATTTAGGGCAACTTCCTCATCCATTGTGTCCGGTATGCGAAGTTTCACATGCTTCTTTCTTATAGCTGTATCATAATCCTCAATGGCAAATATTTTATCCGCAAGTATCTTAGGCTCCTCTTCTTCCTTGCAGTTCACAGTACCTTTTATCACGATGATCCTATCCTCTGCAAGAATCTCACGGTGTCTCTCATAGACGTTGGGGAAGACCACTATTTCAATGGCACCGTACAGATCTTCCACCTGAACAAAAGCCATCATGTTATTTTTCTTTGTTACCAGCGTTCTCTTTGAATTTATAATGCCCGCAATGGTCACAGACATTCCATCTTTTGTCAGGTCTCCCTCTTCACTGTGAGTCAGCTCTTCTGTGGTGATGGTGGCAATATCCCTTATACGTTCCGCATAAGCATCCAGAGGATGGCCGGTAACATAAACTCCCAGCATTTCCTTTTCCATTGCTATCAGGAGTTCATGAGAAAAGTTCTCAACCTGGGGAAGCTGCTCAATGGAATTGCATTGGCGCATAATATCGTCATTTTCTTCAAAGAGGGACAGCTGTCCGGCGATAGTCTTACGGCAATCACACTGCGCCGCCTCTATCAGACCTTCATAAACAGCCATCAGCCGGGCTCTGTTTTCGTTCAGGCAATCAAATGCGCCGGCCTTGATCAGACTCTCGATGGCCTTCTTATTGACTTCGCGGATATCAATACGCTGAATGAACTGGAAGATATCCTGAGGCGGGTCCTTCTCACGCATGCGGATGATCGCATCGACAACCCCTTCGCCCACGTTTTTAACCCCCAGTAGCCCGAAACGGATCTTTCCCTTTGACACGGTGAATTTCTTTGCACTCTCCAGTACATCGGGAGGCAATACCTCTATCTTCATCTCTTTGCAATTTCGGATGTACTTGGCGATCTGAACCGAATCATCCATAACGCTGCTCATAAGGGCTGCCATAAATTCCACGGGATAATGTGTCTTCAGGTAGGCGGTTTCATATGCTAAAACCGCATAAGCAGCCCCGTGGGATTTATTGAATGCGTATTCTGCAAAGCTTTCCATCTGGCCAAAGATCGCTTCAGCGGCTCTCTCGGGAATGCCGTTGCGGATACAGCCTTTGATTTCGATTGTCCCGGAATCATCCTCCTTGCCGTAAATGAAGTACTGCTTTTCCTGCTCCATTACATCCCGCTTTTTCTTGCTCATCGCTCTGCGAACCAGATCGCTGCGGCCGTAAGTATATCCCGCCAGATCACGTACGATCTGCATGACTTGCTCCTGGTAGACCATGCATCCGTAGGTAACAGACAGAATGGGCTCCAGGCTCTTATGAATGTATTTTATATGCTGCGGTTTCTTTTTATTCTCAATGTAAGTGGGTATGGAAGCCATTGGCCCCGGGCGGTATAAGGAAATGCCGGCTACGATATCTTCAAAACAGTCCGGCCGCAGGTTCATCATGAACTGTCGCATTCCGGAACTCTCAAGTTGAAAGACTCCCAGCGTGTTGCCGCTGCTTATGAGCTCGTAGACCGCAGGATCATCGTAATCCATTTTTGAAAAGTCTATTTTCACCCCATGATTTGCTTCTATCATTTTCAGCGCATCCCGGATGACTGTCAGATTTCTCAGGCCCAGAAAGTCCATCTTTAGCAGGCCCAGCTCCTCTATGGTCCCCATGGTAAACTGGGTAGAAATACCTTTCTCCGCAAGATACAGAGGGACATATTCATCGATGCTCTTCTTTGTGATCACGACTCCGGCTGCATGGGTCGAGGCGTGACGGGATTTCCCCTCCAAAGCTCTTGCCGTATCGATCAATGAACGAACCTGTTTATCGTTGTCATAATCTGCCCGCAGATCTGCGTTCATCTCCAGAGCTCTGTCTATGGTCATAGCGAGATCAAAGGGAATTTTCTTGGCAATGGCATCAACTTCACCGTAGCTCATGTTCATGGCTCTGCCCACATCCCGAATAGCCTGCTTTGCCTTCATGGTGCCAAAGGTGATTATCTGAGCGACCTTATCCGCCCCGTACTTTTCTACTACATAATCAATGACTTCTCCCCGCCGTTCATAGCAAAAGTCGATGTCAATATCCGGCATACTTATCCGCTCCGGGTTTAAAAAACGCTCGAAGATCAGACCGTATTTGATCGGATCAATGTCTGTAATATGAAGGCAGTAGGCTACAATGCTACCGGCGGCGGAGCCCCGGCCTGGTCCCACCATGATTCCGTTTTTCTTTGCATAGTTGATGAAATCCCATACGATGAGGAAATACTCCACATACCCCATGGATTCGATGGTAGAAAGTTCATACTCCAGCCGTTGCAGCAAAAATTCATCGGGTTGGCCATACCGGTCTTTTATACCGTCCATGCAGAGCTCTCTGAGGTAAGCCCTGTTGTCCTTACCCTCCGGAGCCTGGAATTCGGGAAGGTGGAGTTCCCCGAACTTAAAGTCCACATTGCATGCTTCGGCGATGTGCCTTGTGTTCTCTATGGCCTCAGGGATGTCCGAAAAAAGCTGCAGCATTTCCTCTTCCGATTTCAGATAGAACTGATCGTTTGGAAATCTCATCCGGTCCTGATCGTCCACGGTCCGTGCTGTCTGTATGCACAGCAAGATGTCATGGGCGGCAGCATCCTCCTGTTTCACATAATGAACGTCATTGGTGGCTACAAATGGGATACCCGTTTCCTGACGGAGCTGCTTCATATAGGGCAGAATCTTATATTCCTCCTCAAGACCCTGGTCCTGAAGTTCCAGATAAAAATTACCTTCCCCAAAAATATCCAAAAGCTCCAGAGCCTCCGCTTTCGCTCCGGCATAATCGTCATTCAGAAGCTTAGATTGAATGTCCCCCGCGAGGCAGGCAGATAGCGCAATAAGGCCGTTGCTGTATTTACGAAGCAACTCTTTATCTACTCTGGGCTTGTAATAAAACCCTTCTGTATAACCGGCAGAAACGATCTTCATCAGATTTTGGTAGCCCCGCTGATCCTTTGCTAGCAAAACCAAATGCCCCTGCTGCTTGTCCCGTTCCGGGTCCTTATCCGCCATGGATCTTGCCGCAGTATATACTTCACAGCCAATGATGGGCTTAATACCTTGCTTTTTCGCTTCTTTATAGAAATCGATGACACCGAACATGACCCCGTGATCCGTTATGGCCAGGGAATCCATGCCCAGTTCCTTTGCCCTGGTTACCAACGCTTTGATACCGGCGGCTCCATCCAAAAGACTGTATTCTGTATGAATATGTAAGTGGGTAAAGCTCATTGTCTTCTCCATGATTCGTTTTTACTGCATTAATTTTATAGCATGAAAACTCGGATTGCAACCTGACGATCCAGTATTAAGCCTGCATTTGAAACTATGGGTAACTTTCTGATTAAACCCGGATTTTGCAGTAGTGGATAGGCTTTCCCAGCAAGCGGAAGCGATTCTCATACTGGGTAGTGATGAGCCGTGCCGGTAAATCGCTGCGATGCAGGTCTTTCGTGCATTCTTCAACAGTCAGCCCTATCACCTGGCACTCTTCTAATGTAAAATCAAAAAGCGGCTTGCTGTCCGTCTTGAACTCAATAAAACCATCTGGTTTAAGCGCCTGCTGGTATCCTTTCAGATAATCCCGATGAGTGAGTCGTCGTTTTGCATGGCGGGCTTTAGGCCATGGATCGCTGAAATTCAGGTAAATGCCTGTAAGTTCATTCTCAGCAAAGAAACTCTCAACATTCAGAATGAATTCAGGGATAAACAGTACATTTTTCAACTCTTTGTCCCGAATGAGCTCCATCGCGCGTAGTACTACGCTGCTCCTCCCTTCTGCCCCCAGGTAAAAACGGTCCGGATTTGCCTCCCCCAAAGCCGCGAGAAAATGACCCCTGCCGCAACCTGCTTCCAGATAGATCTCTCCGGCAAAGCTTTCATTTTTTTCCTTCAGGAAATCCGCCCATCGGCCGCGAAGTTCTCCGCTATCCCGTACCTGTAAATATTCCAGAGCCGCAAGTCTCTGCTCTTCATTTTTTACCTTACGCTGACGCATAACCTCTTCCCCATATCTTCCATCTCCACCAGAGAATAAGCGGAGTACTCCCCGCTATTATCCAATATCTTTCCCGGGTTATGAAAGCGCTGCAGGTACCATGCCGGCGCTCCCGGAAACTCTGCTATCATACGTTCAAGATCATTTACAGAAAGTAGTTCCCTGCATACCGTAGTGCGAAATTCAAATGGGAATCCTTTATCACGGAAAGCATCTGCCAATATCCTTACACTTTCCCTGATATCATCCAGGTTGACCGGATTACGCGCAATCCATTGGTATTTATCTACAGGTCCCTTAATATCCATGGCAACATAATCCACCAGATCTTTTTCGATAAGTCCTCTCAACATATCCGGATTTGTCCCGTTTGTGTCCAGTTTGACAGACATACCCAGGCCCTTTATTTCCGCCACAAGTTGCGGCAGCTCTTTGCTTAGTGTAGGCTCTCCTCCGGAAATACATACGCCATCCAGAAAACGCTTCCTCTTTCTCAAAAAGAACATTAATTCCCGGGGATCGATTCCGTCCTCAGGTTTGTCTTGCTGCATGTACAGGAATTCCGGGTTATGACAATAACCGCATCTAAAATTGCATCCACCGAGAAAGATAACGGTGGATGCTTTTCCAGGATAATCGATCAATGATGATTTTATTATGCCGGCAATTTTCATATTATACTTCCTTTAGATCTGAGTGTTCCTAATGGACAGCCTATCAGGCGGTAATCGTCTGTACCTCACTGCAGGCTTCCCGCACCGGTTCATCCGCTACAGCATCTTTCATATTAAGGCTCACAACAACGCTAAACTCCTTGCGTTCCCTGTATTCCTCTCTTTTACCCTTGTTCCAGGACTGAACAGGACGATGGAAGCCCACGACTCTGCTCCAGACCTCTGCTTCCTTTCCGCAGGTGGGGCAGGTGAAGCTCTCACCGGCAATGTACCCATGGTCGGGGCATATAGAGAAGGTAGGTGTAATAGTGATATATGGAATGGAAGTACTCTCCATTATCTTTTTAATAAATGTCTTGCAGATCTCCGCACTATCTATTTGTTCTCCCAGGAAAGTATGGAGTACGGTCCCTCCTGTATAAGAAGTCTGTAGTTTCTCCTGGAGCTCGATGGCTTCAAAAACATCATCCGTCGCACCTACTGGCAGTTGGGTGGAGTTTGTGTAATAGGGTTCATTTACGCCTGCGGATATAATGTTAGGATAGAGTTTCTTATCAAGCCTTGCAAACCGGTAGCTGGTTCCCTCTGCCGGGGAAGCTTCTAAGTTCCATAGGTTTCCGGTCTCTTCCTGGAACAGCTGGATGATCCGGTTCATGAAATCCATAATCTCTACTGCAAATGCATTGCCCTCTTCAGTGGTGATATCCAGTCCCAAGAGATTGAGGCAGGCTTCATTCATCCCGTTGAGACCGATGGTGGAAAAATGGTTTTTAAAATATCCTCCCGTCGCCTGCCTCACACCGGAAAGGTAGAAACGGGAATAGGGATAGAGGCCGGACTCCATGTATTTCTCCAGCATTTCACGTTTTCTGTCACAAATCTCTTTTGCATATTCCATAAGTTTGCGAACCCGGCTTTTGAAATCCTGTACGTCCGAAGCCAGATAACCGATCCTGGCCATATTCAGCGTCACCACATTTATAGATCCGGTCAGAGGGTTGGCACCGAAGAGACCCCCGCCCCGATGGCGTAGTTCCCGGTTATCAAGGCGCAAGCGGCAACACATGGATCGGATGTCTTCCGGAGACAGGTCTGAATTGACGAAGTTGGCAAAGTAGGGTGTGCCGAACTTTCTGGTCATTTCCATGATCATATGTGCAGCTTCTGATTCCCAGGGGAAATCTTTCGTGATATTAACTGTAGGGATAGGGAAGCTAAAGGCTCTGCCTGCCCCATCTCCTTCCATCATAACTTCACAATATGCAATATTGAACATGTCCATCTCTTTTTGGAATTCGCCATAGGTCTTGTCCATCATGGCTCCACCAATAATAACTCCTTGATTTTTCAGGAGCGGATGGGGTGCGATGTCCAGGGTAATGTTGGTAAAGGGAGTCTGGAAACCAACTCTTGTCGGCACATTGAGGTTATAGATGAAGCGCTGGACTGCTTTTTTTACCTGCATGTAGTCCAGTCCATCATAGTAAATGAACGGAGCAAGATATGTATCTATGCTGGATACCGCCTGAGCGCCTGCTGACTCGCCCTGCAGGGTAAAGAGCAGGTTTGCCAGCTGCATGAGAGCCGACTCAAAGTGCTTCGGGGGCTTGGATTCAATCTTGCCTTTGGCTCCTTTGAATCCCTTCATCAGGAAATCCTCCAGATCCCACCCGCAGCAATAGGGCGCGAGAAGACCCAGATCGTGGATGTGAAGATCTCCCCGTATGTGAGCGTCTCTGAGTTCCTTCCGATATACTTTATTCAGCCAGTACTTCTGTGTGATGCTTTCAACGATATGGTTGTTGAGACCTTGAAGAGAATAACCCATATTTGAGTTCTCATTGACTCGCCAATCGTCCAGAGATACGTATTCTTCAATCATCTGTTCGGCGTCCATGAACAGGTTGCCGGTGCGGAGATTCTCTCTCTCCTTTCGATAAAGGATATAGGCCTTAGCTGTTTTCGCATGGCCCTCCTCGATGAGGATCTTCTCTACAATATCCTGGATATCTTCTACACTGGGAATGCTTGCACGATAGGTCTCAGCGAGCACACCTTCAACAAGTCCTGCCAATCTCTGGGCTTCTACCTCATCCTGCCCCCCCACAGCCTGAGCCGCCGCAAAGATTGCGTTTTTGATTTTAGATAGGTTGAAATCGGTAATTTCTCCGTTACGTTTTTGAATTTTGCTGATTCCCATACCCAAACCTCCCGTATTGTTGTGATTTCTTTGCGATTGGCTGCTTCGATTGGCCTTTGGCGCACACTTCTAAAAAGACCCGTTATATACTCTGTATAGTTGGTAATTCGTATTACGGTTACTATATATAGTATAGTAATGCAGTCTCCTTTGCAAGACTAAAAAATTATTTTTCATATCCTTCCCGGTTGGTACTTGCTTGCACTGTCAGATTTTTAAGCAGACGATTATCAGCCAGATGTGCAAAATTTCAACTTGTAAGTGGATTTCCCTTGTTATTAGATGAAATCTGTGCAGAATTTCAACTTATGCATGATAATATGGAATTAAATAACATATATCACCGCATTACTTGAAATTTTGCACAATTAATTCCTCTTAATCCCATTTGATTCCGTATTACTTGAAATTTTGCTCATACGAAGGGTGATTGAGTGTTTCATGTATCTCAGTCGATGACGATGACGATGGTTTCGCCGGGAGTAAACCAGTCGTAGAGAAATTTTGCATGGGAAGTATAGTTGCGAACGCATTTGTGGGAAAGGGGAACTGTCCCGATGGTCTTTGAATACTCCTGAGTGGGAGGGGTGATCAAGGTCCCGTCTGCATTATATTTATAGTTCACCGGAACACCGTGGACATAAGCCCCTCCGGCGAAGCGGATAGCAAATGGTGCATAACCCTGAATCTTTGTCGTGCCATCTTCATAATAGCGAAAATGTGGTCTGCTCTCTATGCCGAAATAGAATCCCACAGGGGTAGGCTGAGAATACCTGCCTGTAGTTCCCGTGGTAGCCTGGGTATAGGATATGAGGGTCCATTCTCCTGAGATTTTCTCATAAACCCCTTCGTTTTGATTGGTCACATCGATGACAATAGCCTTAGTCAGGTTGTGTATCCCGTGATCTTTGGGGATATATTTCAAGGGCACATAGAACCTCTCGCCGGATTTTACTTCTTCTACTCTTGCATAATCGCCGTTGGGGAACAGATAGCGTATCAAAGTGCCGTCTCCCAGATAGCGAAAGTTGTCCTTATCGTCCAGGCTCCAATATCCGGGAGCACTCTGGCTTCTGCGGTTTCCTTCCTCATCGATTGTCCCGCCCTTGTAAAGCGGCGCATAGCCCTTTCGGTTCTGGTAATTGCTGATGTAGGTGAGCCCTCCCATTTCCGCATAAGCTTCTGCTTTTTTGATCGCCTCTTCCATCTTATCAAATTGATATAGTCGTTCGGTCACGACGTTGCTGTTAACGAAACCGAAGAGAGTTTCACCATCCGCTTCCCAGGTCACATGAAACCATCGCTCTGTTTTTCCGCCCTCTGCAGCTATATAGACGGTTTCCAGGTAATCAAGCCGCTCTCCGTAACCGGCTTTTCGAAGGACGGTATCCGTAATGGAGGGACCTGTACGGATGTTGACGGATTCTCTATCGACGAAAAGATAGGTATAAGTGGTGAGGTACTTATCGTACTTCAAAGAAACGGGAAAAGCAGGCTCCAGCAAATTCTCCTCCACAGCCAGTACTTCTCCGGGAGTTACTGTAGGTACATATACTTCCGTTCCCTGGCTATTACCCTCTTCCACTGTCGTGGGGGGAATGTTTCCTGAAGCAGGCTGAGGCTTCCGTTGGTCCAGCAGAACTGAGAGCATGAAAACGATCCCGGCTAAAATCACAATCATTAAGATCAGCCAGCGATTTCCCCTCACAATAATCTACCTGAATATGGACTTTCGCTTACTCATGTATTTCAGCAGAGGAAGACCGATCCCGTAGCAGGCTATGGCTTCCCCCAGTGCGACCCAGAGAATGCAGGCCCATAGCGGAACAGGTACCGCGTAGACGTAATAGAGCATAGGGCCAATGATCAGTCCGTTTGCCAGCACGGGGGGCAAGGGTACCAACAATGGCCGACTTCGTAACTTATAAGAGGTAATGGCCGCCAAAAGTGTAGCACTGCTTCCCAGAACCATATCGATCATTCCATTGGGCCCCAGCATATTGGCAATAAAACAGCCTAAGAACAGTCCGGGTATGGCCGCCGGAGTCAGCGCAGGGAGAACCGTCAGAGCCTCGGATATGCGAATCTGCATGACTCCGTAAGAAAGGGGCATTAAGAGAAGGGTAAGTGCCGTATATACAGCGGCTATCGCCGCACCGTGAACTAAATACTTTGCTTTCACTTTATGATCTCCTGACTGCTAAAGAACATAGGCCTGCAATAGGATCACCGCAATAAAACTGATCATGGCAAAAGATGCCACTCCATCACGCCAATGGAGGCGCATAGCATTCATGCGTGTCCGGGCATCTCCTCCCCGGTAACATCTCGCCTCCATAGCCATTGCGAGATCCTGAGCTATGCGAAAAGCGCTGATAAACAGCGGAACCAGCAAAGGGATCAGACTCTTGGCACGACGGAGGAGGTTACCCGTCTCAAAATCGGCACCCCTGGCCATCTGCGCTTTCATGATCTTGTCTGTCTCCTCTAAAAGGGTGGGTATAAACCGTAGTGCAATAGTCATCATCATAGCCAATTCATGTGCCGGCACTCCGATTCTTCGAAATGGCGAAAGCAGGCGCTCGATGCCATCGGTGAGATTAATCGGTTTCGTTGTCAGAGTCAGCAGGGAAGAACCGATGATGAGAAGCACCAGCCTAAGACCCATGAAGAAGGCATTATAAAGCCCTTCCCTCGTAATGGTCAAAAACCATATTTCCACGAGGGTCTCTCCCTTCGTCATGAACATATTCACTGTAAAGGTAAATATGATTATGAAAAAAATCGGTTTTAACCCTTTAAAAATAAATCGAAGGGGTACCTTGGAGAGGAAGATCGTAAAGCCCAGGAAAGCCACGGTTATAGCAAACCCCAAAAAATCCCTGACTAAGAAGAGAGAGATGATGTAAGCGAAGGTACATATGATCTTCGTCCTCGGGTCCAATCTATGAATTTTGGAATCTCCCGGATAGTATTGTCCTAATGTAATATCCCGAATCATTTTTGTTTTCCAATCCAGCCTGCGATTTCCCGTTCCGCCTCTTCAATGGTCAAAGGCAGGCCTGCGAGATCGATCCCCCGGCACTTCAGAGACTCTGTAAACTTTGAAGGCGGAGGAAGCTCCAGTCCCATACCGGCCAACTGTTCTGCCTTTGAAAACACCTCTCTCGGTGTACCTTCCATGACCATGCGGCCTTTGTGCATAACCAGCACCTTATCTGTCAAGGCAGCTATATCTCCCATATTGTGAGAGACTAAAATAATCGTATTTCGTTCCTCCCGGTGAACGGTCCGAATCAGCCGCAGGATCTCTTTGTGCGCTTTTGGATCAAGCCCTGCCGTAGGTTCATCGAGGATGAGCACCTTTGGTCTCATTGCGATGACACCTGCAATGGCCACCCGCCTCTTCTGTCCGCCTGAAAGATCAAAGGGAGATCGCTGCCCGATTTCCTCGTAGGAAAGTCCCACAAGCTCCAGTGCCTCCTTTACCCGCTCTGTCGTCTCTTCTTCCGACAGACCAAGGTTCTGAGGTCCAAAGGCCACATCCTTTTCTACTGTTTCTTCGAAGAGCTGGTATTCAGGATACTGAAAGACCAGACCGATGGCCTGACGGATGTCTCTCAGGTTCACGGAAGGATCCGTTATATCCAGCCCATCCACCAGTATAGTACCGGATTTTGGCTTCAATAGACCATTCAAATGCTGGATCAGAGTAGATTTCCCTGAGCCTGTGTGGCCGATAATGCCCACAAAGCTTCCGTCCGGGATCTCAAAGCTGATATTCTCCAGAGCCACCGTTTGATATGGCATACCCTCGCTGTATATATGTGTCAGATTCTTGACTTGTATTGGCATAGAAAATCCACCATTTCTTCATCTGTTATCATGTCTGCGGGAACAGGGATGCCTCTGCTCCGCAACCGGTCCGCCAGATCCACGGCAAAGGGTACATCCAGATCCATGCTCCGGATCTCCTCCACCCTGGAAAAAATATCTTTCGGAGGTCCATCCAGCATTACTTTGCCTTTGTCCATGATGATGACCCGCTCAGCTTTTGCCGCCTCCTCCATAAAGTGGGTGATCAGCACGATGGTGATCCCCTCCTTATGAAGCTTTTGGATGATATCCATAACTTCCTGCCTGCCGTGAGGATCCAGCATGGCAGTCGGCTCATCAAAAATAATGCATTCCGGCCGCATGGCCACTACACCGGCTATGGCTATCCTCTGCTTCTGTCCTCCGGAAAGCAGATGAGGAGCTTTTTTCCTCTCTTCATACATATTCACTGCGTAGAGAGATTCATCTACCCGACGTCTTATTTCCCCCGGTTCAACTCCAAGGTTCTCCGGTCCAAAAGCTACATCATCCTCTACTATGGAGGACACCAGTTGATTGTCCGGATTTTGAAACACCATGCCGGCAGACTGGCGTATCTCCCAGATTTTATCAGGATCCTTCGTATCCCAGCCTTTAACATAAACCCAGCCCGCCGTAGGTATGAGCAGGCCGTTGATATTCTTGGCGAGAGTAGACTTTCCCGATCCGTTTCTTCCGATGATGGCATTAAAACTACCGGGGCGGAATTGCAGACTCACATGATCTACCGCAGGCTCTTCAGGTACAAGATCCTCTCTCTTATATTGGAACACCAGATCTTCTATGGAAATAATGGGGTCCATCTATTCTTTCACTCTCTTTTCCGCTTCTGCAACCAGCCAGTCACAGGTGTCAAAAAACACCTTACTCATGGTGCTGTCGTTGAAGTCCAGCTTAAACTCTATGCTGCTCAGGTAGGTAAAGTACTCTTTCAGAACCCAGGTCATCGTTGTATCCGGTTCTGCCAGAAGGAAGTTCTGATAAGCCGTTCTGGCTGCTTGAGAAAACTCTTTCGTTGTATAATCGAACACAGGCGTGTTGGTGGTTCCCATCAGCATGGTGTTCAGGTGGCTCGTATAGATCCACATAGCATGCCCTACCAGGCGTTCATTGTCCGGATTAGCCTTTATAAGCTTCTCCGCCTCAAGTGTTCTGGCCAACAGCTCTTCCCAGCTTATAGCTAACGTGGCGTTTTCTGAAGTGGGTTTGTCGATCAGCTCTGCTGAGAGTTGGAAAAGTTCCTTCAGGGGTTCCGAGATATACTCACCGTACTTTTCAATAAGCATCGGATAATCCACTCTCAGTACCGGTGCACCCTCGTAAACCCGTATCGTGAGGCAACCGGCTCTGATATTGTCATAGTATGATTTGAGCTCGCTGTTCTGGATCTTTTCCTCGTCGATAAGACCTGTTTCGGAACTGAGATAAACACTCAGTTCCTGTATTGTTGTCTTATCTTTGTTTTGTGTAATATAATCCAACAGGTATTCCCGGTAGGCCTCAACCATATCCGTTGCAACGTCTTTGCTAACGTTTGCAATGTTGGTATCTAAAAATTCAGCATTTTCACGTATGTTCTCTGCAGTAGCTGTATTGGTAATCAGAATGGCAAACTCCGACTGGATTGTTTCCTTGTCCGCACCGCAACCGGAAGCAATGAGACTCATTACAAGAGCAATTAATAAAACTGCTGCGGTTTTATACATCCGGCAGTCCTCCTATGTCATGAATATTGGGATTCGATAGTATTTAATTATACCCTATTAGGAATTGGAATTCAAGGAAAAGGAATGGTATGTGCAAATGGCAGCAAAGCCCACATAATCAAAGAGCAAACCAAAGGTAATCATCATCACTCAATGACGTCTCCGGCAATTCATCACCTGATGGTGTAAAGCGTAATATGTTATTATCCTGGTCCACCCGTACTCCATCCGGTGCATATCCGGTTATAACGTAGAAAAGCAGTAAGTCTTTCGTCGCCTCGTCGATCAAAGACTTATGAACTAAAAAACGAATATTTACTTCCTCAAAGTACAAATCGTACACACAACCGAGATACCGATGCAGTTTCATTTCATCTCATTGCTCCTCATAATATTATATGCTTACAATACTAATATTCCACTACATGCGGAACATATTACAGCCAAATTTTAATTGAATTCAGCTGCACAAGGTTTCTTTTTCAGGAAATTAAACATGCGTCGCAAAGGAGGAGAGCCTCCGCAATGCGGAGGCTCCTCTCTGTAATGTTTCTTAATCAATATGATTCGTGATGCAATTATTGCCTTCACTCTTTTTATCAGCCAAGTACCTTTTTGATCACATCCAGGTCTTTATTCTGGAATATGCCCGAAAGGATCGGCTCCTTGCTTGCTGCGCCGTTTTGCTTCCTGGTAGCTTCAATGCTCTGATCCAGCATGGATATGGTATTTTCCTCCGGTTCACTTTTCCCGTTCTTAAAAAATGCCAATGATCTGTAATAACCTTTGTACTTGACTGGATTTATCAGCAAACTGGCACCTTCAGAAGCAATGCGTTTTCCCTCTTGCAGAACGTCCATTCCGGAAGCATTTTCCAGGTAAACAACTTCCACCTTGTCAGAGTACTGTGCACTGACCTTCTTATTATTTGTAACAACGATCCTTTTCATCTTCCTATCCCCTTTCATACTCAATTTTGAAACTGAAACCTCTTATCTTGATTACATACTACGCGGTGTACCATGATTGACGGCAACACACAAAAACAAAAAAAGGTGAAGTGGGGTTCATCTTTTTCAAAAATTGACAAAAAACTGAAGGGTGGTTATACTGAAGCTGAGACAGATTGGCTTTCTATCCGGAGGGAAGGACAATGAAAATTGGTACCTTTGCGAAAAAATTCAATCTAAATACCAGCACCGTAAGATTTTATATCAATAACGGACTCTTGACACCTGATCGTGAAGGGGGTCAATATACATTCGATAAAGAATGCGTTTCCAATATGGAAAAGATCCTCAAGTATAAGAGGTACTATTTTACTTTAGAGGAGATACAACTCCTGTTCTTTTTGGAAAAGGCATCCCGCTTTCAGGATGAGATCGTGTTGGAAGTCTGTGCGGATATGATGCGCAGCAAGAGAAACCATCTGATCGAGGAAAGAGACAATCTGGCTAATTTCATCCGTGAGATCGATAAGGAAATCGAAGAACTCCAGACCCATGCTCCAAGTGACAACACTCCTTGCGGTGTCCCTTTTCTCTTTATTCCCTACTTGTACTGCCCACGATGCCATATACCTCTGCGTCTGGATTCCGCCAGCCTGTCAAAGGGAAATATCCAACAGGGTATCCTGTCCTGTGAATGTTCCTATTCTGCTACCATAAGCGATGGTATTATCCTTTGTCAGGACATCACAGAGGAAACACCCTTCCGGGCTTTTGAAAATGTGGAATCCGTTATGGCCATGATGGACCAGTTCAGCCCGGCCTACAGAAAATTGATCACAAAAGCCTATGTATGGATGTATCATCGTATAACCAGCTCTTTGCATGATGGGAACTGCTTTATGACCGGTCCTTTTACCTTTAACTTCGTGCTGGAATATATGAGCAAACTGGGCAAAAACAATACCTTCATCATACTGGATCCCTCACTCAAACGGATCCACAAATTGAAAAAGTATCTGTCCTTCCGTGATTCCAATTTTGTTTTTATCGTGGGCAAGCCCGAAGACCTTCCTGTAAAAACAGGCACAGTGGATTTCTTCATCGATGATTACTCAACGGTGAATTCGCTCTTTACATACAACAACTTTGCCACAGAGATGATTTCTCCGCTTCTCAAACCCGGCGGTGAAGTAGTGGGGATATTCACATCTTATCAGAGAGCGCCAAGAAGTATTTACAACTTTAAAAAAGATCATCCTGATTTCAAGCCGGAGAAGATGACATTTGCAGGCCTCAAGCAGCAATGGTCCTGTAGCGGAGTTAAAATAACAGAAGTAAAAAGCTCCGGTACAACAACACCCGGGGAGCTTCATTTTCCTCAGAATGCACAAGGCGAAGTGATAGAAGTATTCGGTTATCATGGAGAAAAGAGCAAATAGAAATCTATTTGCTCTTTAATTCGTCCATGAGTTCTTTTACGAGTTCTTTAACAGGTACTATTTTCTTGATTCTATGCACGTTGCTCCCGGCAAAAATCAATCCTTCATCTACATTGCCCTTTACAGCATTGATTAGAGCAACCGAAATGCAATAAGGAGCTTTTTTTGGGTTGCAGCCCTTCAGGCATTGGAAGCACCCCTTTATTTCATCACCCTGTTGGCTGACTTTTTGAATAAATTTATTGTTGAGTGCCCGCCCCGGCATACCCACCGGACTCTCGATGATGACAACATCGCTTTCTTCTGCATTGACATAAGCCTCTTTAAACCTTATATCCGCATCGCATTCATCGGTGGCGACAAAACGTGTTGCCATCTGAACCCCGCTGGCCCCTGCCTTCAGGCAATCTGCGATATCGCCACCTGTAAAGATTCCTCCCGCAGCTATGACCGGTATCTGACCGATGACTTCTCTTACAATAGAAAGCACCGAAGGTTTATTCTCTGATGTGAGGTCTTTGCGGGAAAACCCAAGATGGCCACCTGCTTCTGGTCCCTCTACTATCATGAGATCCGCCGCTCTGCCATAATGCTGGTCCCAGTACTTCGTTATGAGCTTTGCCGCCTTAGCGGAGGAGACAATGGGTGCAATACGCGTTTTGCTTCCTTCTACAAACTTAGGCAGATCAAGGGGAAGACCTGCACCGGAAATGATGAGATCAATGCCTTCCTGTACGGCAGCACGGGCCATTTCTTCATAATTGTTCACGGCCACCATGAGATTGACTCCGATTATTCCTTTTGGTGCCAGTTGCCTTGCTTTTCTTATTTCATTCTTCAGTGCACGTAAATTCGCTTTTAATGTATCCCGGATGAAATCCGGTTCTCTGTAGCCAATATCAACACCTGCGATGACACCAACACCACCTTCATTTGCAACAGCGGCTGCAAGCCGGGACCCGGAGATGCCCACACCCATACCACCCTGTATAATCGGGATATCTGCAATCAAGCCACCAATATTCAGCTTTGGAATCTTCATTATATACCTCTGTTTCTATGTCTTGCCCATCAATTAACGGATCCGATTTCCATTAATAAGGTCTTTTCATCGTAGCACAAAAGATACTACTATACAAACATAATATTAGCCCTGGCGCGTCTGCTGTAGTATAATTGATTGTACTTTAGCAATCAACTGTTAAAAGGAGCCTCTCACTTGCAAACAAGAGTAAACACCAATAATGGCGATGACCTGTCTGTTTTAGGTTTTGGCTGTATGCGGTTCCCGACAAAAAATGGCATCATCGACGAAGAACGATCCATAGCTATGATACGGGACGCCGTTGATAAGGGCGTGAATTATTTTGATACCGCTTACATTTATCACAATGGTAAAAGTGAGTCCCTGTTAGGGAAAGCTCTTTCAGGCGGGTACCGCGAAAGGGTCAGGATTGCTACCAAGCTCCCGCCCTTTATGGTCTATAGATTGGAGCACGCACAAAAGATTTTTAATAATCAGCTGTCCAGACTAATGACAGACAAAATCGACTATTACCTCCTGCACATGCTCACAGATAGAGCTATGTTTGAACGGCTTGCTTCCCTAGGTGTTATGGATTGGCTGGAGAGCATAAAGGCTAAGGGAGAAATCGATAATATAGGCTTTTCCTTTCATGGCAGCAAAACGGATTTCGAAGACATTATCAAAGCTTATCCCTGGGACTTCTGCCAGATCCAATACAATTACCTGGATGAAAACCGGCAAGCTACAAAATCCGGTCTATTGCTGGCTGCTCAAATGGGGATTCCCGTGATCGTCATGGAACCCCTGCGGGGAGGCAAGCTGGTGATGAACCTGCCGGAAGAAGTTATACAAGCCTTTCGTCACTTTGATGCCGATCGGTCTCCGGCAGAGTGGGCACTGAGGTGGGTTTGGAACCATCCGGAAGTTAACGTTCTGCTGTCGGGTATGAGTACAGAAGAACAGCTGGCAGAAAATATCCGGATTGCAAACCACGTACAACCTAATTCCTTATCAGAAGAGGAATTACAGGTTTTTGACCGGGTCAAAAAGATCCTTATGGAAAAGACTAAAATACCTTGCACTGCCTGTGGTTACTGTATGCCCTGTCCTTACGGTGTGGATATTCCCGGATGCCTATCCGCCTATAATGATAAATACTTACTCGGAAGCCGAAACGTGCGGCTTCGCTACATGCAAACTCTGGGATCCTTGTCAGCGCGGCCGGCCAATGCATCCCAATGCAGGGAATGCGGAAAATGCGAACCCCATTGCCCACAGGAGATTGCTATTCCCAAACAACTGAAAATAGTGGCTAAGGAGTTAGAGGGGCCTCTCTATAAACCCATAGCTGCCATCGCAAGAAAAGTATTGAGAATCAATACTCCAAAACAGAGTTAAGAGGAGATGACTATGAAAAGCAACATTATTAATTTGGCAAAAGAAAATCATATTGACGAAATCCGGTTTATCGATGCAGAGAACCTGACAGAAGATCACATAGGTGATCTTCAGAAATTTCAGGGAAGGCAGCCTTTGGATATCATGCCGGACGCGAAGACAGTTATCGTCTTTTCCACATATATCGGCAGATTTGTAACCGATACTTCACACCAGTATGGACGCACCAGCCGCCTGGTGCTCTCAGGTTACTATGCTAATATTGTCAAGCCACTGAAACCCATAAAGGAATATTTAGAATCCCTGGATCACAAGGCGATGATTATTGACGGAGAGAGCGATGATGCTTCCATCCCGTTAAAAGGCACTGCTGTGAAGGCCGGTTTAGGGTGGATCGGAAAAAACTCTTTGTTGATAAATGACAAGTACGGGTCCTTTCAGGCTCTGGGAGCCATTCTAACAGATGCTGATATCAGCGAAACCTATCCCATAATGAAAAACAAGTGCGGAGAGTGCTTTAAATGCAGTGACGCCTGCCCTTCCAATGCAATCAGGACACCCCACATACTTGATCGGCCCAATTGTCTCTCCAACTTTTTGGAGGACGACAATCCCGAAACAGACATTTCAGATGGTGTCGATCTGAACGGCTATTTCTTTGAGTGCGACATATGTCAAAACGTATGCCCATGGAACCAGCAACACATCAAATGCCCCCTGGATACGCCCTATGGAAGGCTTTTTGACAGCAACAAACTTGATCCCGTAATGGAATTGGACCATTTGCGGGATATGGACGAGGACGATTACGAAAGGGAAATCGCTCCCTTGATGATAGGCTATAAACTGCCGTATAAGACTTTCAAACGCAATATAGAAATCTTATTAAGAGGAGAATGAGCCGGGTCCGCCCGGCTACTCCTTTTCATTGGTTCCGGACTCATCTTCATCGTCATTCTTTAACTTTCTAAGGATATTGACCAGGATTTTTGGAACCTGATTGTTCGTGGCCGCAGCGTAATTCTCAAGTATCGACAATGCTTCATTGGCTATGAGGAAGCCGATCACAGCTGCCCGTAGCACTCCACCGGCTCCTGTGATCGTATCTGCAATCACAGCCACGGCCACAACTGAAAAATACATAAGCTTCTTCACGATGCCTTTAAATCCGATTTTACTGGACAGCTCTCCCAATATATAGGCTTTCGAAAGTCCTGTTATATAATCGATTACAATCACCGTAACCAGTGCTGCCAACCATACATCTGCCCCTCCAAAAAAGAAGGAAATGAAGGCAGATAGAGCCGCCATAATTACCTTAAGCAGGTTTTCCATTTGCTGCTTATCCTTCCTAACAGCTCTTGTTTTTACTCCGGTACCTGTGACCCTGTTCCGGGTAACACAATTCTTTTCACTATCCAGTATATTCACCTGCCGGTTATGTGTCCCGCAAATTCTGATCAAGACCGGAATAGAAAGAACAGGATAACTTCTCATATAAAAAGCAGGGGGTGGAATTCATCCATCCCCCTGCTCTTTATATTTGGATGTAATTATTTTAATCTCGCTTCGATAAAGCGTTGCAAAATGGCAGCTACCTGTGCACGGGTGGCCTTGTCCCGGGGCATCAGTGAGCCGTCGGTACCGGCAATAATGTTGTTTTCAACCGCCCAGGCCATGGCGTCGGTCGCATAGTTTGCAACATTACCCGCATCAGGGAATTTGCTCAGATCACCGGTAACCTTAGGTGACCCGGCATAACGCCACAGGATGGCAACCATTTGTTCTCTTGTGATGTTTCCGGAAGGATCAGTACCGTCCGTGATCCCGGCTTCCATAGCCCAGTTACGAGCTGCATCATATACACCGCTACCGGAGAGACTTTGTCCATCCAGACGGCCCAGAACCGTCCAGAGCATGGCGCGGGTCATGGGGCTGTTTGGAGAGAAGGTGTCGGTGCCGGTGCCTGCAAAGAGTGCGTT
>DCUA01000219.1:1945-4151 GCA_002329675.1 Firmicutes bacterium UBA1426 | reverse complement strand
GGTAAGGTTGTATTCACAATAGACCACTTATCTTATTTTGTGATAGGATATGATGAAACTCTGGCTAAATGGCCCTTCACAGATGTGGCTGAGGATAATAGCATCAACTGGTTCTACAGCCCGGTGAAATTCGTTTATGAAAGAGGGATCTTTAGCGGGACCAGTGCTACCACTTTTTCGCCCAACAGCCCGTTGACCCGTTCGATGCTGGCGTCAGTTCTCGCCAGAATGAGCGGAGCAGACCTTGCTGCCTACAAAGAGGTGTCATTCAGAGATGTGGATATAGACAGCTGGTACGGGCCTTCTGTAGCCTGGGCAAAGGAGATGGGCATAGTCAGCGGTTANNGATGCTCAACAACTATAATGAAAAGGTTGCAAAGAAAACTTACGATCAGAAGGCAGCGGAAATGACCTTTAGTGATCAGCAGCAAATTTCAGAATATGCCAGGGCTGCTGTGAAATCCATGCAGCAGGCGGGCATCATCAACGGTATAAAGAATGCGGACGATAGTTATCGCTTCCAGCCATTAAGCAACGCAACAAGGGCAGAAGCGGCAACCATGATCTATAACATGCTGATCAGTAAGTAAGCCGGGAGTGAATTTCCCAAATACGAATAACAGAAGGCGGAAAGCAACTATATTACATGATGTGAGCCCTATTTCGTTGCCTTGAAGAGGGAAAAGCAACGATTTACTGACCAAAGAAGTTGTTTTCGTTGCCTAGAAGAGAGAAAAGCAACGATAGGCACGCCAAAAGATCAAATTTCGTTGCCACTGAGGGAAAAAGGCAACGACATCGTCAGTAAAATGAGATCTGTAGTTGCTTTGGACGATCAAAGATGCTTTTGCCATCGGTGCAGATAAAAATGAAGCCGGTGGCGGTGATCTGAATCATTTATGTGAAGGAGTAAGATTGAAGGATACGTTTTCCACCTATCATCCCATAGTTAATTTAACGTTTTTCTGTGCCGTGATCAGTTTCAGCATGGTTTTCTTGCATCCTGTGTTTTTGACCATATCTATGGTGGGTGCCTTTGTCTATGCGATCAGCCTCAACGGCAAGAGAACTTTGAAATTCGCTTTGATTTTCCTGCTTCCAATGATGATCATCGCAGGAGCGGTGAATCCCTTGTTCAATCACAGGGGAGTGACGATCCTGAGGTACATGGGAGATAATCCTTTGACTCTGGAGTCCATACTATACGGCGTCGCCATTGCGGTTATGTTCGGAGCGGTGATCCTGTGGTTTTCCTGTGTAAATGTGATCATGACCTCAGATAAGCTCATGTACCTTTTCGGGCGGTTGATGCCATCCTTGTCCATGATCTTTGCCATGGTTCTGCGGTTCGTGCCCAAATTCAAGGCACAGGTCCGATTGATTTCAAACAGCCAGAAGTGCATTGGCAGGGATATCTCCGACGGAACCCTGCGGGAGAGGGCAAAGCATGGGATAAAGATCCTTTCCGTCATGATCAGTTGGGCATTAGAAAACGCCATCGACACAGCCGATTCCATGAGATCCAGAGGTTATGGCCTGCCGGGAAGAAGCAGCTTTGCCATTTACCGCTTTGACAGCCGGGACAGGATAGCACTTATCTACCTTGCATCGCTGATACTGATCGTGCTGCTGGGTGGGATGGCAGGAGAAAACAACATTCAATATTTCCCCTCGATCAATACGGGGACTGTGACTATATTCAGTTTAACTATCTTCACCGGCTACGCTTTGCTCTGTTTTGCGCCAGTGATTATCAATGTTTGGGAGGCTATTAAGTGGCGACGTTTGCAATCAAAGATCTGAGCTTTACATATCCTGAAAGAGAACAACCCGCGCTGTCCAATATCAGTTTTAAGGTGGAGTACGGGGAATTTGTTGTTGTCTGCGGTCAGACCGGCTGCGGCAAGAGTACCTTGCTGCGCAACTTAAAGACTGTGCTCGCTCCCCATGGTAAGCGGGAAGGAGAAATCCTCTTTTACGACCGCCCTATTGAAACCATCAGCGATCGGGAACAGGCCTCCCGCATCGGCTACGTGCTTCAGAATCCGGATAATCAGATTGTGACAGATAAAGTGTGGCATGAACTGGCCTTTGGATTGGAAAGCCTTGGTTACGATACGAAGGTCATTCGGCTCAGAGTAGCTGAAATGGCTAACTTTTTCGGCATACAGAGCTGGTTTATGCGGGATGTATCCCAGCTTTCCGG
>DCUA01000219.1:742-1911 GCA_002329675.1 Firmicutes bacterium UBA1426 | reverse complement strand
CCCATCGCGGCTACGGATTTTCTTGAGACAGTGAAGAAGATCAACCGGGAGATCGGAACGACCATTATCATAACAGAGCACAGGCTGGAAGATGTGTTCCCCATGGCGGATCGTGTGATCCTGATGGACAAGGGTAAAATACTGGCAAATGACGTTCCCGGAAAGGTTGGTAAGATCCTGGCAGGGGTGAACCATCCCATGCTCCTGGCAATGCCTTCACCCATGCAGGTTTATGAAAATCTGGCACAGCAGAAGATTTTGACAGGGAAGAATGAAGAGACTGAGGCAGAGAATAGCCCTGTTACCGTCAGGGAGGGAAGAACCTGGCTGACGGATGTATTTGCAGGGAAGCAAATGTCCAAACTGCGGGTTGAGGATCCGAGAGAGTCAAATACGCAGAAAGAACCTCTCATTCAGCTGAAAGATGTATGGTTCCGATACAGCAAGGATGATGTGGATGTCATCAAGGGACTTTCCATGCAAGTGGAAAAAGGACAGCTTTATTGTATTGTGGGCGGAAACGGATCCGGAAAAACAACAGCGCTTTCAATCATTGGAGGTACTCGTAAACCTTACCGGGGAAAGGTGCTGATCAATGGGGAGAAATTGACGAAGCAGCGGGATGGAAGAATTCACACGGATCTGGCGATCCTGCCCCAAAATCCCCAAACCCTCTTTGTAGAAAAGACAGTAGCTCTGGACCTCATGGAAGTTCTAGAAAGAAAAGGGCTTGACCCTTCCGAAAAGGAAGAAAGAGTGCGGGCAATGGCCGAGCGCATAGAGATCACAGAGCTGCTTGAGTCCCATCCCTACGACTTGTCCGGAGGAGAACAGCAGAGGGTAGCAATGGCGAAAGTACTTTTGACCGAGCCTGAGGTGCTGCTGCTGGATGAACCGACGAAAGGTCTGGATAACCACTATAAACAAAAGCTGGCCAAGGTCCTGAAGCGGTTAGTGAGCGAAGGTGTGACTATCATCATGGTGTCCCATGACATCGAATTCTGTGGCAGCTACGGGGATGTTTGCGCCATGTTCTTTGACGGCAGTATTGTGACAACCAATACTCCAAATCGATTCTTCTCCGGCAACAGCTTTTATACAACAGCGGCCAATCGCATGTCGCGCCACCTCTTCGAAAACGCGGTAACCGTAGAAGATGTGATCGCCTT
>DCUA01000219.1:0-572 GCA_002329675.1 Firmicutes bacterium UBA1426 | reverse complement strand
ATCGCGGTAGCCGGCCGGGCAGCTTTTTTCATGGTGCCTCAGTTCAAGCCGGTCATTGCGTTGATTATAATTGCAGGCGTGTGCTTTGGCGGAGAGGCAGGTTTTTTGGTAGGGGCAATGACAGCCCTGATTTCTAACTTCTTCTTTGGAATGGGGCCTTTTACTCCATGGCAGATGTTCTGTTTTGGTCTGATCGGCTATCTTGCAGGAGTTTTGGTGCAAAGAGGAGTGCTGAAAAAAACGAAAGCCTCTCTTAGCATATTCGGAGGGCTTTCTACGTTTATTATATACGGTGGGATCATGGATCTGAGCTCCGTTTTAGCCTGGGCAGGCAGTCTTTCCTGGGAACTGGTAGCGGTGACCTATATGGCAGGACTCACCTTCAATCTGATCCATTCCGCATCCACTGTGATATTCCTGTTCTTTTTAGCAAAGCCTATGATAGATAAACTGGAACGGATCAAGACGAAATACGGCCTTATTCAGCGTTGATGTACACTCTGGGAACCCGCTTACCGATCCGGCACACGATCTCATAATTGATGGTACCGGTTTTTTCTGCGATCTCGTCG
>DCUA01000175.1:298-9293 GCA_002329675.1 Firmicutes bacterium UBA1426 | reverse complement strand
ATCGAGGTGGGGAAAGTGACGATCAGCCAGAACTCCCCTTCGGGCTGATACAGGATGTCATAATGGTAGGGCTTGCTCTTACTTTCTGTCAAAAATGTTGTGAACTCCTGAACGCTCAGACTGTCTTTGTTGATCGTATCAACTCCGCTTGTATAGACAACATGGTATCCCTTGTCAACGATCTGAACACCACCGCCGTTCTCCACGACTGCGGACGAGTCGATCTGCCTGTAATCCTCTTTTATGATCGAACTTGCGGTATAACGGTTTTTGGCAAGCGATTCTGATATCAATCCACTCGCGACGGATAGCAGTATAAAGGCAAGCGCTGTAGCAAGGATAGTCAATAAAAAAATTACCCAAAAGTTTCCGAGAAATTGATTGGATAGCTTTCTATTCATAGTTCTCACCGATGTAATGCAATTTATAGCCTATACCACGGATGGTTTTCAGGTACTTCGGATCCTGCGGATCGTCCTCGATGCGGCTACGGATGCGGCTGATATGCACCATAATGGTGTTATCGTCGTAATAGTAGTCTTCATCCCATACGGCATGATAAAGCTGACGCTTTGTAAAAACCCGCTCCGGGTTTTCCATGAAGTGCAAAAGCAGCTTGAACTCCTTAGCGCCGAGTTCAATGGGCTTTCCGTCCTTATAAACGCAACATTTTTCTTTATCGATGGACAGATTTCCATAAGTAACGCAGGGGAGTGACACTTCCCTCTGTGACAGATAATCGTTACTGCGGCGCAGCTGAGCACCTACCCGTGCAATCAACTCGGCAACAGAGAAGGGTTTTGAGACATAGTCATCCGCACCTAATCCCAGTCCAAGCACTTTGTCCATATCGTCAGTCCTTGCTGTCAGGAGAATAACCGGGATGGTGCTGTGCTCCCGTATTTTCCGTAGCAGGTTGAAACCATCCATTAGCGGCATCATTACGTCGAGAATAGCCAGATGAATGTCCTCCGACAATAGTATGCCCAGGGCTTCCTTGCCGTTCTGTGCCGTCAGGACGGTGTATCCGTTTTCTTCAAGGCTGACCTTTATCAGATTTCGAATGTCAGCCTCATCGTCCGCGACCAGTATCCTATTGATTTTGTCCATACTTATCCTCTAAAAAATCGATCGTAGCCCGCATTAACTTCTTTAACGCTTCTGTATTGATATCCGACAGCTTCTTTACATAGATGCAAGCTTTTCCCATTGTGTACTTGCCCAGGTCTTTCAGTAAATACTCATGCTCGGGGCTTCCCGAAAATACATATAGTGAGATTGCTGCTTTGCGCGGCGAAAATGCCACCAATGGCCAGTCCCCTTCTTGTTTGCTGCGATCGGATTTATAATGATAACTACCAAAACCAATCATTGAAGGCCCCCACATCTTAGGTGGATGTCCTGTGACCTCCTGCATCAATTTCACAAGTTCGTAACTGTCTTCGCGCTTTTGCTCAGTATCCGCGTAGTTTTTGATAAATTCAAAAACATCACCATCGTGCTGCTTGGTCTTTAATTCTGCCATATTAGCACCCCTTTCAATTCCGTAAGTATGACAATAGTACTTGAAGAATTATAAGGATAAACCTCAATCATATGTATGAATTACATTTAATGGTACTTGCAATCCCAACAATTGTCAATTTTTTTGTTTATCTTTGGTTTCGCGCTTATTACAACCAGGTGTTAAGTCAGTTCCCCTTTGAACAAAAATACATCAAGACCGCTTTTGGAAAGACGTTTATGCTAACGGCCGGACAGGAGTCAAACCCGCCTGTTATCCTGTTACACGGCTCTTGTAGTAACAGTGCATTCTGGTTCCCGGAGATGATGGCTCTGTCTGAGAACTATAGGGTCTTCGCCGTTGACATAATCGGTGAAGCCGGAAACAGCGAGGAATACAGACCAGATCTAATGATTGTTTCCCCTTTGTGATAGTGTATAATTATAGCAAGGTAGGACATCCATCACAAACTGATAGTAAAAGGAGGGTTATTCATGGACATTATGGAATTAATAATGAGTCAATTAAACAACAAAGATGCATTAGCCGAGTTGGGTAAAAAAGTAGGCGCGAACCCAAGCCAGGTCAAACAAGTAACCCAGATGGGCCTGCCGACGCTGATTAAGGCTCTCAGCAATAATGCCAGCACACCAAAAGGTGCAGAAGCGCTTGCCGGAGCATTAGATCAGCATAAAGATGATGATATTAACGATATCATACGATACATAAAAAATGTCGATACAGAGGATGGACAAAAGATTCTAAATCATGTATTGGCAAACAAGAATCAAAATGTGCAAACCCGATTAGCTAAACAGGCGGGTCTTGAAGCCAGTCAGGTATCCGGTTTAATGTCTCAATTGGCTCCTCTATTACTTGGAGTCCTCGGGCAGCAAAAGAAGAAAGAGAACCTTGATGCAACAGGTATTTCAAGCTTAACATCACTATTATCCGATTCTATGGGGAAAAAAGATGATAGTGGAATTATGGGTATGGTTAGTCAACTCCTGGATTCTGATAAAGATGGAGATATTCTCGATGATGTAAGCGGAATCATCGGTTCAATATTAAAAAAGTAGTGCCCCTGGCAGTTTATATTGCAAAAGCACACCCACAACCGTGCCGGAGGTGTTCCTTTAGAAAGAGCGCTTCTTGAACAGAAGCGCTCTCGGTCATTAGACGGCTGTGTAGCCTCCGTCAACGGGCAGAATCGCGCCGGTCACATATGAGGCCTCATCGCTGGCCAAGAAAATGGCAGCTGCGTTAAGCTCGCCTTCCTTGCCATAACGGCCCATGGGTACGGTGGCCCTCATATAAGCCTGGAACGCTTCGGTTTCCAGCGTTTCTATGGTCAGCTCGGTGGCAAAGTATCCCGGGCAGATGGCGTTGCAGGTGATGTTATACTTCGCCAGTTCGGCGGCAACAGCTCTTGTAAAGTTAACGACGCCGCCCTTGGCCGTGTGGTAGGCCACCGTGTCAATGGCGGTGTTGCCCACCAGACCGTACATCGACGCAATGTTGATGATCCGGCCATAGTTGTTCTTTTTCATGATGTTGCCAAACGCACGCGTAACCAGAAACACGCTGGTTATATCGGTGGTAATGGTGAAATCCCATTCCTCGTTGGTCATATTGAGCACGCCCGCGTTCTTGGCGGAACCAGCGCAATTGACCAGCACATCAACTTTGCCAAATTCTTTTTCTACTACGCCCGCCGCATTGTTGACCGACTCGGTGTCGGTCACGTCGCACTGCACCGGCAGGCACTTGACGCCCATCGCACGAATTTTTTCGGACAGCGCCTCAAGCCGATCCAGGCGTCTCGCGGTGATCACCAGATCGGCTCCCTGCTTGGCAAAGCCCTCGGCCATCTGAGCGCCCAGGCCCGAAGATGCCCCCGATACTACTACAACTCTCCCTTTCAAATCAAACATTTTCTAACCCCCTCCCGTTTACATATTACCTATGTGATACAAACGATTAAATGCTAGCTATAAATCTAGATAAATAATATCATCTATAAATAGAATTGCCATCGGTTTCGTAAAAAAACTTATATATTGTAATTTAATGTTAAACATAGGAAGCAATTTCTGTCGTACCACTTTAGATGTATGAACCAAGGCGCACTGCGCCTTCCATAGGGAGCTCAACTCACTATCGTCGGGCTCATAACCCGGAGGTCAGAGGTTCAAATCCAACCATTGCAGAATAAAAGCTCAACAGGCATAAAAAAACAGCAGGTTTATGCCTGCTGAGATTTTTATGGTTGCGGGGAGAGGATTTGAACCTCTGNNGCTACCAGCTGCTCTACCCCGCGACGACGTTATATGGTTGTGAAGTTGCCTTGGTGCCGGAGACCGGGATCGAACCGGTACGATCGGTAAGGATCGCAGGATTTTAAGTCCTGTGCGTCTGCCAGTTCCGCCACTCCGGCAAGTCTTCTGGTACCGGGGTCCCTAAGGACCCCGGGCCCAAGATCTGGCTCCAAGGGTGGGGCTCGAACCCACAACCTATCGGTTAACAGCCGAGTGCTCCACCATTGAGCTACCTTGGAATATCAGAGCCGCCAGCGCGGCGACTCTGTAATTATACAACAGAGTCGAGCGAAATGTCAACTATATTTTGTCTGTATTTTGGTTCTATATTATGGCGAATATATTGCATTATGTGCAAAATTTCGATTAGTGCAGTGTGATAGTTGAATTTTACCTTTAAAATCATGCATTAGTGGAAATTTTGCACAGTTTAGGCCCATAAATTACTTTTTATCCCAATTTATCACTGCACTACTTCAAATTTTGCACACCTGGGGGTGCGGACAAAAAGTTGGATACTCAGCCTATGATCCCGACACCTGGGCCTTGCCAGTCCGGAAAGCCTCAAGGTTAATATCCACAAAGGACGGTTTAACATTTCGCCTGATCACTTCCTCCCAGTCGATGTCCGGAAGGTTTATGGCTTTTATCAGGGCTCCTAACAGGACCATGTTCATGCTCTTTGGGTTTCCCAGGGTTTCCGCCAACCCGGTGGCTTTGAATACGTATGTAACTGCCTTTTCTGACAGTTCTTCAATAATGCCTTCGGGATAGGCTGCCAATCCCATCTGAATGGGAGCCGAAGGAATTTCCGCATCGTTGATCACCATCCTGCCCTCCGGCTTCAGATACTCGATCCACCGCAGAGCTTCCATCTTTTCAAAAGCAACGATGAGGTCCGCCTCACCCTTCCCGATAATGGGTGAAAACACCTTGTCGCCAAATCGAACCTGGGTGCTTACATTTCCTCCCCGTTGGGACATGCCATGGATCTCGGACATCTTCACATCGAATCCGGCTTCCATGAGTCCTTCCGATAAAACCTTGCTGGCAAGGATGGTGCCTTGACCGCCCACCCCGACCAATAATATATTCTTTACGTTGCTCATGATCTACCTCCCAACCGATCCGTCAACAAAGGAAATAGCCTCAAAGGGGCACGCCTGCTTGCAGACACTGCAGCCGGTGCAGGACTCCTGTTGGATCAGGATCCTCTCCCCTGACAATATGGCAGGGCATCCCGTCCTGACACATGCTTTACATTTGACGCATTTCTCCTGGTCGATGATACACTTCTTCGGCGACAGATCGAAACGAGCCTTGTCTCCCTCGCTGAATTTTTTAATCGCACAGGGCCAGGCGGCGATGATCACGGTAGGTTCATCCTTTGCCAGTGCCTGGTTCAGTGCCTTGTGAGTTTCTCTGAGGTCCAGTGGGTTTATCAGGTAGATGTTCTCATCCTTGATGCCTATGGCTTTGCACAGAAGCGGAATATCAGCCTCAACAGCCGGTTCTCCCATGAGAGTCTGTCCGGTTCCCGGATTTTCCTGATGACCGGTCATTCCGGTGGTTCTGTTATCTAAAATGACTGTAACGCAATTGCCTTTATTGTATACCACATCCATCAGGCTGGTTATACCCGAATGGAAAAAGGTAGAGTCACCGATCACGGCCACTGTCTTCATGTCTCTCCCCGTCTGACGGAAAGCCACCGCTGCTCCGTGGCCTGCACTGATACTTCCGCCCATGCAGAAGCAGGTGTCAATGGTGGAAAGCGGCGGCGCTGAGCCCAGGGTGTAACAGCCGATATCTCCGGTTACCATGACATTTTTCTTATTCTTGAGAGCGTAGAAGAACCCTCTGTGGGGACAGCCTGCACAAAGTGTAGGAGGTCTCACAACGGCCTGTGCATCTGACTTGAAAACCTCTCTCTCAGTCCCGAAAATTGCGCTGCGGACGATGTCCGGATTCAGCTCATCGTACTCCGGTATGAGTTCTTTGCCGATGCAGGCGATCCCGGCCGCCTTTAGGTGGTTCTCCATATAGGGATCCATCTCTTCAATAACATAGAGAGTTTTCACTTTCCCGGCGAACTCCTTTACGAGTTCCATAGGCATGGGATAGGTCATTCCGAGCTTCAGATAGGAAGCATCCTCTCCGAATACTTCCTTCGCATATTGATAGGCAACACCGGCGCTGATCACGCCAACCTCACTGCCGTTATATTCTGCTTTATTGATTTCTGCACGGTTGGAATACTCCTCCATGGCCTTCAGACGGTCTACAAGGTTACGGCGGAGCTTTTTACCATTGGCAGGCGTTGCTACATATTTGGCAATGTTCCTCTCGTATGCAATGGGTTCTCTTTCCTCTCTCCCGGAAAGCTCTACCAGGCTCTTGCTATGGCAGACACGTGTGGTCACCCGCAGCATCACAGGAGTATCAAACTCTTCGGAAAGCTGAAAAGCAAGCTTTGTGAATTCCTTAGCCTCGCTGCTGTCGGAAGGCTCCAGCATCAATACTCTAGCAGCCGTAGCGTAGTTTCTGTTGTCCTGCTCGTTCTGTGAGCTGTGCATACCCGGATCGTCAGCAGATACTAATACACATCCTCCTGTTACGCCGGTATAGGCAAAGGTGAACAGCGGATCTGCCGCCACATTAACGCCAACATGCTTCATGGCAGCCAATGACCTGACACCGGCTATGGATGCTCCTATAGCGGCTTCAAGGGCTACTTTCTCGTTCGGCGCCCACTCACAATACAATTCACTTTTGTATTTAGCCAAATTTTCAAGTATCTCCGTGCTGGGAGTACCGGGATAAGCGGAAGCGAACACCAGACCCGCCTCATAAGCTCCTCTGGCAATGGCTTCGTTTCCGGTCATTATTTGTTTATCTGTCGTCTTTTGGTTCATGTCAATCCTCATTTTGAGCTTTTTTCTCCTGCGCTATTTGTGAGAGGATAAGCTCTGCTTTCTGTCTGTATTTTCTCTCGTTTTCCTTGTCCTTGCTCTTGGCATAAAGTTCCGCCAGTTCGTTCATGGTTTCAACATGGGACCCATTGAAACCCAACACCCTCTTAAAGCTGGCCACGGCTTTTGCGTCATTTCCTGTCCTTGCATAGGCCACACCCAGATAATAGTGCAGAGGCCACCAGCCTTTGAAATTTGTATCCAGGAATGGTTCCAGCGTCTCTATACCTTCGATCCACCGTCCTGCCAGTACCGCATTGTAGCCCTTTTCGATAGTCAGCGGTTGCTGGAGCTGATTCAGGCGTTTCTTGATTTCTCTCTTATCTTTAGAATTGGTGCTCCTCTTGAGAAACTCCTGCCACACTAATGCTGCCTTCTGGTACAACCCCAGGTTCAGATAATCGTAGCCCAGATAGTAATATGCCTGAGCAAAGCGGGGATGAACCTGCGTCAGCAGCTCAAAATACTCTGTGGACTCTGCTTTGAAACGACCGATATATTTGTCGTCATTCCCTCGCATGTACAACTCTCTGCACACTCTGGCATAGCTATACATGGTGTGGATACTATCCGGTTTCAGTATGAGAGACGCCCGGAAATGGATGATGGCATTGTCAAAGTCCTCTCTCTCGGCTGCGTTCCTGCCTTGTTTCATAAACCCTTCAGCGAGTTTGTAATTGAACAGTTTGTTCATAAACGCCACGTATTGAGGTGTGTATTTGAACTTGGGGTCAATACCGATGACCCAGGCCATATTCTCAGCGATAATATGCGCTTTTACACCTTCTCCGCCTTTGAAGATTTCGTAATCCTCTTTTCTGAGGGGAATGGGAACATTTTTCATAAACCCCAGGCCCTCGGCTCTTACCAGATAGGAAGGTGCAAATTCATCAAAAACAAAGTTGTCCAGATATTTTCTAAAGTATCTCCCCACTCTGTCCTTTCTGGATTCAAATGGGGGCAATACAGGCGCTACAGGAGACATTCTGCTCTTTACATTTACAGGGGCATCCCCTTCTTTGGCAGGAGCATAGTCTTTCGTGACCGCAACCATTGTTGTGTCTTCGCTTATTTCNNTTCATTTACTACGGGTTCATCCATTTGCTGTGCCCGTGGGCTGTCCAAGCGTCTGCGCTTACCATTACTCATCCTTTTCATTCCCATCCTGTTTTCATAAATTTTTTTATCGCTTCCGGATTAAGGTTCCGGGCCATGTCTTCCGTCAATAAGTGCTTTAGTCTGTCGGCCGTTCCCGGCAAGGCTCTGTCCTTCCAGTATCCGTAAAGGTACAAGATCCGGTAAAGGTCCTCTTTGTTATGGGATCTGTGCTGAAACCCTTTCAGGTAATAAAAGGTCGCGAACTCCTCATAAAAAGCAAAGGGCCTGGAGTGCAACTCATGGGAAAGGTATCCCAGGGATCCTTCAAAGCCTCCCCTATTATAATATAAATCGAAGATATGTTCCACCATCTTTAGTCTGGACAGCTCTTCTGCCGACATGAACTTGTTGGAGATCACTTCATAAGGAGCTCTGGACCGGAATTGGTAGGAATACTCCTCAGTCTGCTCCCGTATAGGTGTGCCCGGCAGAAGCTTTAAAAAACCCAACTGGAGCATATCGGGATTCAAATTGTAAACATCGTTAAAGGATCTTGCGAAACTCTCATAGTCTTCAAAGGGCAAACCGGCGATCAGATCCAGGTGCAGATGGATATTCCCCATGCCAAGAATGCGTCTCACATTGTCTGAAAGCCGGGGAAAATCACATCGGCGGTTGATGGCCTTCAAGGTCACCTCGTTTGTGCTCTGTACACCGATTTCAAACTGGAAAAGCCCGGGTCTTGCTTTCTCCAATAGCTCCAGTAACTGCGGACTGATGATATCACCGCAGAGTTCAAAATGAAAGTTGGTAACACCGTTGTCCGTTTCTATGAGATAACGCAGGATCTCCATGCATCGTGCATCGTCATAATTGAAGGTCCGGTCTACAAACTTAACTTGCTTAACACCTTTATAGACGAAATAGCTCAGGTCTGCCTTAACCCTGTCAATGGGCAGGGGGCGGATCCCTCTTTCGATGGCGGAGATACAATAGCTGCATGCATAGGGACAGCCTCTGGAGGACTCGTAATACATGATCTTATCCGATTCTCCGACAAGGCTGTAAAAAGGAAATGGTACCGCGGTAAAGTCCACAGGAGC
>DCUA01000175.1:0-269 GCA_002329675.1 Firmicutes bacterium UBA1426 | reverse complement strand
CCCTCTCCGGTCAAAATGAAATCGACGCATCGGTTCTTCTTCATGATGTCCGGAGCACGCCAGGTGACTTCAGGTCCGCCCAGAAGCACTTTGATTTCCGGGTTGGCTTTTTTAACGTTTTCCAGAAGATAAAGTGTCTTTTCTATGTTCCAGACATAACAGGAAAAGCAGATCAGATCGTAATCGTTGCGAAGCAGCTCTCCGTATATGTAATCTTCCGGATTGTTGACGGTAAACTCCCGCAGTTCCATATTGTGTCCCATTTCTGC
>DCUA01000215.1 GCA_002329675.1 Firmicutes bacterium UBA1426 | reverse complement strand
GCTGACTTGGGATAATGCTGGTACGCAGTTGATCTCCGAGCAAACAGTGGCAACCCTACAGGTTAAGTTTGTTACTGACTTTGCTGAGATCACCAGGACTCCTGCTGATAACATCACAGTAAAACCTGAATAAGTTCTTTTGAACACTTTAAAAAAGACGGCTTAATGGCCGTCTTTTTTTTGTGTAGTCTCTTAACGAAATGTGCAGAGAAATAAACATTTATCAGGGTAACTACTCAGGTTCCCTTTTCCTGACCAATGATGAAGAATGTCGCAGGGTTGTCAACATCCTGTTGTAATTTTTTTGAATTTTTCCTCATGCCGCTATCCCTGCATTGAAGTTGTTATATATCAGCTTATTGTGGGCTATTTGGAGGGCATTGCAGGCCCTCAAAAAATTTTGGAATGACCCTCCGAAAGAAGGGGTGCAGGTCTTGCCAAAATGTCTGGAAACGTCCTTTAATCCGCTGGTGCACAAATCATTAAATTTGCACAGATCCATTATTTTCCCGATCTTTGTGGAGGTATGAAAAAGAACTTTAATACAGGACTTGGAAAGAGTGTCGAAGCAGACCGGGTAAAGCTCTCCCGGCGGCGCAGGCAGATCCTTCGGGAACTCGGCCTTTGCGAAGAGCTTGACTCCACAGAACTGGCAGAGCGGCTGCTGGTGCAGGCGAAGATCAACAGGGCTCTTGTCAAAACCCTTGAGGAGAAGGACAGGGAACTTGCGCGGATGGATCTTATTCTTTCTGTCCGTGACAGTGAAATAAAAGTCAAAGAGGCTCGTATTGCCGAGTTTGCATCCCATGTTGCCGAACTCGGGAGTGGCAGGAAACCCGTCATAAAGAATAGCACGAACAGTAGCGTCCCGCCCTCCGGGAATCCAATTGGCATCCGGCATACACAGTCCCAGCGCAAGCCTTCCGGCAGGAAGTCCGGTGGGCAGAAAGGCCATTCGGGGAGCACCCTGCTCCAATCCGAAAATGTAACCGAAACCCAACAGTGGTACCCCGTCTCCGTGTGTCCGGAATGTGGAAAGCCGCTGGAGATGGACGCTGCGATCGTCAGCGCCACACGCCAGGTGGTGGACATTCCGCTTCCGATTGCGGCCACGGTTGTCAACCACATGACGATGCAGGTCAAGTGCTCCTGCGGGCATTGCAGCAAGGGGCAGTTTCCGGAAGAGGTGAATGCTCCCGTATCCTTCGGCCCCAACATCATGGCGATGACATCCTACCTCAGCACTTACCAAAATGTTCCGTTCAAGCGACTCACCCATCTGTACGAGACCATCTTCGGACTCCACATCAGTGAAGGCTCCGTATCGAACATGCTGAAGGCCATGCGGAAATTCTCCAAAACGCCCTACGAAATGATCCGTCAGAAAGTTGCAGAAGGAAAGGTTGCCGGGGCGGACGAAACCGGAATCAACGTGAACGGGAAAAATAACTGGCTCTGGGCTTTCCAGAATGCCGTAGCCACCTTCCTCGCCTTTGACAGCAGCAGAAGCCACCATGTGATCAACAAGCACTTTACCGGGGAAGAGCAAGGTAATATGGTATGGGTCACTGACCGACTTCCGGCCTACTTCATGGGAGACGTGGGGATGGAGGATCACCAGATATGCATTGCCCATCTGTTGCGGAACCTTACCTACACGATGCAGGCCTTTCCGGATGATCCATGGAGCCTTGACATGCTCGACCTGCTGCGGGACTCCGTCCATCATCGCAATGAAAATGACATTGGAGAAGCGGTCAGGAAAGATATGGAAGAAAGACTGGACAAGCTGCTCGAAAGACCTTCGGTTTACACGAAAGAAGACGGGGAGAATAATGAACTTGATAAACTCAAAAAAGGCATTACCAAACACCGGGACTATATCTTTACCTTCCTCACCAATCCCGCTGTTCCTCCCACGAATAATGACTCCGAGAAGGCATTGAGACCGGCCAAGACCAAATTGAAAGTCAGCGGGTGCTTCCGCTCCGAGGAAGGAGCCGGGAACTATGCTACCGTTGCCTCCGTCATCCAAACAGCGGTCAAGAACGGACAGAACCCCTTTGAGGTCCTTCGGGTTATTGCATCCCTTGCTAAAGCGTAGTTTCGAGTATAGCATAGTTATTGACGAGTAGTCAGGACTCTCTGTCTATGACAGGGGGTACCTGAGTAGTTACCATTTCTTAGTGTTAGATTATAAATTTGACTTAATTGTTCAAGAGCATTGCTCTAACGCTATTCTCCGGTATAAAGGTGCCACTTTGTACCGGTTTTTTTATTATGACGAATCCATGATGTAATAATTAAAATGTTTAGAAAAAGTTTATTTTAGTGATGTTATATAGCATTTATCATCCTCTATCCTGTATTTTATACTGCCCGAGACCCTTACAATGATGTCCATTACTTCCGTTAACGAAGTATTCTCTTTAAAGCGAAACGTATATTTATCCTCTTTTAGTGAATTCAGGGCGTAGACGAACGAGTAAGGGTACCTGCGCTCCAATACGGTGATAATTTCTCCAAGGGAAGTCGACTTAAATATTAGCTCACCCCGTTGCCATGCCGTTACTTCAGACAGATCGGGATAATCAATCGATTCTGTTTTCGTAAATATATTATATGTCAGTTGTTCGCTTGGCTTTAACGTATGTGCCGATGTGAGGTTGTTGCATCTGACTTCCACGCTTCCCGAAAGAAGTGTAGCCGAAAGTGTGGAATCACCGGGATATGTCCTCATATTGAATTCCGTTCCCAGCGCCGTAACCTGAAAGTCATTCGATTTTACGATGAATGGCATTTTCTCATTTCGTGCCACCTTGAAATTTGCTTCTCCAATTAAATAAACGCTCCTGCTCTTGCCGGTAAATTCCGTCGGATATAATAAGGTGGCGGTGGAATTCATTTGTACTTCGGTTCCGTCGGGCAAGGTCAGATGTTCCATTCCGGCGACCGGAACATACTTTTCAATAAGGTCGGCAGCTTCCCGTTTCGACGTGTGGGTAAAATAGAGGGTGGAAACGAAAGCGATCATCAGGCAGGCAGCCGATATTTGCCAGAAGCGGAGGAGTTTCCTGTGAGCATTGTCCTGACGTTCTCTGATCTTTTTATACACATCTGCCAGCGAATGCCATGTGTCGGTCGATATCTCACTTCCATCCACCCTTTTTTCAATCATCTCTTCCCACAAATCGCGCAGCGCATCCTCTTTTTCCCTGGAAAATTTCCTTTCGGCAAGCCATCGATAAAAATCAGCTTGCGAAGAAGGGAGGACATCCGATTTTACAAATAATTCAATAATTCTATTAAAATAGTTTTCCATCTCATTGTTGGTCTTGGGCCCGCTCACATTGTCTATTCATGTATTGCATTGGGTCGCAGATAATTTCAAAAGCAGCAGCAATGGCGGTTTGAATTCACTTTGCTTTGCCTCTGACAAATAAACAATCGAGAAACCGAACCTACTTAAAATTTCATTAAAAAAATACACTACTGACCGACTAAAATAATT
>DCUA01000035.1 GCA_002329675.1 Firmicutes bacterium UBA1426 | reverse complement strand
TCAAGCCAGGTGGCGGATGGGATATGTGGAGACGTATTGCCGCCCAAAGCCCTGACTTTGGAAATCCGGATAAATTCTGTTATGACAGTGAGCTGTGCAACTGGATGAGTGCCACTGTCATAACAGAATTTATCCGGATTTCCAAAGTCAGGGCTTTGGGCGGCAATACGTCTCCACATATCCCATCCGCCACCTGGCTTGATTTCCGGATTATATGGAGCCGGCGTATTTTGTGATCCCATTGCAGAATTTTCCACACATCCTCCATTTGTAATGAATACAAGATCATCCTCTGTGAGATCAACGAAGCGGGTCTCGCCTTCTGTTTCGACTTCAATACGGGTAGCCTGCTTTCTATCGGATGTAACATCAAACTCAACATTTACAACCTTTGTATTATAGTGGAATACGACACCGGCATTTTCCAGATATTTTACCATCGGCAGGATCATACTCTCATACTGATTATATTTTGTAAAACGCAGAGCCGTGAAGTCAGGAAGACCTCCGATATGGTGGATATAGCGCTTAATATAACGCTTCATTTCCAGTGCACTGTGCCAGTTTTCAAACGCAAACATCGTCCGCCAGTACAGCCAGAAATTTGAATCAAATACCTCATCGTCAAAATATTCATCGATACGTTTATCATACAATTCTTCATCCGGAGTGAAAAACAGCCTCATGATCTCCATTTGTGCTTTGTCTGAAACTGCAAATTTTTTGTCTGTATGTGCATCCTGTCCCCGGTTGACAGTCGCACGGCAAAGAGAGTAATTCGGATCTTCTTTATTAAGCCAGTAATACTCATCCAGAACACTGACGCCTTCAGTTTCAATCGATGGAATCGAACGAAACAGATCCCACATGACTTCAAAATGGTTATCCATTTCACGTCCGCCACGCATTACATAGCCTACTCCCGGATATTCAAATCCATCACAGGCACCACCAGGAATCGGATCTTTTTCAAAAATGTGTATACGTTCACCTTTCATCTGACCATCACGGACAAGGTAGCATGCGGATGAAAGTGCTGCCAGACCTGTACCAATAATATAAGCTGACTTGTGATCTACTCCTTCTGGTTTCTTAGGATGAGCAAAAGCTTCATAGTTTCCACTTGAATAATACATAATCATACCTCCTGAATTTCAATTCGTTATATATGTTTTTCAATTACATCCTCAGTATACGTTGAATGATAACTACTCACAATCAACAGAATAGCCCCATCATCGAATTCTTCGATGACAGGGCTATATTGTAGTTTTTTTCGACAAACTCCATCATTTGTTGATATTATCATATGGCTTATCAATCCGGCATTTTTCAAGCATACGAATGATGTCTCCCTCTATTAAATTACTCAGCCTGTAAATCATCTTTTCCGGTGACGGTTTCATGTCCTGCCGTATCCAGTCCAGCATCATACCTACAAAAGCATACTTGTAAAAATCGGCAATAAATTTTTTATCCTCCTCCCTGACACTCATGCCTTGTGCGCATTCCTCAACAACATTAATAATCAATTGATAAACAACCCTGTACAGATATTGAATAATCTGTTCCTGACTCACATGGCGGTAAACATTCAGTATAAAAGGCTTGTTTTCCTCAACAGCATGAAAAATATTCAGAAACCCCTGTTCCCATGTATCATAGGTAGTATTTCCATTGGCTGCTTTGCGTGAATCCTCCTCGCAGGACCATTCAATCAAGTCATAAATATCTTTGAAATGATAATAAAAGGTTGCACGATTGACACCACAGTCTTCTGTAATATCATTAATCGTAATTTTGGTAACCGGCTTTTTCAGTAACATCTTTTTGAGAGATGCCTCTAATGCTCTTTTTGTAATATCCGACACTTATCAATCCCTCCTGTTCTATATATCATCCATTCGTTTGAAAATTATTATACCAAACTCACATATTTTCCACAATGAACAAAAAATAAAGCACTGAAACTTCCTAAAAACAAAAAAATCCAGTGCTTTATTGTAGATAAATCAAATAAAAGTTTCCCAGATCGCCGTACTATAGAAAACAGCGATCTTTGTGCTAACAGCCCTAAAAAACTATAGTTTTTCGGGGAAGTTGGTTATAAATAGGCCAAAAACAACTCTTCCAAGGTCAAAATCACCGTCTCGTGAGGCTTTTGACGTCCATAGTTCTTTGAAAAACAAACCATAAATTCATTGATATATAGTACTATATATGATATAATTGTACTATATTTGGAGGTGATTTTATGGCAGTTCCAGAGTACATTCGCATGGTTCCAAGACCCGTCAACACCATCGTTGAAGACAACGGGCGTGATGGTCCAAACCGATTTGCTGTCCGTGAGAGGGTCAGCATCAAATACATCTCCGGCGGCAACCCGCAGCCGAAAAACGGAAAGGTGATCGGCCATATCCGGGACGGGAAATATGTCCCCAAACAGGATAAGGCTTCCGTTTCAGGGCCGGACATGCTCTCCTATGGTGCTTCAGCCTTTGTAAAATCTGTCTCAGAGGATCTCCTTGATGATCTTCTGGAGGTGTACCCCATCAAAGAGGCATATACTATAATGGCTATCGCCACCTTGCGAATCATAAAGCCATCCATCGTGAATGGCAGGCTTTCGACCGAATATAACCGCACATTCGTATGTAAGGATTATCCCGGCATAGGGATGTCTCCAAATACGATCTCAGGTTTCCTTCAGCGGCTCGGACAAGATGGCAGAAAACGAAGAACTTTCTATCAAAAGCGTGCTCTGAGGGTAGCAAGGGATCACCATGTGATCATAGACGGTATGCTGAAACAGGACACCAGCACAGTAAACGATCTTTCTGCATTTTCCTACAAAGGGAGAGTGAAAGGCTGTAAGGATGTATCCGTTATATATGCCTATGACCTTGAGGCTATGGAACCTATCTGTGCAGAGGTGTTCCCCGGAAATTCCATAGATGCCGTATCTTACAGGTCATTCATAGTGGATAACGATATAAGGCAGGGCATCATCATCGCCGATAAAGGGTTTCCTCCGGTACGAATTATCAAGGAACTTGGCGATCGGCCTGACCTGCATTTCCTTACTCCCATAAAGAGGAATGATGCGCGCATCACGAACAATGCCATGCTGACTTTCAGCGGAGTCCTTGAGGGAGTCGGAGACCATGTGCTTTATAAAAAGCAGGCCATAAAAGGAGGCCGGTATCTTTATTCGTTTAAGTCATCAAGTAAGGCAGCCATGGAGGAGGCCGATTACTTAAAGCGAAGAGAACAGAACCATGATTTCATAAGTGAAAAGTATGAAAAGAAAAGGCTCGTCTTCGGGGTCATCGTATTCGAATCGGATCTTGATATGGATCCTAAGACCGCTTACCTTTGTTACGATGAACGATGGATACTGGAACTCGTCTTCAAGCAGTATAAAAATGATCAGTGCCTGGATCAAACGAACGTTCAGGGAGACTTCTCCCTTATGGGTTCCGAGTTCATCAACTTTATATCTACTGTGCTCACCTGTCGTCTTATACAGAAGGCGAGGGATGCTGGTCTGCTGAACAAGATGTCCTATAAGGATCTTATGGATGATCTGAGTTCCGCCTGGCGTATGGTGGATGCGCCTGCTCCTCCACACTCTGATGACAGCTACTGGGTACATACCATAGTGAGCGTCTTTGAGGAACTTGAGACTTTAGGGCTATCCATACCAGTTCCAAAGCCAGCACCAAAGAAGCGTGGCAGGCCAAAGAAGGAACCTACAGAGCCCAAACCTAATCGTCCAAGAGGCCGGCCAAGGAAGAATAGCACCCCGTCTGCCGCTACTCTATAGTACGGCAGATTGGGAAAGTATTACTCAATCCAATCTTTATTGGCTGT
>DCUA01000184.1 GCA_002329675.1 Firmicutes bacterium UBA1426 | reverse complement strand
TAATGGCAAAACAGGAATATGAAATTTGTGATGTTGATCTTTATGGAGAATGGCGTCTGGTAGAGGGCGGTTACAATGGTACAATGGAGAAAGTTCTTTCTTATGACCCCGAGACCGGAAACTACACAAGGCTCCTGAAGTTCCCCCCCCAGACCAAAGTTCCGGACCTTCTTTCCCATGACTTCTGTGAGGAAGTCTACATACTTGAAGGTTTTCTTAAAGACGAGAAGAAAGACATTACTATGAAGGCAGGGTATTATGGAAGCCGTTTGCCGGAAATGAAGCATGGTCCCTATGACATTCCTCTTGGATGTGTAACCATGGAGATCCGCTACCAGGATCCCTCGAAGCCGATAGACCCTGAATGCACGCTTTTGAAGAATAAACTGGGAGCTCCCAGATAAATAAATCATGAATTTCTGTTGGAAGAAAAATGGCAGGATGACTGTTTTTCTTCCATTTTTTTAAAAAACAGGAGGTAAAAATTATGAAGCCAAATCTTGCCGTAGAGTACTGCGGAGTTAAATTTAAAAATCCCATGGTGATAGCGTCTGCTTCCCCGAGTAAAAATGGCGAATACATGAAACGCTGTGCAGATTCAGGAGCAGGCGGAGTAATAGCTAAAACTTTCAGCCCTGAACCACTAGCGCAGAAGTACGTCTCTCCCCGTTTTACTGTCCTGAATAAAAAAGGCTGGCCTCACAGCTATTCAAACTATTCCTGTGAATTTTTGGCAACGTATGATATAGACCAGTGGATGCAGGAAATGAGGATTGCAAAGGCTGCCTGTGACGAAAGAGACTGTACACTAGTAGGAAGTATATCCGGAAACTCAAAAGATAGCTGGACAGAACTGGCAAAAAGAATGGAAGACATAGGCCTTCCTATGCTTGAGCTTAATTTTGGCTGTCCGCACCCCAAGGATCTCGGATACAAGAGTGGTCAGGAACTTGGAAACTCTCCTGAGATGGCGGCTGAAGTAACAAGAATAGTTTGTGACAGTGTAAATATTCCAGTATTTGTAAAGCTGACATGCGAAGCAGTCAATATTGTAGATGTCGCCGGGATGTGTAAAGCTTCAGGAGCAGCCGGTTTTACAGTTGTAAACAGATTTTCTGCGCTGGACGTAGACATAGAGACAGGACGTCCTCTTCTTCATGGGGGATTTGCCGGAGTCGGAGGCCCCTGGATGAGGCCCATCACACTTAAATGGATAGCAAAAATAGCAGAGGCACACGGAATGCCTATTTCTGCGACAAATGGAATATTCAGCTGGGAAGATGTGATCAAGTGCATCATGTGTGGTGCTACTACAGTCCAGACCTGTACAGCTATCATGTACGGTCCGAAACAGTTTGGTGAGGTTAAGGTCTTCCTTGACGGAGTAGAAAAATATCTCGTTGACCACAACATAGATGACATAAATAAACTTAGAGGTATAACGCTCCCACAGATCACTACCTGGGACAAGGTCGACCGTGACCACAAGGCTGTCAGCAGAGTCGTTGAAGAAAAATGCATTGGCTGCGGACTCTGTCCCAGCTGGTGTTTCTATGATGCGATACAGATGGTCGAAAAAGATGGAAAAAAGAAAGCCGTTATCGATCCTAACAAATGTGACGGCTGCGGACTTTGCCCAGCTCTTTGTCCCAAAGATGCAATAGTCATGGAGGGTGAAGTTCCAATTTACTTAGGTGATTTTAATTAACGAAAAAGAGATGATTTTAAGATGATCGGTTCGGAGAAGATTGCAGTTGTACGCGGTGGCGGAGATTTAGCTACTGGAATAATTTACAGGCTTTGGAGGATTGGATTTAGAGTCTTATGTCTGGAAATTCAGAAGCCGCTTGTTGTTCGCAGAACTGTTTCAGCTGCGTCCGCGATTTTTGATGGAAGCATTACTGTTGATGGTATGCCAGTACAGCGTATTAATGCTCCGAACGAAATGTTTTCACATGATGGAGTTTCAATCATTGTTGACCCAGATGCTCTTTTAGTAGATATGCTCAAGCCTTTTTTGTTGGTAGATGCGATAATGGCAAAAAGAAATATGGGTACGCATATGAAAATGGCTCCTTTGGTGATTGGTATTGGCCCCGGTTTTGTTGCAAAAAAAGATGTCCATTACGTAGTTGAAACAAAAAGGGGCCATTACCTAGGTAGGCTTATTGAGGAAGGAACAGCGATCCCGGATACGGGCATCCCTGGAGTTGAAATGGGATACTCAATTGAAAGGCTCCTCAGGGCGCCATGCGATGGTTACATCGACCACAAAAAAGACATCGGGGATCATGTGGAACCGGGAGATCTTATAGGAAAATTAGGCAGAGAAGAAATACGAGCAACGATCCCTGGTATGTTGAGAGGTCTTATACATCCCTCTGTATATGTGAAAAAAGGACTAAAAATTGGAGATATTGACCCGCGAAACGTCAGGGAACATTGTTTTTCAATTACAGACAAAGCACTGGCAATATCAGGAGGAGTATTAGAGGCTGTTTGCAGAGAAATTTCGTAGAGATTAGGAGTTGATGTAATGCTCGTTTCGTCTATCCAGCTTGAAATAAAAGACGAT
>DCUA01000168.1 GCA_002329675.1 Firmicutes bacterium UBA1426 | reverse complement strand
ATCCTGCTTTACTTGCGACAGCGCAATTGAGTGACTCAAGGCTTTCAGTCTGTATTACGTGTTTGCTTTATCAAAGATTGTGAGAATGGGAAAACAAGTCCAATTGTTCTCGTTTATTTTCTCAGGATGAACAGATCCTTTCTTTACCATTCCTTATTACTATGAACTTATCCATGTTGGCCAGTACCTTAATGATTTCCTTTTTCTCCTTCTCTTGTGATAACATACATTTGAGCCTCGTATCGATATTCGAATAATTCAATGTTAACACCATAGAATCTATTTGGAGTCTTTTTTTGAGATAGCCTAAAAACTCCGTTTCCTAAAAACCACCCTGATGCAAGACTTACTCACTGGCAAGGTTCGGGTAACACCGCTAATGCAAAACATGGAGGGTAAAAATGAAAGCGCAGGACTTAGAGTTCACCCAACTCATCCAGGGAGCAAAGCAGTTTATGATACCCATTTTCCAGCGCACATACAGTTGGGAAGTGAGCCATTGTGAGCAGCTTTGGAATGATATTTTGCGAGTGGGGAGCAATGCGGACCTGAAAAGCCATTTTATCGGTTCAGTTGTTTACATCCCCGAACAGGAAACCAGCGCCGCTATTTCCCGCTGGATAGTCGTTGACGGGCAGCAGCGTATTACAACCATCACCCTGCTTCTGCTAGCTCTTAAGCAAAGATTGGAAAAAGAAAATCTCACTGCTCCAATCTCTGCTGAAGCAATTGAAGACTATTATCTTCGTAACCGCTACGGCAAAGAGGAACTGAGCTATAAAATGCTACTGACCAAAACCGACAAGGACACCCTGATCGCCCTTCTGGACGGAAAAAAAGAACCGGAAAATGCCTCTCAGAAACTCATTAAGAATTTTGCTTTCTTCACCGAAAGAATCACCGATGCAGATGTGAATATTGTGTATTCAGGGATCAAAAAACTGATGATTGTCGATGTACGGCTTCAACAGGGTCTTGATAATCCCCAGATGATATTCGAAAGCATGAACTCCACCGGCAAAGCACTGACACAAGCAGACCTTATAAGGAACTTTGTCCTTATGGGATTACCCCATGAGCAGCAAACCAATCTCTACAATGATTACTGGCGTCCCATGGAAAACCTTTTTGGTGCCGAAAGTTATACCACCCACTTTGATGAATTCATGCGCTTCTTTCTTGTGATACATACGGGAAACTACCGAATAAAAAAAGATGAGGTATACGCTGAATTCAAGGCATATTCACGGAAGTTTGAAACGGAGATTCTTTTAAAAAACCTGCTGGAGTTTGCCGGTTATTACTGTTACATTGCCCTTGGCAAAGAGAGAGATCCGGAGCTTGCTGCCACATTCAAGGACATTCGGGAACTCCGGGCGGATGTCTGTTACCCCCTGTTGATAGAAGTGTATAAAGACTATTCAAACAAGCTAATTAGCAAAAATGAGTTTGTAGCGATCAATGCCCTGGTGGAAAGCTATGTTTTTCGCCGTGCAGTTTGTGATATCCCCACAAACTCATTGCGCCAGACCTTTGCCACGTTCAGCCGAAGATTAAAGAAAGATCGCTATGTGGAAAGTGTTAAAGCCGAATTCATGTTGCTGCCGTCCTATCGCCGCTTTCCTCAAGATGAGGAATTTCAACGGCAATTATGTGTGCGCAATCTCTATGCCTTCAACCGCCGGAATTATTGGCTGCGGCGATTCGAAAACTTCGGCCGAAAAGAACGGGTAGTGGTACAGGATTACACAATAGAACACATCATGCCGCAAAATGAGAATTTGAATGACACTTGGAAACAGGAACTTGGGAACGAGTGGAAACGCATTCATGAGCAGTATCTTCACACACTGGGGAATCTAACCTTGACCGGCTATAATTCCGAATATAGCGACCGCTCTTTTATAGAAAAGAGAGACATGAATGGCGGTTTTAAAGAAAGCCCGCTTAAATTGAACGAAGGTCTCGGCACATGTTCTACGTGGAATGAAGATACAATTAATGACCGGGCAGCCAAGCTGGCAAAAAAAGCGATAAACATATGGAAGGCACCTGTATTGGATGATAGTATTCTTGAAACTTACAAAGAGAAAAAGCCCAGTGTAGCTTCTGAGTATACAATTGACTCATACCCGCATCTGACTGCCAAGCCTATGCGAAAGCTATTTGATGCGTTCCGGGTCAGGGTACTGGCTCTAGATGAATGTGTCCACGAGGAGTTTCTCAAACTATATATTGCCTACAAGGCTGAGACTAATTTTGTAGATGTGGTACCTCAGGCCAAACGGCTTCGATTGACTTTGAATCTTGACTATGAGCAAGTCGATGATCCTCTTGGCATGTGCAGAGATGTTTCCAATTTAGGCCGATGGGGTAACGGTAATGTGGAAGTTGGCTTGGAGAGACTTGAAGATTTAGTCTATGTCATCGGTTTGGTGAGGCAGGCTCTCGAACGGCAGTTAGGCGAAGAGGAATTGGAGGCATAATGAGTTATAAATGTAATCTTGATAATCGAAATTATATAATGAAAAACCATCAAAACAAGGAGATCAATACATGA
>DCUA01000057.1 GCA_002329675.1 Firmicutes bacterium UBA1426 | reverse complement strand
TGTTCATATCCATTGCATTGATGTGATTGGGAGAAGTTGCTGATATATGGATAATCTCACCGCCCATTGCCTTGACAAGGGAGGAATACTCCCTTTCCGGATCAATTAGGATAATGTCGTCATCACTGGACAGTATCTGGTTGACAATTTCCCTCTTAGCGGTAAAACTCTTACCGGAGCCGGAAACGCCTAAAATAAAAGAATTTCCATTGAGCAGGTGTTTCCTGTTGGCAATGATCATGTTCTTGCTGATAACATTCTGTCCGTAATAAATGCCGCCATGGTGGGAGATTTCCTGTGCCCGGAAAGGTATAAACACTGCCGTGCTTTCGGTAGTCAGCGTCCGGATTGCATCAATTTTTCGCAAGCCATAAGGCAATACCGTATTTAAACCATCCATCTGCTGGAATGTCAGTGTAGAGAATTGGCACAGATGTTTCCGTGCTGTAGTAAACAAGGTTTCCGTATCGCTGTCAAGTTGCTCTTTGCTGTCCGCAATATGCACCATTGTAAGAACTGCAAACATCATACGCTGATCACGGGTGGTAAGATCATCGAGAAACTCCTTGCTTTCTTTGCGCTGCTGCTCCATATCATAGGGTACAACTGCCGAAAAGTTGTTGCTTTGGTTCTGTCTCCTCTGCCAGTTGGTGATGTTGGTTTCTACACCCAGAAGACGGTTTTCCACCTCACGAACAGCCTCATCGGTTGGAATAGGGATAATATCAAGCGATAACATGTGAATGATAAAATAAAATTGACAGTTTTCGATCAATAAGATTTTACGGTTTTTTCCGGTATTTGTAAAGACCATCAAAAAAAACTGGAAATGATATTCACTCCATAACAGCAGCTTCAGGAAAGGACACCTTCGTTCATCTCATAATCCTCCTCTCTTACTCAGACTGTCGCAATGGTGAAAATGATAGTACCTTTCAGTATAATAGTTTCAAAAACACTGAAAGGAGCATGAACGTTGAAAAAAGAAGAAGGGTGGCATATGTATTCAGAGATAAACCAGCTTATCAAGATGGGATTAAAAAAGTCTCAGATTGCCAGAAAGCTAAACATCAGCCGTCCAACCTTAGACAAATACCTTGAGATGCCTCCGGATGAGTTTGACAGATTTGTATGCGGAACTCAGGAGCGGAGCAGGAAACCTGAGCCATTCAAGAATGATATTCTATGCTGGCTGAAAGAATTTCCTGATATATCAGCAGCACAGGTGTTTGACTGGCTGGAAGAAAGATTTCAGGCATTACCATTTTCGGAGGTTACACTTCGGCGCTATGTGCGAGTTCTGCGGCAGAAGTATGATATACCCAAGACTGCAAGATCGAGGGACTATGAACCTGTTGATGAGCTCCCTATAGGCAAACAAATGCAGGTTGACTTCGGAACAATAAAAGTACCAGGTGAAGCTGAGAAGGAAATACGGCTTTACGTTATGTGTTTTGTACTGTCTCATTCCAGGTATAAATACTGTGAATGGCAGGACAGGCCTTTTAATACCCCTGATATTATCAGGATCCATGAAAATGCGTTTGAATTCTATGGAGGTATAACAGATGAACTTGTATATGATCAGGATCATTTGATCCTGACAAGTGAAAATCATGGTGACTTGATATATACTCAGGCATTTTCAGGATACCTTCAGAAGCGCAGATTCAGAGTATATATGTGCAGGAAGGCAGATCCAGAAAGCAAGGGAAAAATTGAAAAGGTTGTAGATTTTGTAAAAAACAACTATGCACGGCATCGCACGTTCTACAATATCGATCAATGGAATGAGGACTGCCAAAACTGGCTTCAACGTCGCGGAAACGGGAAGAAACACGGCACTACAAGAAAAATACCAGCCGAAGTATTTGTTGAAGAGAAGAAATACTTAAGGCCGGTACTGGATAAAATTAAAACTAATCTACCTGCATTGAGCATACCCTATCAGGTCAGAAAAGACAATACCGTTCCCATAAAAGGAAACCGCTATACTGTTCCCAGGGGAACATACAAAGGGCCATATACGTATGTCAGGGTAAATTATACAGGTGATAATGAACTTGATATCTTTGACATCGATACAGATAAACTGCTGGGACATTTCAAAACACCTGTAGATAAAGGGAATCTCGTAAAGAATAATGACCACAGGCGGGATAAGAGCGGAAAGATCTCAGCTTTGATTGATGAATTAGCTGGCAGGTTTACTGATCCAGACAAGGCCAAAAACTTCATAGAAACAATTCATACAGAGAAGCCCAGATATATACGGGATCAGATTTTACTGATACAGAAATCAGTTAAAGGGACATCATCGGAAGTAATAGATAAAGCCTTGGAGTTCTGCGTAAAGAACAGTCTTTACAGGGCGACAGACTTTCAAGACGCTGTAAATCACTATCAAAAGGACAAGCAGGTCTCAACTGATACTTTTACTGTAAAAGTATCATCTATGTCAGCAGAGAGCCTGGAAAAAATCAGAGTAACACCAAAAATACGAGATATGTCGGAATATATCAGTGCTCTGGGAGGTAACAACGATGCAATCCACAATTGACAGCATTAGGACAATGCTTAAAACTTTAAATCTTCATAATGCTGCACAACAAATCGAAGATATATTAAGCGTACCTTTAAACAAAACCATATCGTATGAGAAGTTTCTGGAGGAACTACTGCAACGTGAAATAAAAGGCCGGGAGGAAAAACGTTTGGAAAGAAATCTAAAGCAGGCTTCGTTCCCGGAGTACAAGACCCTTGATGAGTTTGATTTAAGTGAACAGCCATCATTGAGCAAGAGACAATTCAACCAACTGCGTGAACTCAGTTGGATCGAGCAGGGTTACAACCTAATCCTGCTCGGCCCGACAGGCGTTGGGAAAACCATGCTTTCAATTGGACTTGGTATTCATGCAATTAACAACGGCTACAAGGTTCATTTTACAACAATGAATGATCTTGTATACATACTTAAGACTCAAGAGATCCTGAGGACATCCAGGGCCAGATACAAGCGGGTTATTGAAGCAGATCTTGTTATTATTGACGATCTAATGTTTATGGCTATGGAGAAGCATGAGGCAAATCTGTTTTTTCAGCTAGTGAATAAGCTCTATGGGCAGTCCTCAATCATAATTACATCTAATAAAGGGCCTGAGGAATGGGGTGAATTGCTTGGAGATCCTGCCATTACTACGGCAATACTAGACCGCATTGTGCATAAATGTGAAGTTCTTAACCTAAATGGGGACAGCTATAGACTGAAGCACCGGGAAACCATATTTGGTAATAATTAGGTGTAAAAAATTATTGATCGAAAACTGTAAAATTATACTTGACATCTACAAAAGTATGTTCACAATTACAAAGTTTGCTTTTTGCAAGGAACAACCGTCAGGGGGAAACACCCCTTGGCGGTTTTTTTATGCAGTGGTTTACGCATAAATATAAATAAAAATATAAATAAAAACACCCCTATTCCGCCGCAGTAACCCCTCCATATCAACTCCATCTCCGCAGGTGTAATCGTCCCAAAGGTGCTTAAAAACAGGGCTGTAGCCAACCTGCGTATACCGGATTATCCGGACGGCAATTCCGGAGGCATCCGGACATTAAACCGGAGACATCCGGACACCTTATCGATCAACTTGATTTTACATTAAAGCTTATCGTAGTACAATGTTTTTCATATCATCATAAATCTGTCAATCTGATTTCCTTGATTGTCTTTTCTGCCATCACCTCACGCATGGATTTTTTTGAGTCCAGAGCAAGGATATATGTATTATGAATTATCCTATCCATGATTGCATCTGCAATAGTAGGGTCGGGAAACAAGTCATACCAATGCGTATGTGGGACTTGCCCGGAAAGGATAGTAGATGCTTTGTTGTATCTGCTTTCTGCAATTTCAAGGATATCTCTGCTTTCTTCCAGTGTATAAGACTTAAGTCCGATGTCATCCAGAATCAGAAGCTTTACATTCTGCAGTTGCTTCATAAACTTAGAATACCTGTTCTCACTTTTTGCATCCTGGATTTCCAGCAGGAGTTCCGGCATACGGTAGTATTTTACGGTATAACCATGGCGGCAGGCATTATTGCCCAGTGCACATGCCAGATACGATTTCCCGGTTCCGGTTTTACCTGATATCACGATATTCAGTCTCTGAATGAGGAAAGTACAGGTAGAAAGCGTCTGAATTATTTTTTTATCAATCTTCCGGTCTTGTGTATAGTCAATATCCTCGATACAGGCATTCACACCGAGAGACGCATTATACAAAAGGCGTTTGATCCTGGAGTTCTTCCTGGACATCCATTCCTTCTCAACCATAATACCGAATCTTTCCTCAAAAGACAGTTCTCTTAAAGCCGGGTCCGGGTCACTCAGGAGCTGGGCCATGACCTTGAGCTTCATATCCTTAAGCTTTTCTACAGTAGGATTGTTAAGCATGAATGCCACCTCCCGCATAAGCTCCGTTTCCTCTTACATTTTCATGCTTTATGATTCTATCATTCTTTACTTTAGAGTAATTTACAGCAACTTGTTTAAGAATGATGTTGAAGTACTTGAAGGAGCAGGTGTTCTTGTCAAGAGCTTCCCGGCTGGCGGTTTCCATGATTTCAACCGGATAGCTTTTGCAAAGACGCATGATCCCCATACAGGCCCGGTAACTCTGGACAGGATATTCACGGCTTTCAAGAATCCTTTTGATAAACTCCCGGGTATTCGGACCGGTCTTGTCAGCCCACGACAAGAAACGTTCCGTACTCCAACCGTAAACCGCCTTGTGTTCATCCGGCATATGTTCTTCCAGGGTGGTGTATCGTTTGAATGGGTTATAATTTCTCGGATGGGCAGCTACTCTTTCGCTGCCGATGTATACCTCGATGGTTTTGGAAGTTGCACGCACAGAACACGGGCGGTTTACATAGGAATAATGAACACTGTAGAAAAAACCTTCATATTCAACATGATAGTTGAATGCGACCTTTGTTTCTTTCCAGTCCGAATACTCGTATCTCTTTGCAGGCAGCGGCTGCAAGCAGGGTTTATCAATCTTTTCAAAGGCTGTCTTTCTGTTCCCATCCATCTTTTGAAAAGGCCTGTTAATCAGCTTCTCAAGTTCTCCAGCAATAGCTTGATTGATTTCATGCAGGCTGAAAAACTGCCTGTTCCGGAGTGCGGCAATGATCCTTCTTGATACATTCCCAACCATATTTTCATCGGCGGCTTTATCCTTTGGTTTTCCCGCCCTTGCAGGGATTATGGTTGTCCGGTAATGTCTCGCCATCTCATGATAGCTCTTATTCAGCAAAGGGTCCACACCGTCAGGCTTGATGACGGCCGTTTTTGTGTTGTCCGGTATGGTGATCTTCGGAACACCGCCAAAATACTCATAGGCCCTGACATGGGCATCTATCCAGTTTGCAATTTTGGTATCCCCGTAAGCATAAACGAAAGGATAACTGCTTGCCGGAAGCACTGCAACAAAGAGGTATGCAGGCTTTAACTCTCCGGTATGGGTATCCACATAGTTATGGTATCGCCTGCCCAATCAACCTCCATTTCTTCGCCGGCTTTATGCTCCTTATGCAAGGAAATTTTATTGTCCTTTTTGAATTTCCTGTAACGGTCACAGAACTGGGTATACATAATCCCGTCCGGATGCTTTTCCTTGTATTCTTCCCATAAAAGCATCAATGTGATGTTCTTTTTCTTCATTTCATGAAAAACATACTCCATGTCAGGCTCAGAAGGTGATTTTCTTGTTTCTGCAGGCGGGTAAAGCAATGACATCAATTGCTTGTCGCTAATCTCTATGGGCCATGTTATTCCAGCCTTTTCAGCCCGCTTGAGTATCTCTGATACTGTCGTCTTGCCACAGTTACAGGCTTGGGCAATTTCTCGCAGCGATAGTCCTACTTCATTTTTTAACCTTAAAATTTCTCTTGTTTTCAGCATATCCAGCCTCCTCATCGATTAGCCCCCTTTAATCATTCTGATTAAAGGGTACCTGATTTTTTAATCATTCGACAAGGTGTCCGGATATGCCGTTATGCTGTCCGGATAATTCCGAAACGCTGTCCGGATGTTGCCGGAATCAGTGTCCGGATGCG
>DCUA01000176.1 GCA_002329675.1 Firmicutes bacterium UBA1426 | reverse complement strand
GTGCTGCCCATGCATCATACCTATGAAATGACATGTCATATTCTTACATCTATATATCAGGGCTGCACGGTGGCCATTTGTGAGGGATTGAAGCATATAACGAAAAATATGGCGGAGGCGAAAGTCACCGTCATGCTTGGTGTTCCGTTGATTTTTGAGGCCATGTATAAACGCATTTTGAAACAGGCTCAGAAATCGGGCAAATCCAAAAAAATGAGTCGTGCTATTGCTCTGTCTAAAAAACTACATCTCTCCAACACAAAACTGCCACGTAAAATTTTCAAAGAGGTCCACGATGCCATAGGAGGAGAAATGAAATTACTCATTTCCGGTGCCGCGGCTATGGACCCGGAAATTATAGAAAACTTCTGTGCCATGGGTTTGCCTATGATGCAGGGTTACGGCATGACGGAGTGTTCTCCCATCATAGCGGTCAACCGGGATCGATACAGTAAGGCCGCTTCTGTGGGAACAGCCATGCCCAATACCGAGATAAAGATAATAGATCCGGATGAGAATGGGATCGGCGAAATCATCTGCAGGAGCGACTCTGTAATGCTGGGTTATTACGATGATCCGGAGGAGACCTCCAAGGTGCTGAAGGACGGATGGCTGCACACAGGGGATTACGGATATTTTGATGAAGACAAGTATTTATATATCACCGGCAGGAAGAAGAACGTCATTGTAACGAAGAACGGTAAAAACATTTTCCCTGAAGAGGTGGAGTTCCATCTTGGGAAAAGTGATTACATACTGGAAAGTCTGGTTTACGGTATAGACGAACAATGCGGCGGCGAAACTATGGTATGTGCGCAGATCGTTCCCGACTATCAGGCAATCGAGGAAGAATTCGGACAGTTAACAGACCATGAGATCCGCAAGCTTGTGAAAGGAGCTGTAGATCAGGCCAATGATCAGATGCCCCTTTATAAGAGAGTCAAGAGGTTTGAAATCCGAAATACGGAGTTTGAAAAAACCGCATCCAAAAAGATAAAGCGCCACGTTGCAAGGCAAGGAGGAGTAGAAGATGGATCACAAAGAATATGAGGCTCTAAAGGCGAAGGAATGGGAATACGCAGTATCCAGAGTGGAAGGCATTAAAAACAGCAAGGATCCACTGATACGCTACAGGGATATCCGGCCGATAATAGACATTAAGCACATGTTTGAAACCAGCGTTGCTCTCTATGGGGACAACGTCGCCTTCTATACCAAAGATGAGCATGGCGGAGAGTACAGAACGGTTACTTATAAAGAAGCAAAAGCAGACGTGGATGCCCTGGGAACCTCTCTTATCGCTTTAGGGCTTAAAGGCAAGCCCATTGCCATCATCGGCGACAACTCCTACAGATGGGCGATTTCCTACCTGGCAGTGACTTGCGGAACAGGTATCGTAGTTCCACTGGATAAAGAGCTTCCCGCCGGCGAACTGGCACAGCTTGTTGCGGATGGCGAGGTTGAATGTGTCATCTGCAGTAAGAAATTCGAACAAGTTTTTGCGGATATCAAAGGAAAAGGAAACACAAGACTTGCCTATGTAGTCAGTATGGAAGCTTCCGACCACGACGAAACTTTTCTGTCCTACAGTAAACTGATCGAATCCGGTAAAGAGCTCCTTGCAGAGGGAAATCGGGAATTTCTTGATGCAGTCATCGAAAGAGATGTAATGAACATATTGCTGTTTACTTCCGGCACCACAGGTGTTTCCAAAGGCGTTATGCTCTCGCACGGAAATATCGTGGAAGATCTCATGGCATCACCCACTCTGTTAAAGGTGAGCCCGGAGGATATATTTTTCTCCGTTCTTCCTATACACCATACCTACGAATGCACCTGCGGATTTCTGATGCCGCTCTATCGGGGCGCTTCTATTGCCTACTGTGAAGGGCTGAAATACATCTTGAAAAACCTTTCCGAAGTGCGGCCAACTATGTTCCTCACCGTACCCCTCATCATGGAGAGCATCTATAAGAGAATATGGAGTCAAGCCAGAAAGAGCGGTGCTGAGAAGAAGCTCAGAATGCTTTTGAAGATCAATCGGGTGACCCGTAAAATCGGTATAAACCTTGTGCCGAAGAAGATCACAGATGTGTTTGGCGGAAGGATGCGCATCATGATATGCGGTGGTGCTGCCATAGATCCTGCAATACTTGACGGCATTCAGGATTTTGGTATCATGGCATTGCAGGGCTACGGCCTTACGGAATGTGCTCCCATCTGCGCCTTGAATCCCGATGTCAATCCCAAGAGCAACTCTGCAGGCTATATTCCACCCGGATTTGACCTGAAGATCGATAACCCGGATCCGGAAACCGGGATCGGCGAAATCTGTGCAAAAGGACCCAACATCATGCTGGGTTACTTCAAGAACGAAGAAGCTACGAAGGAAGTGCTGAAAGACGGTTGGTTCCACACAGGAGACCTGGGCTATATGGATGAGGACAATTTCGTCTATATCACAGGCAGAAAAAAGAACGTGATCATCACGAAAAACGGTAAGAACGTTTTCCCGGAGGAAATCGAATACTATTTGGGCAAAGTGCCATACGTATCGGAGTCCCTGGTCTGGGGTAAGGATAGCGAGGATGGGAAAGATACCCTCATCTCCGCAAACATCAAAGTGGATGAAGAGGCAATAACAGAAGCCCTGGGCGAAAACCATACGGATGAACAAGTTCTGGATCTGCTTTGGAAAGAAGTGGACAAAATTAACGAGGAACTGCCTTTCTTTAAGAGAATCAAGAAAATGTCCATCCGGAAGAGGGATTTTGAAAAGACTACCGGCAAGAAGATTAAACGATTTGTAGACGACAACAAGGAACAGTAACACTACAGGAAACAATAATAACGAAAGCTCATCCGGCAGACAGTTCAACGGGTGAGCTTTCTTTATAATCGACCGGTTTGAATAAGCGTTTAGAAATGGTTTAGTTAAATGTAAATAAAATAAAAAAAAATCAAAAAACAAATGAACGATACACAGTTTATAAAAACCTTCCTGTTATTATGAAAGAAAAAAGGAGGTTTTTGCAATGGGAAGCAGTAGGAAAGAATTAATAAACCCATCTTTTGGTACTTCATTGGCAATTGTTGTTTTCTTATTTGCGCTGTTGACCATTCAGGTCATTCAGCTTGGTTCTCCTGACATCCATTTGACCCTGATCTTTGCATGTGCTTTTGCCACCATCGTTTTAATGGTGCAGGGGATGAAATGGAAAAGGATCGAAGAAGGTGTTGTTCACGGCTGTAAAATAGCCACCATTCCCATGTTGATCCTGATGTTTATTGGAATGCTCATCCCTTCCTGGATCGCATCGGGAACCATTCCTGCGCTAATGTATTACGGACTTAAAATGATCTCGCCATCCATGTTCCTGTTTACGGCAGCATTTATTTGCTCAATTGCATCCATGGCTACAGGAAGCAGTTACACAACAGGTGCAACCTTTGGCGTAGCCTTTATGGGGATCAGTATGGGACTCGGTATTCCTTCTGAAATGGCCGCGGGCGCCATCATCTCAGGTGCTATTATCGGTGATAAGCTCTCGCCTATCTCCGATTCCACCAACCTGGCAGCAGGCGTGACGGAGACTCCATTGTTCCATCATATCAAGAGCATGCTCTATACTACAGTACCTGCTTTCATTATCTCTTGTACACTATACTTCATTCTTGGAATGAGATATTCAGCGGATTCCATAGACACATCAGCGGTAGAAGTGCTCCTGACAGGCTTATCAGAAAGCTTTAACATTACCCCGGTGTTCGCCATCATCGCTATGCTCCCGCTGGTTGTGGTAGTGGTTCTGGCATACAAACAGGTCAGCGCACTGGCGGTTATGGTTATCGCATCCCTCGTGGGTATGTTTCTCGCCATGATCATCAACGGATATGGCCTCTATGAAATGATGGGCTTCATGAACTATGGTTTTTCCATAGATACCGGTATCGCTGAAGTCAACAGACTCCTCAACAGGGGCGGGCTGCAAGCTATGATGTGGACCGTTTCTCTGGGATACTTAGGACTGAGCTTCGGCGGGATCCTGGAAAAGACAGGTTGCCTGGAGGCGATCCTGAACAAGATGGCTACAGCCACGAAAAATTCAAGAAATCTTATCATCACTCATGTGTTCTCCGCCATTCTGGTCAACATGATCTCTGCCAGTCAGTATGTTGCTATTCTCATCCCGGGCAGAATGTATCTTCCGGCATATGACAGACTGGGAGTCAAGAGGATGGTCGCATCCAGAACCTGTGAAGACGCAGCCACTGTAACCTC
>DCUA01000122.1 GCA_002329675.1 Firmicutes bacterium UBA1426 | reverse complement strand
CTCTGCCGTGAAGACTTCGCCGTGGTCGGCAACCCGCTGCTTGGACTTCACCTGAGTTGTCATCGCGTCACCCCTTTCTCACTCCCGGAGGGAAGGCAGTCTTTATCTTACTCAAACGCCGCTGGATAGCAAGTTATTTAGAACAAGTCCATGAGGTCTTCCGTGGACTCTTCCTGTTGAGATTGCAATTTTGCCATGTATCGCTGCATGGAATAGTACTCCACTTTTAGCGGAAAGTCTTCTGTAGACAGAGCGCTAAGCAGTTTTGCGTATTTGTCCTTCTCTTTCAATATGGTGTCAATATTAAAAGCATAGACCCATGCTGTATGCCGTGGCGGGTACTCCGCACCAATACGTGTGAAGAAGGTCTCCTCTTCAGAAGTTTCGTCATTGAGTTCCCGCATAATAGTGCCCTTACGGCCTTCGTTCAGATCGAAGGTTACAAGTTCACCAATCTTTAACGAGTCATATCCCGGAAGCTCGAGGAAACTGGTATTTTCGCCAAGATTCAAACCTTCATCTGAAGTCATGAAGTTGTAGATGTACGATGTACTTTCATTGGGATGCTGGTGACGCTCGCCAGGTTCACTAACCACGTATTCGATAGTGGGATAAATCCGGGAAAGGAATGTCCAGTAATCCTGCTCCGATTTACATTTGCTGAATAAATCTTGCAGGAAGGGAAGAAAAATGTAAGCTTCTACCTTCTCCGGAATCATATCATGCAGCATATTGAACGTCAGGTCTTCCACCATTCTATCGCGGTGATCTTCAAAGAACTTGCCGATAGAATAAAGGTTCTTGTCCATCCATCTTGAGAAGCATAGCGCAGCAAAGTATTCCTGGAAAGAACGGTGCGTAAACTGGAACTTGCTATCCTCATAATACATGAGACACATATTAGACGTAAGATCATAGATGAAATCAGAAGCTGATGCTGTAAGAGCATCTTTTTCTTTGGCCTTTAGCCCGTTGTAATAGTTTTCCAATTCTTCTCTCGTTAATTCAAATTTCTCGTTGATATAGGTCTTTGCACAGAATTCCGCAAAATAATCGGCAAAACGATCTGCTGTCAAGCCCGTCCGTAATGCTCTTTTATAAGCGCCTTTACTGGCGTCATGTTTTTGAGAAAGGGTAGCATACGCCTCCTGGTAGAAAATATGCATCTTTGACGGAACTTCCGCATATTGCTCATAAGTCATCAACATGATCGTTAACAACAGGGGATTCTGAGCAAAATCATTGTGTGTATCATACAGCCTTTCTTGAAGCTCTCGCCGGAATTTCTCTTTGATTTGAGGTTCGTCTGGCCTAAAGTCGAGCTTATCAATCAGTGCAATAGCCTGATCGCGACTAAAGGGCCGCAGCTGCAGGACAGAAAAACGATTCAGGTAGATGAAAGCATTAAATGGCCGGGAAGACAGAACAAAAACGTTGTTGGAAAATGCATCAGTGAAAGCATCCAGTTTGCTTTCAAAATCCGTCCTGGATGCGACGCTGACTTCATCGAGGCCATCAAAAAGAAGGAGGAAATTGCCAGCCCGCAAATCCTTATAAAATGCCTCTTTTTTCACTTTGGGTGACAACCTGTAAACAATATCAAAGACCATCTGCTCCAGGTTGTCGGATGAACGCCCAAAATCCTTCAGTGGAATAAACACAGGAACACGTTTGTAGCTATCAAATTCCTTTATTGTGCTCAGCAGGAGGTGACGCATCATCATTGATTTTCCGAGACCACCAGTGCCCGTCAGGATGGTGAATTGTGAACAATGGAGAAGTTTTTTTAGATCAAGATCACGGATGGAACGATGCATTAAATGCTCTTCACCATCCAATCGCATCTGGGCGTATTGAAAAACCCGATTGCATACATAGAAATCATAGAACTGACGTGGTTCATCGTTGTACAGCAAAGTTTTTATCTTACCATGCTTTTCAGCAGCTTTTCTCAGATATTCGCTATAATCACCGACGATATCATCCCGAGGGGTTTCTTCTATATCATCTTCCTCTTCAAACTCATCCCAGGATTCTGCAAGCTCGTTTACGATAACACGCGTGATAGGGCCGGTAATCCCGTCGAGAAATCCGGTTCTTTCCCATGACGCAGTACCTGCATCAATCGATTTTACTGTTTCTTCGCCAATCGTGTTATCTTGGCGATTTACCAAAATATAATGCCATATACCAAGAATGAAAGAAGGCCAGGAAATCTGTTCCATTTTGAGAAGCTGCTCTTTGGTAACAGGTTTTCCTGTATACGAAATAAAGAACTTTTCATCGTTCAGGATAGACTCATCGACTGCTATTAAGCCAATAAGAGAATAGATCAACTGATCTGCACGGTTGTCCTGCGTCAAAAAACGTTCCGCAAAGGAGGCAAAGCGATCTGAAACACGATCGAAGCTATCGTGGATTTCCGAATTGAAGCGGTCGACAATTCCTTGCTTATTAAATGGCAGATATGCGCCACTTGAAGTGACGCATTTTTTGTACTCGCTTGTGTTAGTTTTAAAAGTCTGGTCGTACGGGTCTGGGTAATCTGGGTAAAAAGTCCGAATCAGGGCTTTCAGAATATTGACATTTGATAGCCCATCAGATTGACCGTTATAGGAATCTCTGGCTTTTCGGTGGGATCTTCTCGCCTTTAAGAGCAGGGTGAAGAAAACGCCACCACACAGCCGAGGATAGTCATAACCTGTCAACATTCTTCAGCCTCCCACAAAAACTAACCTTGCTAACAAAACTAACGGATTGACCTTATGGTCAGCTAACCTTCCTGATGACAAGATAGCCTTGGTGGCTGAAACCGCCGAGGTTTTCCTTCGTGGTGGGAAGGTGCGAATGTGCCATCTGGGCACAAAAATACAGATTAATTCTATCACAGATAGGGGCTCAGCACAATGTAGAATCTGTGACATTTCGACAACAAATTCACGGATGTACCAACCACCAGCGTAAAGCATCGATCTGGCTGCCGAACCGGACGGCATATTGCTAAGAACCAGATCTGATGCAACATCGCACGGCTACTTAGCAAGGCCGCTGCAAGTCTGAAACGGAGAAGATTCGTTATGACGAGCAGCTTGGTTTCCTATGCCCTGAATCGTGCTGACGCTTCTCCGTTTTGCAAGCCTGCAAAAGGAGAAGTGCAGTATGACAAACATTGGCAATCAGAACACTCAGAACTCTACGACCGACCCGCGCACGGTCAAAGTCGCCGTGCGCATCACCCCGGAAACCATTGATGAGCTTCGCGCCATGTACGCAGATCAGGAGGAGAAGATCTCCATCCGGATGGTAAAAATCGGGGCCTGGAGATACCCATGCGCAATCTATCTGTTACCGGAAGACGAAGTGAAGGGCTTCAAGCGGCTGCAGCAGACCGAGGCCAAGCAAGAACAACGGGAAGCACGTTGTTGGCTCCCTGATGGTTCAGGCGGATTCATCCGCTGCCCGGAGGAGAACAAGTGCGCCAAGTGCGAGCGCTGTAAATCCTTTAACTTCGATAATTATCATCCCACCAGCTACGAAGCCTTGCAGGACTTCTACGGGGAACAGGAAGAGGATTTGTACTTGGCTGGGGAGGATATCCCCGGAATGAAGGATCCGTCGGCTGAAGCGGCAGAACCTCAGCAGGAGGAAGCCTACACCGAGATCATGCAGATCCTGGTTGATCGGCTGACCGCCATCAAGCCAAAGTACGGTGCAATCTTCCAAGAACTTCTGAAAGGGAACCTGCAGCCCCTGAACATCGCAAAGGCCCTGGGCCTGGGTAAGAGCCAGATGTATGAGACCG
>DCUA01000087.1 GCA_002329675.1 Firmicutes bacterium UBA1426 | reverse complement strand
CGAGCCCCCGACGGAGTACCAAAATAAAAATCTCGCTTCAAGCGGGATTTTTATTTTCCTTAAGATATCTGCTTGTAAATTGCCTATTTATTCAGTATAATTCTGAATGCTAATTGTCTGATAAAAGCATTAAATTACGGAGGGAGATAAAATTACAATAATGAATACGGAAAACTTAACCCAATCAGCGATCACCACTACAAACATAAAAGATACCACTGCCAACCCTGCTCCTTTAGGACTTCTGGGGTTCGGGATGACTACAATACTCTTGAATGTTCATAATGCCGGCTTTATTCCTCTGAGCTCGATGATTCTGGCCATGGGGATTTTTTATGGCGGTTTAGCCCAGGTCATCGCCGGAATAATGGAATGGAAAAAGAATAACACCTTTGGGACTACAGCTTTTACTTCCTATGGCCTTTTCTGGCTCTCTTTGGTAGCCTTACTGGTCATGCCGAAATTCGGGTTGGCTGATGCTGCCGACAGCTCTGCAATGGGTGTCTATCTTCTTATGTGGGGAATCTTTACCTTTCTAATGTTCATCGGCACTCTGCGCATCAGCAAAGCTCTTCAGTTCGTCTTTGCCTCGCTGACAATTTTATTTTTACTTCTGGCCCTGAGCGATTTTACCGGGAGTGCTACGATTGCAACAATAGCCGGATATGAAGGAATTATTTGTGGTTCTTCCGCGATCTATACCGCTATGGCGCAGGTATTAAATGAAGTATACGGGAAGGCCGTCCTGCCGTTGGGAAAGGTTTAGCTATAGATTATAGTTGTGATTTATGGTATTACAAAATAGTGAACTACTCTTTGTTAAAGATGTAGTTCACTATTTGCTTTTCTATGAAAGCTCCATTATTATTAGTCATAGCTCTACATTGCTATGACATAGCCCATAGCGGACCGTAACAGGGTACAGCCCGCATAATTGTAACACAGGAAGAACATCCATATGAGAAAAAGGAAAATCGCGATAATCAGTATTGCTATCATAATCGGGCTCATTATCGCTGTGACGATCGATCTGAGAATAAAGTACAATGTAGGCCTCTTTGACTATATTGAATACAACTCTGCCTTAACGCCCGCAGAAGAGATCCTGGTGAAAGAAAAACCCCTGAATTTCGGCATTTATGAAGAGCCTCCGTTAGCCTTTACCAATGAGTTCAACAACTACAATGCAGGGATCATTTCCGATTACATATCTCAGTTGGCCATCGAAACCAAGAGCAATGTGAATATAAAGATCAGACACAAATCATCAATCTTAGAAGCTCTGGATAGCAACGAAATAGATTTTGTAATTCTTGAACAGACACCTGAGAATTTCCGGGCAGCCGATCTTTCAATGCCGTTGTTTGTTGTTAAGACCAAAATCGTTGTCCCCGTCGGCAGCAATATCAATCATCTTCGCGACCTGGAGGGAAAGTCTCTGGTCACTCTTAGAAGCGACAATGAAAACGGGAGAATTGAGAAGCTTTTTGATGCGGATGCAGATATCGACATCATAGAAGTTGAAAATATGTACCAGTGCATAGCTTTGATCAGAAATGAAAGCGCTTCGGGATTTGTCGGGGATGACATGAAAGCAGCGCATTACTTAAATGTGACCAGCAAAGGAAACGTCTACAGGTTCCTCGATCCGGTACTGGATGAGAAGCATATGTCCCTTGCCGTACCCAAGGGAAATCCCGAACTGCTGAGCATACTAAATAAGGGCATACTCTCCCTGAAAAAGAAAAATCTTATTGTCCAGACACAGTACAAGTGGCTTGGAGATTTCACAAGCGACAGCCTTGACCTGAGGATCATCGACATAATCAACAAGGTCGTAATCGGAATTATCCTGCTGACCGGCGCATTGACCGCCTGGAATTACGTTATAACAAAGAGGGTAAACGAAAAGACAAGAGAGCTTCTGGAAAACAAAGAGGAGCTCAGGATGATAATCGATGCCATGAAAAGCGGCATTATGGTTATCGAGAATAATGTTACGATAGTTGAATGTAACTATTCTCTTGAAAGAATAGTCGGTGTTTCACGCGACAACCTGATCGGGAAATCGTACAGCGACATTGAAGAGCTTCGACCTTTTGTAAATGTGGCTAATATAAACAGGGTTGTTAATATCGGTCATGCGTATTATCTCACCAGCCAGAACATCATAACCAATAACAAGAAAATGCTCATTATCGAAGACTATTCGGAGAAATACCTAAATGAGAAAAAAGCCCGTCATGAATCGAAAATGATTGCAGTGGGCAGGCTTTCCGCCGGGCTTGCCCATGAGATCCGTAACCCTTTAGGCCTGATCAAGAGTTACAATTTTGTCATCGGAAGGTATGCGCTGGATGAGGTCCGTTCCCACGCAGTAAAGGTCATCGATGATTCTGTCGATAACATCAACAGATTGATTGAGAATCTATTAAGGTTTTCGAAACTCTCAAACAACGAAATCAGCTATGTAAATGTCAAAAATATCATCAATCAGATCATAGAGGATGAAAGAAACCGTGCCCGTGATGACATCAGGATCGACGCCTCATTTATTGACATCCCCGACGAGGATATACCGATAAACGCCGAAGTTCTACGGATGGTTGTCCAGAACCTGGTGCAGAACGGGCTGGATTCCTTCTCCGGTGTGCCCAGAGAGAATAAGAAAATAGCTGTCGATGCCAGAATTCGTGACAACAAATTAAACCTTAGGATCTCTGACAATGGGTCCGGAATCGATAAGGAAATAATCGATAATGTCTTTGATCCATTTTACTCCACAAAGGAAAATGGAACAGGTCTCGGTTTATATATCGTCAACACGGAAGTGGAAAATAATAATGGTACAATTTCTGTAAGCAGCGTTAAAGGAGAAGGCACTATGTTTGATGTAACGTTGCCTATATTGAGGTGAAAAGATGATTGAAAAAAAAGGTTATAAAATACTTATCGTAGATGATGAAGTGGAATATCAGAAGGTTCTGTCCCTGATACTGTCAGATATGGGCTACGGAATAGCGGGATGCTCAAACGGGATCGAAGCCCTGGAATACCTGGAAAACAATATGGTGGATCTTGTCCTGACAGATTTAAAAATGCCTGTAATGGATGGGGTTGAGCTGATCAAAAAGATCAAAGAAAAACATGAACAGGTTGATGTTATCGTCATAACAGCTTATGGAAGCATTGAAAGCGCCGTGGATTCCATCAAGTACGGGGCTAAGGATTATTTTGCAAAAAGCAGTAATATGAACGAGTTGGTCATTAAGATCGATCGGCTGGCAGAGATCCATAGGTTAGAGCGAAGGAGCAATTTTTTATTAAATGCCCAAAATCGTAAAGAAGTGTTTATCGAATCAAAGAATGAAACGTTTTTAAACCTGCTTGAAATGTGCAAAAGAGCTGCCGAGACGAGCATAAGCATTTTGCTCCTTGGCGAATCCGGCGTGGGAAAAGAAGTAATCGCAAATTACATACACAGGCTCAGCAAGCGAAGATCCGAACCCTTTGTGCCAATCAATTGCCAGGTATTCCCTGAAGGGGTCATCGACTCCGAGCTCTTCGGCCATGAAAAGGGTTCATTTACCGGTGCTGCAGACACGAGAATCGGGAAATTCGAACAGGCCAACCTGGGAACTCTTTTCTTAGATGAAGTAGGAGATCTGCCTCTTCCCACCCAGGGAAAGATGCTCCGGGCCATTGAGAGCAAAAAAATAGAGAGGATCGGTAGCAACAAATCCATTGATCTGGATGTGAGATTTATATCCGCAACGAATAAAGACCTGACAAAAGCCATCAAAGAAGGCATGTTCCGGGAAGATCTTTTATACAGAATAAACACCTTGACTCTGGAAATTCCCCCGTTGAGAGAAAGAAGAGAAGACATGCCTGCCCTTATCGAATTTTTTGTTCGCAAGATCGAATCTGACCAGAAGAAGAAGATACGTAAAATCGATGATGAAGTCATGGACTTTCTATTAAGCTATGATTTCCCAGGCAACATCCGCGAACTGAAAAATGTGATCGAAAGAATGATAACTCTAAGCAGTGACGGAATCATATCGATCAATGATCTGCTTATGCCAATTGAATCTATCAAAAAGAAACCGGAAGCAAGAAATTATAAATCACTTAAGAAAGCCCGTGACAACTTTGAGATCAATTTCATCAATGCTGCCCTATCCGATAATAACTGGAACGTAGCAAAAACTGCTAAAGTGCTAGAGATCAGCACCCGTCAACTCTGGAACAAAATCAATCAGTATGGTATAAATGTTAAAAGTGCACAAAACTTCAGTCATAACAACAAAGCGTGAAATATCCTTCACGCTTTTCTTTTTCTCTTTTGTTGCCCGTATACTCGTCCGGCTTCACCAAGAAGCTTGATTTATCAAGGCTTACAAGGGAATTACCTCCTCATTTTCCCCGAATGGCATGAGACTTGCTATCTACATGATATTGTAATTTGATATTATTTTTTTAATTGAGAAAGGAACGAGAGTAATGAAAAAGACAAAATTACTGGCTATTTTTCTAATCTTGTTGATGATCATGAGCCTGGCGGTCGGATGCGGTGGAAATGGCGAAGAGCCTGAAGCAGAAGGCCCCATCGTAATCAAGATCGGTCACACCGACTCATCGCAGAGATCAACGCATTTATGGAGTGAAGCTCTTGGCGAATACCTTGAGAACGAAGCACCGGGAAGATTTGTTGTTGAGGTATATTCAGACGGCCAATTGGGCGATACCCCTGACCTGGTCTCCGGTATTAAGATCGGTACCGTAACAATGATGTTTGACCTTTCATCCGTACTCACCGCTGCTGCTGGTCCCGATTCCACATGTATCGACCTGCCTTATCTCTATCCGTCCTTTGAAGCATGGGAGGAAGGAACATTTGAGAATGGCGGACTGGAACTCTTTAACGAGACATTAAAGGATGCCGGCTACTACTGCATCGACATGTATTACAACGGCATGAGACAGGTAATCAGCAGAGACAAAATCTACAAAAACAGCGATGACTTAAAAGGCCAGAAGATCAGGATCGCGCAGAATGACCTGAACATTGAAATCTGGCAGGCTATGGGAGCGAACCCGACTCCGATGGCATGGGGCGAAGTAGTTACATCTCTGTCCCAGGGACAAATTGATGCATTGGACCATTCCCTGGGCGTATTCAACGATTTCAATCTTCATGAGATCGCACCTTATGTGACCTTGACAAATCACTGCAGCTCACCGTTCCCCATCATCACTTCCCTTGCCTGGATCGAATCTCTGGATCCGGAAGACAGAGCTGTTCTGGAAGCCGGAGTGAAAGAGATGGCTAAGAACCAGCGTGCTGAGGAATACGCAAAAGAGCAGGAATACATTGAAAGATTCAAGAGCGAAGGTGCAGAAGTATATGCACTTTCCGATGCAGAAATTGCAGCATTCCAGGAGATGGTTCAACCGGTATATGACTATCAGAGAGCATTAGTCGGCGATGAAATGGTCGACAAGTGGCTGAGCACACAACCCTAAATCTCATACACTCAAAAGTATATGAGGCAAGAAATTGCCTCGTATACTTTTCAAAATGTATTTGACTAAGGAAATCTATCGCTAAGCCCACATGAATGGAGGGGGGAATTGTTACTCTCTCACAGGAGTAATGAAAAAGCATGAAAAATACTTTGAAAATAGTAAATAGAACTGAAGATATCGTTTTGATTGTAATGTTTATAGCCATGGTCAGCGCCATTTTCTTTCAGATAGTTACCAGGTTTGTCTTTAATAATTCATCTTCCTGGTCTGAAGAACTTGGAAAATTTTTATTTGTCTGGTTGTCATGGTTAGGTATCAGCATCGGCCACAGAAGAAAAGAACACATAAAGATCTCTCTTCTCCTCGATAAGATAAAGGGAAGAGCCAGGATCATCATCGATGCCATCAATGAACTAATACTGATTGCAATTTGTGGAGTTACTCTTTATTATGCAGTCTTTTTAATGGGAATTCAGTGGAATACGCCTTATGCAGGCATTAAAATAAGCACTTCCTGGGGATATCTCTCCCTTGTGTTGGGCTGCGGCCTTTTCATAATACGGGCACTTATCTTCTTCTTTGAGGAAGTAAAATTATTGAGGAACTACGACGCCTCAACAGAAGGGGGGCGTTCATAATGGCTGTAGGTGCTCTGTTTATTGCACTTTTTGTATTTCTGTTGATGGGCATTCCCGTCGGTTTTGCTATCGGCGGTGCAACGATGCTCTCCATGTTTTTGTTTTCAGACCTGAACATGGCCATAAGCGCGCAGTATTCATATAGTGGGATCTTTTCATTTACCGTTATGGCAATACCTTTCTTTATGCTTGCCGGTCTGATCATGTCCACAGGAGGAATTGCCAGAAGAATCGTCAACTTTGCATCTGCCCTGGTTAGTTTTGCAAACGGTGCCATCGCCAGTGTTAGTATCATCGCCTGTATGTTTTTCGGTGCGCTATCCGGCTCTGGTATGGCTACCACCTCTGCAATCGGCGGCATGATGATACCTGAAATGAAGAAAAAGGGCTATGATCCCGCTTATGCTGCTACTGTCGTGTGCTTTGGCGGCATCGTAGGTCCTATCATCCCACCGAGCTTGTCCTTTGTTTTATACGGAGCAACAACCGGCGTATCCATCTCAGAATTGTTCCTTGCGGGAATACTGCCCGGTATCTTGTTGGGCCTTCTATTTTTGACTGCAAATATTATTATCTGTACAGTAAAGGATATTGATCCCAGGCAACAAAGGGAAGTACACCAGGACGAGATGGTGACGATCGGTACTGCTTTGAAGTACAGACTCAGCGAAATCTGGAGAACCTTTAAAGAAGGTTTTTGGGCACTGCTGTCGCCGGTAATCATCCTGGGAGGGATCTATTCCGGAATATTTACACCTACAGAGGCAGCTTGTGTCTCCGTGGTCTACTCTATAGTGGTAAGCCTCTTTGTCTACAGAGACATGAAAATAAAAGAGCTGCTTGATGTGTTCCTGGATACTGCGGTATTAAACGGAATAACTTCGTTCCTCTTAGGCTACTCAACGGTATTCTCGACGTTTATGACCTATGAAAAAGTGCCTCAGATGATAACGGAATTCCTGACAAATGTCTCGACCAACCCATACATCGTCCTCATCTTTGTAAACCTCATGCTTCTGCTGATCGGTCTTTTCCTGGATACCGTGCCTGCGATTATAGTTATGGCACCAATGCTTATGCCTACAGTCAAGGCACTGGGTATAGACCCGATCCATTTTGGAGTAATCATGGCGGTAAACTTAGCCATAGGCCTGTGTACACCGCCTTACGGCTGTAACCTGTTTGTCGGAGCTGCCGTAGCAAAGATCAAGTTGGAGAGTATGTTCAAGCATCTGGCCCCATTCTTCATAGTAGCTTTGATCGGACTCACAATTATTACATATGTACCCTGGCTGTCCCTGGTATTCCTGAAGTAGCAGATCAACGGTGGACGGTTTATGGATGATGCAACTATCTTTTTAGTTGCATCATTTTTATTTATCAAGATCGAAGTTTGAGCTGATTTTCCAGATCCAGGTTATCAGGGGACGTTCCCGGGTGCCGTTTCGATAACCCGTTCGATTCCTGCTTCTCTTGCATCCCTGCTCCGATCTGCTCTTCGGATTCTGCTAAAAGGAAGGCATTTAAGATCTTTTCCATCAGGTATGCAAACGCTTCATTTCGCTCTTTTGAAAAAAGAGCTACCACTTCTTCATAGTCTACTGTAATATTGACTTGAGACATGTTTCTTCACCTACGGTTTCTTGTTGTTGTGGTAACTACATTTTAACCGAACGGAGAAACATGTTCTCTTTTTATTTTTCTAATTTACACCATTATACGGACATAATTGAATTCAAACTGATCCTTGTTGCTTCTTAACCGCAAAGGCAACAAGGTATCATAGTTCAA
>DCUA01000066.1 GCA_002329675.1 Firmicutes bacterium UBA1426 | reverse complement strand
TTTTTTTGCCGTTCTGGCTGAATCAGTATACCAAGAGATTCTTACAAAGTCACTAGCCATTTCGGCAAATTTTAATATTTTTGCCGTTTTGGCTTTCACATAAGACTGTAGCAGCCCTATCTTGAAATAAGGCACTTAATTCTTGATCTTTGTTTCAAGTTAGGATTATGGGAAGCGGAAGAAATGGCTTCAAGATTTTCTTACCTGCTTTGTCCAGTATTCGAAATCCTGCCAAGCATCGTCCGTCCATGCCTTAATCACGTACATCCACCTCGTGGATAGTGCCTCCGGTCGATTCCATCTGGGCAATAGAATTCTTGAGTCTTGCCATGTTCTGCTCGCTGTAGAATGGATCGACGGCCACCTCAAAAGGGATACGCTTCTCCCTGGCTACCTTCGTGGCGAACATGGTGAAAGCCTCGGTAGTTGTCAATCCAAGTTCTGTGCAGGCCTTTTCATATTCACTCTTCAACTGGGCATCAACTCGAAATTCAATATCTACTGATGTGCTTACCATGATATGTTCCAATCTCCTTAGCACGCTAATTTCGATGTGTAGATCGAGTTTGTAATAAGAAACTAAATCCAGGATCGTTATCTCATGATAGCCAACCATCGATCAAGAGAACATGCGAGCGCGCTGATCATCTCTTCACTCATTCAGGCACTTTCACCACCGTGATGAAAGTACAGTTTTTAGTGAAAACCGGATTATTTCGGCCTCCTCATCGGGATGCTGTCGTCATCATATCCAGACTTCCGGGGTAGCTTCCGGGATAACTAGCGCTTCTAAAGATATCATCGGTACTCATCAGGTGACCACACTCACTATAGTATTACAAGGAGATGCTCTCGACCATCTTGACCAGCAGATGGTAAAGTCTCATTGCACTAGTAACCAGCACGCATCACCTCACCCTCTAAAACTTTGTGATGTGAATCCCAGTGACGTACTTCTCTTGCTAGAGGTTCAAACAACTACTCGTCCAATGAAACAAGCAATCCCATCCACTTCGATAGGTCCAAACAATTTCCCATTTGCCCCATCCTCAAAGGGAAGGCTAGTGAGCTTTTTGACGAACTGAGAATAGTCTTGGATGTTCTTCTGAATTTTTTGAGGATCCAGACCGTCAGTATGGAATTCATGTATTAACAGAATCGCCAGCTCCGAATGATCAATCTTTGCCTGCAAGGCGGTTCCCACCAAAGCGGTGACCAACTGGTATCCGTTGTCTGCAACAGCGCAGGAAGGAACCTCAGCGCGGGGAATCGGCAGCATGGAGACCAACTTCTCAATCCTTTCGGGAACACGGGTAGAAACTCCTGCTCTCCGACGGTGTTCCATCAGTTGATAGTATTGGGCTACCGTTTGCTCTCCGAAAGACTCATCTGTCTTTCCTTCAATACAGAGCGTTGCTGTTCGTTTACCGATCATGCAGGTACATGCAACGTCGTGATTTCGCCCTTCCCCTCTCTCGGGTAACGGGGTGACCAATTCCGGAACGACCTTAATAAACTCGATATTTTGCTGGAAATGGTTGAAGAGTAGTTGGACTATCTCTTCAGGAGGGGCGTCGACCGACTGTCGGAACCATGACTTGGCAACCTCCATGGCACTTCGTCCTTCCTTCCATTGATAGTCTTTTTTGGGACGCTCCCAATCCTGCCAACAGTTGATCGCTTCTCCGTTCTTCTTTACCAACTCCATGGCTCTTCCCCTTTTAACAATGGAAAAAAAATAGAGACATGTCAATTCTTGACAAATCCTTGACGCTCATATGCTATTCGAAGATTATTTCTGAAGCAAATTTCAGCGTAATTCTATAATCACTTCGAAATTTTTGTATATCACTGGTATGCGCCCTGTTTGCAAGTGGACGCCTTCGGTTCGCAACATATGCAAGACGCTTCCTATAAGGTTCCAGTCGATGGTATTCTGAAAACGCTTCTATTGTTCCTTTCAATTGCTCAATCGCATGATTAATATCTGCATTCCTGGCATCTTTCAGTTCGATGAAAACAATTGTTTCCTTTTTATGTATTGGATATGTTAAAAGCATTACGTCGCATCGCTTTGCTTCCGTTCCATCTTGGCGTATCATAGGAATGTGTTTATCGACAGGCAAGAACTGTATCCGCTTCCGCTCAGGGTTTGAAACCGTAGCGACCCAAGTATGATCATTTCTGTTATACGAGAAGAAAGCAGGGAGTTCACCCGGGTCATCACATATGCCAAATGAAGAAATCCCTTCTACAACATGCTCATCTCGAGCGTATTCAAAAAAATTGATCCCTGGCATCTATTCGTCACCCATTTCCAGAATACGTCCGAAATCATCATTGAAACTCCCAAGGATATCATTGAGGTAGTTCTCATCCGATGGAATCCCATCAATATTTTCCAATAACGAGATGGTACCCTTTTCGTCGGTTTTATAGATACGCAATTGATCAGGGGCGATGACAGCTTCCTTAGGAACAATGCTCTCCAATACTTTTCGCGAATTTGAGGACAGGTTCTGCTTGCCATACACATTTTTCGAAGCAACTGCGAGGGAGACCGCATTCAGCAGATACGGGCTATGCGTGGTGACGATAAGTTTATTTTTCTCATTTAGATTTCTATAGGACAACAAAGAGAACAGCATCCTGATCTGTGTGTCAGGAAAAAGATTTTGCTCCGGCTCTTCAACGATGTTAATGAAATACGAAGGGATCCGTGAAGCTAAGAGGCTGTTGAACATATTAACCAGCCTGGTGTCATTTGGCTTTTTCGCAAGTAATTCCTGCATCTCATTACGGATTCTCGTCAGATCCTCATTTGACAAGCCCATGTTGGCGCTTAACCTAGATGTGATGTCCTTTCCCATAGATTGCTTCTTTGATGTATACTGTTCTGCCAGATAAGCGCTTACCAGAAACAACGGAATCAGGGACTGAAAGCCACTGGCAGCTTGGGAAAGTCTTGTTTTATTATTGTGCCTCTTCACCCACGATATATCATTCAGTCTATCATAAGAGAAAAATACATCATTGACGGGCAATTTAAGATCTCCATTCAAATCCTTTCTTGCTTGATCATATTCATCTAAAAACGATGCAAAAGACTCCGGAAGCTCACTTATCAGACTCGGTTTTGGAAGCACGCTAATAAAATTCCGCTCCGAAGGAACATACATTATTTTTGGAATGGAAGTTCGTTCAGAGCTTGTCACCCGCTCCACCTGAAGCTTCGATTCTCCGTGATATACGATGTGATACATGGAACCGATATATTCCATCATTGAGTCATCAGAAAAATAGGATTTGATATTATGAAAGTCAAAGCGTGCCCTAAAACGTCCAGGAAGTTTCAATTCTTTTTCTGTAAAATCCCCCCTTACGAGAGCCTTCTCAATCCACATCAATGTTGATAATACTTTTGCTATTGTACTTTTGCCCGAACCTTGCGGACCAATTATCATTGTGAAATCCGCTATTTCCATAAATTCTTCTTTAACGAATCCGCTAGTTATCGGTCCGAAGTTCTTTATACTCAGTTTCATATGTTTCTCCCTCACTTGAGAGCAATAATTTCATTATTCATCTAGTGCAACAGGTAATATTTTCTACCTAGATATCTTTCTTCTGTTCAGCAACCAGCCGCATTAACACAATCATTGCATTTTACCGTGAATCTACTGTAATGGACATTGACATCGGTGTCCATTACATAAGGATACCTCACATTATACACTAAAAGCGACTGCTTCAACAGGGACAAAATCTTCCCATCAAAGTGAGATCTGTGCATTATATTCCTGATTACAAACATAACGGTCAACCATTCGCCACCTGCCGATACTTCATCACCACATCGATATCATCAGGTTTGATAACCACCCTCTCCACCGCATTAACCAAGGCATCGGAATCGAATTCCTCAACCGATCGCCATGGCAATCCGAGAGTCTTTGAAAGGGCCTTCAGAAGCTGATCGACTCTGATCGAACGGTTGGTGCAAGTGCGCTGATTCCTGTCCCTGCGCTTTCTACAGCTACACACCAGATAATCATATTCGGTACCCTTGTACTCGGAACCATCTCCTTTCCTGTATGGTAGACCACACTCACTGCAGTATACCAATCCATACAGGTAATGTGATTGCGAGTTCCGGTAGATGCCGGCCTTGCGCTCCTGATCAACCGATTCGAGTCGCGCCTTCACCTGCTCGAACAACTGCCGGTCCACAATCGGCTCATGGTCGTCTGTGAGATAGTAGCTGGTATAGGGCTTGGAGAAATCCGGTTGCTTGGTGATCAGGTCCCTCACCGGACCTTTCTGGATCATCCGGTCGCCCACATACACCTCGTTGGAGAGTACCTTCCTCATGTTCCCTGATCCGGGAATCCGCTTGGTCGTGGAATTTGCAGCTCCGAGGTCCTCCAGATGACGCTGGATCTCTATGGGGTACAAACCCGCAGCATAGTCCTCGAAGATCACCCTGACGATCCAAGCATCCTGGTTTGGGACAAGCATCCCATCGACCTCATTGTATCCGAGGATGCGATTGCTTCCCAAGTGCCTGATGCCCTGCTCGGCATGCTTGCGAAGCGACCACTTCATATTCTCCGATATTGAGCGGGACTCCTCCTGGGCTGC
>DCUA01000198.1:3329-4427 GCA_002329675.1 Firmicutes bacterium UBA1426 | reverse complement strand
CTTCATCCTGTTTTCTTCCCTGTCGCTTATTACTGTTTGAAATCCTCTGAAGTCGCTTCTATGAGGCAATGTACAGGCAGCTTCACCTGCTGCTTTCATTAAGGATACTGCCTCTTCATCGCTGCCCCATACGGAGATTATTCCTCTCTCTTTTTTAAGTGTCCCATCCCCTATAAGCACACCTAACAGATATCCTTCATCAAAGCTTCCTTTTCCTTCCCATCTTATACCTCTGTTGTTGGACAGAATGATTCTGTCTCCGGGGCTGAGATCCCCTGCCGCCTTCCATTCCTCATCAATTCTAAATCGTGTCATATTCGCTGCTGTTCTTATCAAATGGTCCTTTGTCAGCTTCAGTTCATAACCCCGGTCTGTACAAACCCTGATTATATTTTTTATGCCGGTTCTGAAGAATCCCTTTTCATCCGACATGGAATATGAACCGTTTAGTGCAAGCTGTACCTGCCTGCCTAAAATATCTCTAACCTGAACAGGGCCTTTTCGGGTCAGAACCCATGAGTCTCCTGTTATGCACGGATTGGTGCTCTCGATCTCTCCCAGCTTGGGTACCACATTATCCCTGTTTATCCTGTCAAGGAATATGATTCCCGGTTCTCCGTTGTTCCAAGCCATATCTACTATAAGGTCATAAACCTCTTTTGCATTAAGTTTCCCGGCAGGTTTCCCGGTCGCAGGGTCAATAAGCTCATAATCTTCGCCCTTTTCTGCAGCTTCCATGAATTTTTCAGTAATGGCAATACTTATATTGAAATTGGTTATATCGCTGTTATCCTTTTTGCACTGTATGAATTCAATTATGTCCGGATGATCCACCCGAAGGATACCCATGTTGGCACCTCTTCTGGTTCCCCCCTGCTTCACAGCTTCGGTGGCGGCATTGAACACCTTCATAAAGCTTATGGGCCCTGATGCTACACCGCCGGTAGTTGCCACAGCCGAACCCTTTCTTCTTAAACGGCTGAAGCTGAAGCCTGTGCCCCCGCCGCTTTTATGTATCATTGCAGCATTTTTGATAGCATCAAAAATACCCTCCATGGAATCCTCAACAGGAAGCACAAAGCATGCTGATAACTGGCC
>DCUA01000198.1:3061-3296 GCA_002329675.1 Firmicutes bacterium UBA1426 | reverse complement strand
TGCTCATAAGCTTATAAAACTTTTCTTCTGTTTCCGCAACATCTGCTGAACTGTCATAAAAACTATCAGCAGCCGCTATTGTGCTCGCAACTCTCCTGAACATATTCTCAGGGGTCTCAACTGGCTTTCCGCTTTCATCCTTTTTAAGATAACGCTTTTCCAATACTTTAACGGCATTGTCTGTTAACACAGTAAATCACCACCTCCGGACTGTATTTTGTATCTTGCTGCGTAC
>DCUA01000198.1:0-3012 GCA_002329675.1 Firmicutes bacterium UBA1426 | reverse complement strand
GACAAAAAGAAAAAAAGAGTGATACAGGAGAAACGTCAGACTGTACCACCCGCTATTCTCTTTGCTCTATTCCTTGAGCAATGCTCCTGAAGTAAATACATTGCCTGCATTCCACAGAAGCCATTCTTCCTGACCTGCATCATAAGTCGCGTCTATCTGAGCTCGTACTTCGGCAGGACCATATCTTTTATATCTATCAAGATATGTAGCTGTAAAATCCTGAAGCCACGGTCTTAATATCGCCTTCCTCCTTACATCCTTCATAGCATCTATCCTTCCCTGTGCAACGGACATGCTTCGGTTAACTATCTTATAGGGTTCAAAATCCGGCTCTGCCACTCCGTAGCTTCCTTTCCCGTAATGGGACGGGTAAACCATGGGACATATTACGTCAACACTTTTGGCTATTGACTCCAGGTGCTGGCCAATTCGCATATCGTCCGTGGCAGTTGTAACCAGCCCGAAAACATCAGCTGATACCACAACTCCCATTTTGCTCAGCCTTTCCCTTCCGTAGGACAAAAATTCCGCAATTGCCCCTGCTTTGGACTTACCTGCAGCACTGGTGCCGTAGTCGATAATCTTTACGTTGCCGTCGGTAGGAAACCTTACATAATCAAATTGTATCTCATTAAAACCTTTTGCTGCAGCTTCTTCTGCAATGTCAACCAAATAATCCCATGAATCTCTGTTGTATGGATTCAGCCAGGACATTCCGTGCCGGTCCCTCCATATCCCGCCGCTGGTATTCTTTACGGCAAGATTGGCATATTTGTCTCCGGCTATCCTATCCTTGAAAGTAACTATCCTGGCTATGGAATATATATTGTTGTCACGCAGTATCTTCATTACCGCATCTATGTCCTTTATGCGTACTTTTTTGTTTGCTCCCGTAAAACTCACATCAGGAAGGTCGCTGGAGTAAGTCATCAATCCGTTGTCATCCTTCACGTCAATTACCACGGCATTTAATTCAGTAGTTTTTATCAGGTCAATCAACTTGTTGAACTTTTCGGTCATGGCAACAGTATATCCGGTCATATAGATCCCTTTTACTTTGGACCTTTTCTTCATCAGCTCCCAGTCAGGGCTCTCCTGCTGCAAGTAGCAATCTTTTTCATAAGATAAATCAATTTCATTTTTCCCATACATATAGTACATATAGCCTTCTGCATTTACCGCGGTGGTTTGAAATATAATTCCCAAAAGTATCGCTGCTGCTAGTATTGTCCATTTTTTCATCATATAACTCCTATCTCAATAAATCTTAAATTTTCTTTTAATAGCTTTGGTTCTCATAGAATTTCAAAACTATCAAATCTATCTTAAGAACAGCAACTCCTAGAGCTCTTCAGAGGCCGCTCCAAAGACCTTTTTTCAGTATTACTACAAAGACCTGCCCGAATCTGCTGCGTAGCAGTGCCCGCAGCGCTGCGGGCGGCCTCCGGCCGCAACCTTTATCCCCTGGCATACCCTATCATTTCTCACTGGGTCATCAGCCCTTACATTCCTTCGTACAGCCTTATGGGGATAGATGGGGCTGCATTCATGCTCGTACACAGGGTCATGCCCTAATGGAGGTTTTCCTAGCTAAGCCCCATCCAAGCTTTATAAACTTATTTAAAGGCCTACGCAGCCTTTATTTGCGTGATTCTGTACTCGCCTAATACCTTTTCTGCATCATACATCTGTCCCTTATTCACCAAGGCCAAGATAACCTTGATGATCTTTATCGAAATTACTACTAATGCTTGCTTCTTGCATAATGGGTTTTCTTTTCTATCCATCAAATAGTGGTATAAGAGCTTCATTTCTTTATTTTTAGCCACCATCACCAGCGCCGCCTGGTAAAGGATATTCCGTAACATAGACCGACCCCTTTTTGATATAACGGTCTTGCCTTTCCTCTCCCCGGAGCTGTCTTCTACAAGATTGAATCCCGCATATTTCCTTACTTGCTCCCAACTCTCAAACCTCTTTGGATCCCCTATCTCTCCCAGGATACCTGCCGCTGTCACTACGCCTATCCCCGGAAAACTGACGATGTACTGGGCAATACCAGTTTCCTCAAGCTTTTTCTCCATTTCAGCCTCGATATTTGCCATATGCTTGCGTAGGAACTCTATCTCATCCAGACATGACCGAATCCTTATCCTGGCAGATTCAGTGCCTGCTGTGACCCCTATGGACTCTTCCGCTGCACCAAGCAACTTCTTTGCCCGTTTCAGGCACGCTCCTTTCTTTACAGCCTTCTTGAATTCAAACACCATTCCATCCAGCCCCAGCTCAATAACCTGCTGCGGGAACGGGAAGTGGTACAGCGCATGTGTGGCAAGCTTTCCCTCAAGATTCTTAAAGACCTTTACAAACTCCGGAAAATACTCGTCCAGAATCGCTACCAGCATATTCTTCACGGCATTTAACTTGGCCCTTATTTGGCTGCGAGTGTTGCTCAAAACTCTCAACTCCGCATATACGCCTTCGGGTAGATATACTTTGCTGTATCTGCCATCTTTCACAAGCTTAGCTATTACAAACGCATCCTTGCGGTCACTCTTAGTCTGCGTGTTGTCATCAAGTTCCTTGGCCTTCTTCACATGATATGGATTTACCATCACCACCGGTATCCCATTTTGCTTCAAAAACCACGCTAAGCCTTTCCAATAGTGCCCTGTAGGCTCCATGCCAACGATAATTTCTTCCAGTCCCTTTTCCTGCTTCAAATTCTCCAATTTCACTACTGTACGGATGAAGTCTTCTTTGGTATTATGGAACGAGAAGGGCTTGGTGATTTCTAATCCTGCATAATTTAATACCCGTGCCCAGTGTGTTTTCTTGGCGATATCAATACCTACAATCATTATTTTCGGATTAATCGCCATAACCTTTTCAACTTGTGACTTTAACATATTCTTTCGCCTCCTGGTTTTTATATGATTTTGATTCGATACCTTAATCATATCAGGAGGCTTTTTAATTTTCAAAGTCCATCACATTTATTACAGGAATGCT
>DCUA01000191.1:2094-4049 GCA_002329675.1 Firmicutes bacterium UBA1426 | reverse complement strand
CATTTTCATAAGTTATTGACACAATTCAGACAACCTACGCATTCCTCCCTTCACTTTCAATCGTGTTTTTTTGAGAGCTGTAGGGAAAATCCCTCGCTAAAGGACATGTGGATGACATCTTGGCTTCATTTATATAGACATCAGGGCCATTGCCAACAGTGCGATTCTTTCCGTTTTTCTTCGCATGGTACATCTTCTGATCGACCAGACTGATAAGCTCATCCGTTGTAAGTACAGATCCATTTAATGTATGCACACCAAGTGATGCGGAAAGGCGAATGCTCCCTTCCGGAACCGCAATCGTGATTTTCTCTACCTCTTCCCGTATCCTTTCGGCCACTCGAAAAGCTTTGTCGTAAGGGGTATGATGCAAGCTGACGAAGAATTCATCTCCCCCGTACCTCGCTGCCCAATCGTGGTCCAGCCGTATATTTCTCTGTATTGCAGCTCCGATCTCTTTTAATGCCAGGTCGCCGGCTATATGTCCCAGCGTATCATTTATTATCTTCAGATCGTCTGCGTCAATAAAAATAACGGAGAGCGGTGCATTCTTTGCCACTGCTTCACTAATATCACGAGGCAGACGTTCATCGAAGTAATACCTGTTATAGAGGGAGGTCAGTCCGTCCTGGATCGCCATACCGTTGGCATCGGCCAGAGCATCCTTTACTGCCTTCCAATCTTCGCAGTTCTGCGGGGCGCTGACGATTTGAACATTTGCTGCATCGAGAATAAATTCCAGGATAAGCGGCCTGTCTTGATTTCTCAATGGAATAGCGGCTACCGTGACAGTCCCTTCCGGCCTCTGCACGAGTTTAATAAAGCTCTTTTTTTCATGATATGCTCTTACTGCGATGGAGTCATCCGTGATCATTTCCTCTCCCCAGCTGGAAATGCATTCTTCATCAAGATTACTTTTTCCGTTTCTTTTGCATTCCAGGACACGCTTTTGCAACGGATCGACAAGTCTTACCGCATCATACATATTCTCGAAAAAGGAAAGGCTTTCTTTAATTTTATCTTGAGTAATTTGTTCAGTCATTTCACACCTGCCTATTCAATCAATAGACTATAAGTAATATTTGTACACTCTTAATGAAAACATTAAGAGTGTTGACGTCGCTGCTTTATTGCTTTAAAGAACCATTCGGTAACACAGATTATATGGCACTGTGGTTTCATAAACCGTTTCAACATGAAAAAGGTGAAATTGTTCTCCACCTTTTTATGTACATCAATTTATCTGGGTTCGATGATCAATTTTATTGCTGTCCTCTCCTCTCCTTCTATTTGGATATCTGTGAAAGCCGGGACACAGACCAGGTCCATGCCGCTTGGGGCCACGAACCCCCGGGCGATCGCCACCGCCTTTACCGCCTGGTTCAGTGCACCGGCACCGATGGCCTGGATCTCTGCTCCTCCTCGTTCTCTCAGCACACCTGCTAAAGCACCTGCCACGGAGTTGGGATTTGACCTTGCTGATACTTTTAAGACTTCCATCCTTGTTTCCTCCTTCGATAAATATCTGTATGTTGCGAATTGATTTACCACATTTTACTTTAGAGGCCCTGTCGAAACCCGACATAATTACTCGCTTCTTCATAAAATTAATTCGACAGAGAATTCTCTTCTATTGTCTTATTTATCCCGGGAAAGATTCAGATGTAGTTCTTTTTGTCGAAGGGTTGCTTTTTTTGACGAATTAACCTATAATGATGCTGTGGTTATCCCCCTGATAACCTCNNTCCCCTGCAGTTTGTTTTGTTTTTCCTTGCAGGCTTCTTATGATAATATAGAGAAAACGAAAGAAGAAGAGAGAACGCATTGTGGAAGCAATAAGAAATGTAGCATATATTCGACCCTATCATTCAAAAATCTACGATGAATATTTCGGTGGTCTTAAGGCATGTGTCATGGATATCGAGACAACCGGCCTTGATCCCCGCCGTACTGAA
>DCUA01000191.1:1600-2024 GCA_002329675.1 Firmicutes bacterium UBA1426 | reverse complement strand
TTACATACAATGGCAGCAGTTTCGACCTTCCCTTTATGAGGCAACGTTTTCGGCGCAGAGGACTGGACTATCCGCTTGATCATATGCAATCCTTTGATCTGTACCGGGTCCTGCACTATTATTCTAAAATGAGGGAGATCCTGCCCAACCTGAAGCAGAAGAGCATCGAGGTCTTTTTAGGGCTTTCCCCTCTCCGGCAGGATGAGATATCAGGGGGAGAAAGCGTTGCGCTCTATGAGGAATACCTTCGCAGCGGCTCACAGGCAGCAAGGGATAAGGTGCTTCTGCACAACAGGGACGATCTGATCCAGCTGGCCTCTATTTTGAGGATCCTGGAAAAACTTGACCTCCACAGAATCCTCTTTTACGAAGGTTTTACCGTAGCCTGCGGCAGTAAGCGGGCTTATGTCAAGAGCATGACCAT
>DCUA01000191.1:319-1514 GCA_002329675.1 Firmicutes bacterium UBA1426 | reverse complement strand
GCGGATTTCAGCCAGCTGCATAGATACCCATCTTATGAAAGCGGTTTTTTAATTCTGCGAGAAAAGGGTACAATGAATTATGCGGAAGTCAATAAGGCCGTAAGGATTATTTTGAAATTGATACTGGAAGCAGTTTAAGAGTGATGCTAGAAACATCTTAAGAGTTATGCAAGAAGTAGTTTAAGAGTGATACTTGAAGGAGTTATGGTATAATAGCAGATACAAATGAGGGATTGATATGTATACAAATCGCAGACTTGATCAGGTATTCCGGGATGCCTTTCCCGTACCTTTTGATGATAATTCAAAAATAGTCTTCTTCGGAGACGTTCACAGAGGTGATGACAGCCTGTCCGACGAGTTCGGCAGAAATCGGCACATTTACGACCACGCCATCGATTTCTATTATCAGAACGGTTGTACTTATGTGGAGGTAGGTGACGGAGACGAGCTTTTAGAGCAGCCCCGGTTCAAGCACATTTACACCGCCCATGTGACCACTTTTGAAATTCTGAAGAAGTTTCACCGGGCAGGCCGGCTCTATATGCTCTTCGGCAACCACAATCTCCAGCTGAAAAACCGAAAATATGTGGAGGAAAACCTCTTTTATACGGAAGACGATTTTTCGGAGTCTCAGGAGGATCTCTTCCCCAATATCAATGTCCATGAAGCCATCATTTTGAAGCATAGAGATACGGGTCAGGAGATTTTTGTAGTCCACGGCCATCAGGGGGACTTCATCAATGACCAGCTTTGGTTTTTCTCCTTCTTTATGATTCGATACTTCTGGCGGTTCATGCATATTCTTGGGGTCAAATACGCAGCCAGTCCTTCAAAGAGCAGAACAAGGCGCCACAAGGTAGAAAAGAATTATAACTACTGGAATACAGATCACAATATCATGCTCATCTGTGGTCACACTCATCGGGCGAAATTCCCCAGGGAGGGGGAACCAGCGTATTTTAATGTGGGTTGTTGCATCCATCCCCGAGGCATGACCTGCCTGGAGCTGATCTGCGGTAATATCAGTCTCGTGTCCTGGCGTACCCATACGAGAAAGGATGGATCTCTCTATGTGAAGCGCACGGTCCTGCAAGGGCCGGAGCCCATCACTAACTTTCTGGACCCGCCCACAGATGTGAGGAGAAGAAGACTTTGGAGAAGAAAACCGCAACCTGCTGTGTGCACGATAGAA
>DCUA01000191.1:0-278 GCA_002329675.1 Firmicutes bacterium UBA1426 | reverse complement strand
CGTATGGCTGCCCTTTCCTTAGATCTGCGAAACCGGGCTCTCTCGGCGATCGCGGCCGCATTGGAGGCTGAAGCGGATAAGATCTTCGCTGCTAATGAAAAGGATCTGGCGAGAGCCCAGGCGGAAAACCAACCCGCTCCGCTGTTGAAGCGTCTGCGTTTTGATCGCGTGAAGCTGGATGAGTGCCTGGCCGGGATCAATAGTCTTCTATCGCTGCCGGATCCCCTGTTTCGTACTCTATTAAAAAGGGAGTTGGATAGCGATCTGATCCTTCACAA
>DCUA01000067.1:5547-6118 GCA_002329675.1 Firmicutes bacterium UBA1426 | reverse complement strand
TAATAACACAAGAAAGAGGAAGGATCATGGGATTAGATTATGAGGCCTTAAAGAAAAAGGCCAACGACATCCGCATCGGCATCATTAAGGCAGTCTATAGCGCAGGCTCCGGTCACCCCGGTGGATCCCTGTCCGCTGCAGAAATTCTGACGGTGCTGTACTTCAATGAAATGAACATCGACCCGAAGAATCCGAAAATGCCGGGAAGAGATAAGTTTGTCCTTTCAAAAGGGCATGCTTCTCCCGGTATTTATTCCACATTGGCGGAAAGAGGCTTTTTTCCAAAAGAAGATCTCCTTACGTTCCGTAAGATGGGCAGTAAGCTTCAGGGACATCCGGATATGAAAAAGGTCCCCGGCGTGGAAATGTCTACCGGATCTCTGGGTCAGGGGATTTCCGCAGCTGTGGGCATGGCGCTGGCGAACAAGCTGGATAACGATCCGGGCAGGATCTATGTTCTGATGGGTGACGGAGAGCTTCAGGAAGGCCTGGTGTGGGAAGCCTTTATGGCAGCGGCACATTTTAAGCTGGACAACCTGACCATTATCATCGATTGGAACGGACTTCAGAT
>DCUA01000067.1:4970-5517 GCA_002329675.1 Firmicutes bacterium UBA1426 | reverse complement strand
GCTTTTGCCGAAGCCAGGACGTGTAAAAACAAACCCTTTGCCATCATTGCCAGAACAGCAAAAGGCAAAGGAGTGTCCTTCATGGAAAACGATTACGGCTGGCATGGCAAAGCCCCCAACGAAGAACAGTACAAAAAAGCGATAGACGAACTGGGAGGTGAGTGGTAATGGCTGAAAAAATGGCGACAAGACAGGCATACGGAAACACTCTGGCAGCACTGGGCGCAGAGAATGAAAACATCGTTGTCCTGGATGCGGACCTCTCCGGTTCTACGATGACAAAGGTATTTGCGAAGGAATTTCCGGAACGGTTTTTNNNNTCCGGAAAAACGGTGTTTGCCAGTACCTTTGCGATGTTTGCTGCAGGAAGAGCCTTTGAGATCATCCGAAACAGCATCGGCTATACCCACGCAAATGTAAAAATATGCGCAACCCATGCAGGGGTAACGGTAGGGGAGGACGGAGGCAGTCACCAGGCTATAGAGGATATGGCACTGATGCGCTCTATTCCCGGAATGACGGTGTTAAACCCCTCCGATGGCGTATC
>DCUA01000067.1:3435-4930 GCA_002329675.1 Firmicutes bacterium UBA1426 | reverse complement strand
GTTACGCTTCGGGAAGGATCTGACTATACCATTATCGCAACAGGCATCATGGTCAATGAAGCCCTGAAAGCGGCGGATATATTAGCCGGGGAGGGGCTGTCTGTTCGCGTCTTAGATATGCACACCATTAAGCCCATCGACTTGGATGCGATTATTAAGGCTTCCAAAGAAACGAAGGGCATAGTCACGGCAGAAGAACACACCGTTCTGGGAGGCCTCGGCAGCGCCGTTGCGGAAGTAGTAGTGAAACATCACCCTGTTCCCATGGAATTCGTTGGAATACAAGATGTTTTCGGCCAGTCCGGAAAGCCCGACGAACTGCTGGCAGCCTATGATCTCAAGGCGGAAAATATCGTACAAGCAGTGGAGAAGCTCAAAAACAGATAAAGGATGTAGAATGCTGCGGATAGGTTTTGATATCGGTGGAACGAATATCGATGTGGGAGCAGTGGATGAGCAGAACCGTATTGTAGCCAGACGAAAGCAACCTTTTCCGAAGGGAAGACCCTATACGGAAACGGTGAAGATCATGGAAGACCTTGTCTATGAGCTCCTGCAGGAAACCGGCAGTACAACGGACGATCTGGCATCCATTGGTATTGGAATTCCCGGAAGTATTAACGTATCCAAAGGTACGGTTATCAGCGCACATAACTTAGGATTTTATGATGTACCCATGAGGGCGGCCGTCGGAGAGCGATTTCCGGCGACGCCTGTTTTTTTGGACAACGATGCCAACACAGCTACCCTGGCAGAGTTTCGAATGGGTGCGCTTCGGGGATGCCGAACAGGGGTTTTGCTGACCTTAGGAACCGGTGTGGGAGGAGGTCTCATACTCTGCGGAGAAGTCTTTGAAGGCGGTCTTGGACATGGAGTGGAGCTGGGGCATATGTGCATCGATAGGCAAGGGCCTCTCTGCACCTGTGGAAACAGAGGCTGTGTAGAAACCCTGTGCTCGGCAACGTGGCTGGAAGAACAAGGAAAGAAAGCCCTTTCCGAGTCTCCTTCTAGTATGATCGGCAGCCTTGCCCGGGGGCAAATGGACAGAGTGGATGGAAAGGTAGTAATAGATGCTGCAAAGACCGGCGATCCGACTGCAATGGACATATTTGACCGGTATGTGGATCAGTTGAGCACCGCCCTGTCATCTTACGCCGTGCTGCTGGATCCTGAGGTAATGGTTCTGGGCGGGGGTGTGAGCCATGCCGGGGAGTTTCTTTTAGAACCCCTGCGCCAAAGAGTAAAAGAGAAGTCCTTTTTCCATTATACGCATAAGATAGTGGCAGCAGAGATGGGAAACGATGCAGGGATCATAGGCGCAGCCCTGTTAAGATAACAGATTTAATGGAAGACTAATGGAAAGTGTGCAAAATTTCAACTTGTGCATGAATAGATGGAGGAAATCGGCTATTTATGTGCAAAATTTCAATTAGTGCAGTATATATTGTTAAAATATTACAAATAACACCGCACTACTTGAAAATTTGCACAGATT
>DCUA01000067.1:1700-3378 GCA_002329675.1 Firmicutes bacterium UBA1426 | reverse complement strand
AAGATTGCTCTGAAGAAGGATAGACTTTTCGCAAATTAATTACAACAGGAGACCTATAGTTATGACTATTGATATACAAAGAGTGACAGGAGGAGCCGGCGGAGAGGTTCTGTTAATAAAGGGTTCGGAAAAGACCGCAGTCTATGATGCAGGTATGGCCTACTGCGCCGAACGCCTGGTAGATAACATAAAGGAGGCACTGCAGGGAAAATCTCTGGATTATGTGCTGCTGTCTCACACCCACTACGACCACCTGGGGGGCATTCCCTATCTTAGGCAGGAGTGGCCCGACCTCAAGGTTTTCGGAGCTGCCTATGGAAAGCAGGTCCTGGAAAGGCCGGGGGCGTTGAAGAGAATCAGAAATCTCGCGGAAAATGCAGCGAAAAGATATATGGGTCCGGATGCTCCGGCACCGGAATATAACGACGAGGATCTTCGGATCGACAAAGTGGTGGGCAACGGAGATGTGATTTCTCTGGGAGACCGAACGATCCGCGTCTATGAAACCAAAGGCCATACCAACTGCTCCCTCACGTACTTCATCGAAGAGGAAAGCATACTCTTTGCAAGCGAAAGCACGGGAGTCTATGAAGGAAACGGTAAGATGCATCCTTCTATCCTGACGAGTTACCAAGAGGTAGTGGATTCCATTGAAATCAGCAGGGCTATAAATGCAAAGCACATATATTCCCCCCACTATCTATTGATTGAGGACAGTGCAGTGGCGGGATACTGGGATCTGTGCAGGTCGGCGGCTGATGAGTACAAAGATATCACCCTGTCACTTCATAAAAAGGGCCTGTCGATCGAGGAAATAATCGAAGCACAAAGAAAGCGCTGGCGGACATCCTATACCAAGGAGGAACAACCCTCACTCGCTTTTGAAATCAATGCCAGGGCAGGGGTCACTGCCATTATAAAAGAGCTGGCATAGACAGCCTGACGAATAATGAGACAAGTGGTCTGTTTTCACCGGATACTTTCAACCAGCAGATCGAAATAATGTTCCCGGGAAAAGGCGAAGAGACCCATGATCCCTGCATAGCGTCCCAGCTCTGACTTCAATATCCTGGGAGTAAACAAACTGTGGGAATCTGTAATTTTCTTGATCTGTTCGATGAATGTATCATAAAATATTACGTACTCGCCGCCCATTATAACTGTGTCTACGGAGAGTAGATTAACAATATTTAATATGGTGCAGCCCAGTTCGATACCGATATCCTCCAGATGTTTCATCAAATATGGATTCTTATCGTGGTAAGCCATTATAATATCTTCAAAATCAGGTATGTTCTTTTCGGGTGTCTGGGCACTTTTATTTTTAATGTTTCCATGCATTCTGCTGAGTAAGGAATCAATATAAACACTCTTTTCCAAAGTGGTGCCTGCGGCGAGCTTTGCCGGGTCTACGTTGTTGAAGATCTCCCCCGCAGAGTTGAATCGGCCCTCAAAGAGCTTTGAATCCAGAATGAGACCTGCACCAATTCCGCTTCCGCAACTCACGTAAAGAATGTTTTGAGAGCTTCTGCCGGCTCCATAACACAGCTCTCCGTATGCTGCCATATTTACGTCATTTTTTACTAAAATATTTACCTTAAACTCCTCCGAGAGAAGTTGCGGAAGGTCCAGATCAAACCATTCTTTAAACTGAGGATTGGCGAAAGAGAGCTCTTTT
>DCUA01000067.1:1455-1597 GCA_002329675.1 Firmicutes bacterium UBA1426 | reverse complement strand
TCAGATTACCTATTACAAAAATAGGATCCTTATAATTTAAATCGATAGCAATAATAAACTTATGATCCTTATTAAAACGAATCAATCTGGGTTTACGGCCTCCGCTTTTCTTAACCTCCCCTTCTCCATATTCCTCAACGAT
>DCUA01000067.1:397-1432 GCA_002329675.1 Firmicutes bacterium UBA1426 | reverse complement strand
CGCGATGTAGACTGCTTTTTATAGATGGACTCCAGAATGATTCGCTGATGTATAGATTTTACTGTTGAACTGCTAATGGATGACGATGCCCTGAGAAATACCTTGCTGTCTTTTGTCGATTGCCTGTGATCGCTCATATTCAGCCCTCCCATAGGTTTCGCGAGTATGTAATTTGATATTATCAACCTGCCTAAATAATAAGCCTCTTCTTATATTAAGTCAACAAAATTATTTATATGAGGTAAATATATTAGTAGGCGAAGTTGATAAAACGTGTTTACCATCATTATTTCTGCAAGTAAAAGCATTGATAATTAAAGGGTTTCAAAGAAATCAACGACCTTTTTCACCGTATAAGCCCGGAGTAAACCTCATAAGGCCTGACTTGACAGAATATTCTTAGATATATACAATTTTGTTTACAAACTCGGAGCGTTGCTTAGTAAGATAGCCTTTCTAATTTGATGAGGAGGAATTACAGTGGAAAGTTTACGGGTTGGTGTTATCGGTCTTGGTTTGATCGGGAGTTTGCACGCACGCATACTCAGTGAGATTCCTAATGCAGAGTTGATTTCTGTAGCTGATGTAAATGGGGCTCTTTCCAATGACATTGCAGAGAAGTATGGATGTAAACATTACACGGATTACAGGGACTTATGTAATGCGGGTGATTTGGATGCTGTATGCATCTGCACCCCGGATCCTTTTCATAAGGAGATCGCAATTTATGCGGCGAAAAAAGGTTTGCATCTTCTTATAGAGAAACCTCTCTCTGAAACAGCTGCTGATGCCTGGGATATCGTTGCAGCAGCAGAAGAAAACGGCGTCAGACTAATGGTTGCACATCTGCTTCATTTTGATCCGAGATATGTAAAAGTGAGAGAAGCTGTTGAGCAGGGATTGATCGGCGATGTGATCCATATGTTCTTCCGGAGGACAAATCCGAGGACCAATGGAAGGCGTCTGGGAGGCAAGGTATCCATCTTTTATTTCATTGGTATTCACGACATAGAAATGATGTGTTGTTATGCCGGG
>DCUA01000067.1:0-341 GCA_002329675.1 Firmicutes bacterium UBA1426 | reverse complement strand
TGGGCGTTGCCTGAAAATAAAGCGCTGGGCATTAATACCTATGCCGAAATCGTCGGGGTTGACGGTGTGGGCTATGTTGATGTAATGGATCAGGGAGTGTCTGTTATCACAAAGGAAGATGTATATTATCCTGATATCCTGAACTGGCCGGAGTACAACGGGAATATAATGGGAAATCTGAAAGAAGAACTGCAGCATTTCGTGACTGCGACCCTGATGAATCAGCCTTATATTGTGGATACAGAAAACGCAATTACTGCAATTAAGGTGATAGAAGCATGCTTTAAGTCAATAGAAACCGGAATTCCGGTTGATATAAAGTAAGTGGCTAACACAGTGGT
>DCUA01000121.1 GCA_002329675.1 Firmicutes bacterium UBA1426 | reverse complement strand
TGTTTCAAAGTCATCCGGCCATTTGGTAGTTCATCTCGACTCCGTTGCTCGGTATGCTTTGCGTATTAAGTTTTCGATTCAGTTGTTACATTCCTGCCTGCATTGCGTAAGCAGCAATACGGTTGTGGGAGGATTCCTTTACTGCTGACTCATCGCAAAGGATTTTTACGATGTGATTGCAGTTAGGACACTTGAGCTCGATGTACAGCTTTTCCTTCGGAATATCTGATACATCGCAGGCTCTCTTTCCACAAACGGGACATTTGAGCGGCTTGTTCATGCCTTCCCTCCTTTCTTGTAGTATATAAGCGTGTTCGCTGATTTACTACACCTATGGTAAAAAATATGGGAATGCACCTGTGAGAGCACATTCCCGTGCTAACAAAAATATTCGTCGAGAGATAGTTCCTCTCTGGATACCAGTTTTAATTCCTGAAGCCGGTATTTCATGGGTGTGTAGTTGACACTGAATTTCTCGGCCAGTTCAGAAATTGCCTGATCGACATCGTAGGTTTTCGGAAGTGGTGCAGGCGGTGATGAACGTAAGCCCATTGTCTTAAGAAATTCAGCTGTGGCTGCCTCCCGTGGCATCAGGAATGCAGCAGCGCAGTAATTGGCTTGGTATTCAATGACCTCGATAGCGGACATGTTTGACCTGTCTCCGGTCTCTGCGCGGAAGGCTTTCTTCTGGCAGAAGTGCTGGTAATTTGCTGACCGATTCATAAAGCAGCGTGTATGAAGCTTCTGATGGAAGCATTCATGAATGCAGCTGAAGTTCTCGATTCCGCGATTGTCGCCCTCGTTGATACTCCGATCAATGATGATAGTTCCCTTTTCGACAGGAGTCTTTTTGGGAAACATCCCATTGAATACGATGTTGTCTGGCGGAGTCTCGTCGGCTTCATTGATGGGAATCCAAGCATAGTAGTAGCCGTTGTTGTAGGCTGTCATTCCAAGAATCGACTGATCCGGTGACAAGTAAAACCAGTCTGGCGTGCAGTGGATAAAATCCACCACGTCATATACATCAATTTTCTTAGGCCGGATAAGGCGTTCTTTGTCAAAAGACTCGTTCAGGCTGTCCGCCTCATTTTCGAGCTGGGTTTTGCTGTAGTCATAGTACCGCAAATTACGTGTTGCCTCCGTTTTTTTCCTGATTTTCCAGCATGTCAATAATTTTCTGCCAATCATCCTCACCGGCATTGATGTCACGCGCTTTACGAAGAGCAGTGCGGAGATTGCCGACACCCATCACATAGTCAGATAGATCAGGAGATACGCCGTTATCTCTTGAGAGGGCAGCGTAGTCGAATAGCGTATTTGTGTCATCTTCGTTGAGACCCAGCACCTCAGCGATTTTATAGATTTTGTCTTTGTCTGGCGGATACCTCCTTCCTTTTTCAATATCGCTCATGTAAGCAGGGACAATGCCCAGCTCCTCGGCAAGCTTTCGCAGGCTGATTTCTTTCTCCTGCCTTTTGGCTTTTACAAATTCTCCGAATTTGTTTTCCATGACGATCCTCCTTTCGTAGTATGTAAGCGTGTTCGCTTAAATACTACACTAAGTATACACAGTTGCTTCAACGAAGTCAAGGGCTCAAATGTAAATTTTCTTTAAACGGTGGCACATGCCCTTAGCAAAAAGCAGGCGAGGAAATCTACAGTAGTACAGTGAACATGGGCTATTTCCCAGACCTTCCGCGTTCGACCGTCTAAGAAGTGGAAGTATTTTTATTGCGGTACGCGAGATATTTAATGCGCAAATGCAAATTTTTAATCTGAAATCAGGTTGAAATCTCTCGCCTGATGTGTTATAATTTATAAGGCGTCTTTTGCCGATAGGACTCTAATGGTTAGGAGGAGAATACATGGCAGTCAGCTATAAGAAATTATGGAAATTACTAATTGATAAAAATATGAAGAAAAAGGACTTAAGAGCTGCCAGCGGGATCAGCACAACAACACTTGCGAAACTTGGCAAGGATGAAAACGTCAGTACTGAAATCCTGTCGAAGATTTGTGCTGCCCTGAACTGTGATGTCGGAGACATCATGGAAATGGTGCCCGATGATTCGAAGGATGTGGAATAAATGAATGGCAAAGACAATAAACAGACAAGGAGTTTTTTAAATATGAATCAGTCAACGTATAACGCATTGAAATCCTTTATCTGGGGAATCGCTAACGATTGCCTTGTAGATGTATATGATGTGGGCGACTACAGGAAGGTCATTCTTCCGATGCTGGTCATCCGCCGTTTTGATGCGGTCTTGGAGCTGAAGCACGATGAAGTGGTAGCGGCAAAGAAGAAATTCGAGAAGGACGGAGTCACTGTCGATATTGATCCCGCGCTCTGCGGAATAGCTGGACAGGCCTTTGTGAACAAGTCTGACTTCACGCTGCGTGACTTGAAGTCCAGAACGAATCAACAGCAGCTCCGGAAGGACTTCATCGACTACCTCGATGGTTTTTCCAAAAATGTACAGGAGATCATTAATAAGTTTCATTTCCGGGATCAGATTCCGCGCCTTTCCGAGCAGGATAGGCTTGGATTGCTTATCGAGAAATTTGTCGATCCGAGCATCAACCTCAGCAATAAGCCTGTTCTAAATGAGGACGGCTCTGAAAAATTGGAGGCACTTGATAATCATACAATGGGTACCCTGTTTGAAGAGGTTATCCGTATGTTCAATGAGCAGACAAATGTGACAGACGCCGGACGCCACTTTACGCCGCGTGACATTATCGAGCTCATGGCCGACCTTGCCTTTATCCCGATTCAGGATAAGATTCAGAGCACCACATATAGAATTTATGACGGAGCGTGTGGCACGGGAGGCATGCTCACTGTCGGCGAGTCCTGTATTCAGAATCTCGCTGAGCGTCGTGGCAAGAAGGTCTCCATCAATCTTTTCGGTCAGGAGAACTTTGACGAAACATATGCCATCGCCTGTGCGGATATGCTGCTTAAGGGCGAGGGCACGCAGGTCAATAATATCTTTTTCGGCTCCACCATCTCTAACGATGGCTTCCCGAAGGATGAGTTTGACTTCATGCTTTCAAATCCGCCCTTCGGTACCTCGTGGAAGGCAGAACTTAAGGCGTGGGGAGATATTAAGAAAGACGAGATTACCGATCCGCGTTTTATTATTGACTATGATGGTAACCCGGAGTATACCTTGCTGCCTGATATTGGTGATCCTCAGATGCTGTTCCTTGCAAACAACATTAGCAAGATGAAACAGAAGACCTCACTTGGAAGTCGAATTATAGAGGTACACAATAGCTCATCCCTCTTTAATGGTAACGCGGGAAGCGGCGCGAGCAATCTACGCAGATACATTATTGAAAATGACCTGCTGGAAGCTATTGTCGCATTGCCAGAAAAGATGTTTTATAACACGGACATTGGAACCTTTTTGTGGATTCTCACAAATAAAAAAGACGAGAAACGAAAAGGGACGGTTCAGCTTATCGACGCGACGTCAATGAAGTCGCTGCTTAAGAAAAACATTGGTGAAAAAAATAGCGAAATCACCCCGGAAATTCGGCGAAGAATTGTCGAACTCTATCTTGCCTACAGAGATGCAGATCCAAAATTCAGTATGGTTTTTCCGAATGAAGAGTTTGGTTATTATGCTGTGGATGTTCAGCGGCCTTTAAGATTAAAAGTTGACTTGAAAGAAGAAAAACTCGATATGCTATTGATAGAGGGGAAAGATGATGACCTTGTGAAGGTTGTCAGAAGATATCTGGATGAAGAGAAGGACAACGTTGGAAATAGTTTCAATTCTTTTATGGATAGAATCGAGGCTATTGCAAAGGATGAAGGCATTAAGCTAACGGCAAAACGGAAGAAACTGTTAAGAGATTACTTGACTTACATTTCTGAGGACGCAGAGCCGGTTCTTGATTCCAAGGGCAACATGGAGCCTGATAAGAACCTCAAAGACAGCGAGCAGATACCGATGCTTTATGATGGCGGAATAAAAGGCTTCTTGGAGAAAGAGATAAAGCCATATATACCTGATGCGTGGATCGATGAAAAATCGGCCTCTATCGGATATGAACTTAGCTTTACGAAGTATTTTTACAAGCCCGTGGAATTAAGGCCTGTAGAAGATATTATCAAAGATTTAAAGGCACTTGAGAAGGAATCAGACGGAGTTCTTGCCGGAATAATGGAGGATTTCGAATGATGAAAACATACGAGGGCTACGTCCCAACAGGTATAAGATGGAACGCAGAGATGCCATCACACTGGGATTGTGATAAAGCAAAACGGTATTTTGATAACCCTAAAGAGATCAACAAGGATGGGAAAGAAACGAACGTCCTTTCATTAACGCTTCGGGGCGTTATTAGAAATGATGTGGATCATCCCATCGGTCTTGCGCCAGCAGATTATGCCACATACCAATTGTTCGATAAGGATGAGCTTGTGTTTAAGCTCATCGATTTAGAGAACATTTCAACCAGCCGTGTTGGCATAGTTTGGGAACGTGGAATAATGAGCTCTGCATACATTAGGCTCAGACCGAGAACGAAGCTGAATTTGCGCTATTTTTATTATCAGTACTTCGATTGGTATAAAAGAAATATTTTTAATGGCCTTGGAGCGGGGGTGCGCCAAACTCTATCCGCTGCGGATCTTGTAAATTATCAGGTAGTCTTCCCTCCCATTGATGAACAAGATCAAATCGTTAGATTTCTTGACTGGAANNAAATCAGGAAATCAGGAAGCTCAAGGAACTCAGAGTTATTGCGATTAACACAGCTGTTACAAAAGGAATAAAGGGGAGCATTCTTAAAAAGAGCGGTTCAACATGGTTAAATGAAATCCCAGAAGATTGGGATATGCTTCCAAGCAAGAGATTGTTCTTTCTGAGAAAAGAGAAGGCTAAACCGGAAGATGAACAATTAACAGCATCTCAAAAATACGGAGTCGTTCCACAAAAATGGTTTATGGAGCAAGAAGGCCGCCGAGTGACCGTTGTATTTACGGGTGAAGATATTCTTAAGCATGTCGAAAAGGGCGATTTTGTCATTAGTATGCGAAGTTTTCAAGGTGGTATTGAGTACAGTGATTATAGTGGAAAAATCAGTTCTGCCTATGTAATGCTGNNGTTTTTGAAATCTCCGGAATACATCAAAGCTTTGCGAGGGACTTCTGATCTTGTGAGAGATGGACAGGCACTTCGGTATGCGAATTTTGCAAAAATTGATCTGCCGGTTGTCCCGATGGATGAACAGATAGCGATCGCCGATTATTTGGATAATATCTGCAAGCGAATTGATGATGCTATTGAAAATGTTAAAAAAGAAATTTCTTTAATTCAGGAGCTGAAAACACGTACAATTTTTGACGTGGTCACAGGTAAAGTAGATGTTAGAGGTGTTTCAATACCTACATATGAAGATATGGCGGACGAAATATTGGATGAAGATTCAGAGGATGCAGAAAATGAAGACGAGGAGGTCGATGAATAATGCCAAGTAACACCAAGGAAAATGGCTTCGAGACTCTCATCGTTAACTGGCTTGTTAACGAAAACGGTTATGAGCAAGGGACAAATGCTGACTACAATCAGGAGTATGCGATTGATGAGGAGCGTTTGTTTCGCTATTTGCAAAGCACACAGCCACGAGATTTAGCGGAGCTGCGTATACTCGATACACCGGCAGAAAAGAAGAAGTTTCTGGAGAGGCTCAGTCGGAAGCTTTCTGACCAAGGTGTTATTGAGATACTCAGAAAAGGTTTTAAATATAAGAATAAGACACTGGAGTTCTATCAGGTGTTGCCGAGCAAGGGAAACCAGCGTGCGCAAGAGCTATATGACGAGAACATTTTTAGCGTGACTCGTCAGCTGCAGTATTCCAAGGAATATGGCCGCCTTGCGCTTGACCTCTGCATTTTCCTGAATGGCCTTCCGATTATCACAATGGAGCTGAAGAACCAGTTCACTCTGCAGAATACTGCTGATGCGGTCAAGCAGTATAAAACGGATAGAGACCCTGCGGAGAAGTTGTTCAGCTTTAAGCGCTGCATTGTGCATTTCGCTGTTGATGATAACGAAATCATGATGTGTACCGAACTGAAGAAGGACGACTCATATTTCATGCCATTCAACAAAGGTTTTGAGGATGGCGCAGGTAATCCTCCAAATCCGAGTGGAATCAAGACGGATTACCTTTGGAAAGATATACTGACGAAGAGTGAGTTCTCTAAGATTCTGGAAAACTATGTACAGATTGTTGCGGATAAGGACGAGGATACAGGGAAGACTTCGTATAAACAAATATTCCCAAGGTACCATCAGCTGAAGGCTGTAACGATGCTTCTCGACCGCGCCAAGAAGGAAGGTGCCGGGCAGCGTTACCTTATTCAACATAGCGCGGGCAGTGGCAAGTCGAATTCAATAGCTTGGCTCGCCCATCAGCTTGTCACGCTTCAAAACGGCGGTAAGAATATCTTTGATACTGTTATTGTGGTTACCGACCGTATCAACCTCGATAAGCAGATCAAAAATACGATAAAGCAATTCACGCAGGTTTCCTCTACAGTAGGCTGGGCAAAGTCTGCGTCCGATTTGCATACCCTTTTGGATGAGGGTAAGAAGATCATCATTACCATAGTGCACAAGTTCCAGTTCATCTTGAACGATATTTCTACAGCATATAAGAATCGCACCTTCGCGATCATTATCGACGAAGCGCATTCGAGCCAGAACGGCAGTCTCGCTGCAAAGATGAACATTGTTATTTCAGGCAATGTTTATACCGATGATGACGATTTTGAGGACAAGATCAACACAATCATCGAGGGCAAGAAAATGGCTCAGAACGCAAGCTATTTTGCGTTCACGGCCACACCGAAAAATAAGACCCTTGAAATGTTTGGTGAAATCATAACTGATGAAAACGGCAATCCGATCTTAAATGAGGACGGAACGAAAAGGGCTAAGCCACACGATGTGTATACGATGAAGCAGGCAATCGAGGAGAAGTTTATCCTTGATGTCCTGAAATACTATACGCCTTATCAGAGTTACTACCACCTGATTAAGACCGTCAATGATGATCCGCTCTTCGATAAGAAGAGAGCAAATAAAATCCTGCGTTCTTATGTGGAAAGCGATCCTCATGCTATAGAGGAAAAGGCCGGTATCATTGTTGAGCATTTTTATAATAATGTCCGGATGAAGATTAAGGGCAAGGCTCGTGCAATGGTAGTCACCCATCAAATTCAAAGAGNNTGGAAGAGCGCAAAAGCCAGTACAAGCCGATGATCGCTTTCTCAGGTGAAGCTCGCTATAATGGTGAAACATATACCGAGGCAAAGATCAATGGATTTCCAAGTGCCAAGATTGAGAAGGAATTCCGTAAAGATCCATATCGTATTCTGGTCGTAGCGGACAAATTCCAGACCGGATATGATGAGCCTCTTTTACAGACGATGTATGTGGATAAGAAACTGTTTGACATTAAGGCAGTACAGACGCTCTCGCGCTTGAATCGTTGTGCACCGTACAAGACAGATACCTTTGTTTTGGACTTCATCAACAATCCTGCTGATATTCAGAAATCCTTTGAGCGATACTATAAGACCACGGTTCTTTCCGGCGAGACAGATGCAAACAAACTAAATGATCTGATTGACAACATGGAGCCCATGCAGGTCTATTCCGATGACGATGTGAACACGTTTGTTGAGCTCTACTTGAATAATGCAGATCGGGAACAGCTTGATCCGATCATCGATAGGTGTGTCGAGCTGTTTAAGGCTTTAGAATATGACGACAAGGTAGAGTTCAAGAAGAGTGCAAAGGGATTTGTGCGTACTTATAATTTCCTGTCGTCCATATTACCGTATGGTTCTCCGGACTGGGAGAAACTGTCTATTTTCCTGACACTTCTCGTGCCAAAACTCCCGAAAGTGGGAGACGAAAATGACGATTATAAGAAAATCATCGAAAGCGTCGATCTTGATAGCTATCGAGTTGTTGCCCAGCAGACCATGTCAATCTCGCTGGCCAATGAGGATGCAGAGGTGAAGCCTGTGCCGGTTCAGACGGATATAGGCATTCCAGTACCTGAATTGGATACGCTTACTCATATCCTCGAATCGTTCCATGATGTGTGGGGAAACTGCGACTGGACAGATGAAGACAAAATCAAGAAGCAAATTCAGGAAATCGCCGAAGAGGTCAAGAAGGACGAGCGTTATCAGAATGCAATGCAGTTCTCGGATATTCAGAATGCTCGCGATGAGAGTGAACGCGCTACATGGGAGGCAATCCTCCGTAATATGTCCAGTGGAATGGAACTANNATTATACTGCTTATCAGGGTGATACCCGGAGTCGCCGGAATCAGTCTTTCAGGGACTGGTTACTCGATTTGATTTTCAATGCAACATATCAGAAGCCAACAACACCTAAGTCCGACGCAGAAAAAGTGTATTCATTTGATTATGAGCCTCCGGTTTCAATGGTGGCTGAAGATCCAGCGCCATACGGAGCTAAGAAGGAGGACTAACAACATATGAAGGGTTCGGAATGCAAATTCGTTAAATATATGGAGGGCTCCGACAAGCGGTTTGTCATCCCGGTGTACCAGAGAAATTATGACTGGAAGACCGAGAACTGCAAGCAGCTGTATGATGACCTCGTAAAGATCATCAAAGGACACCGGAAGAGTCACTTTTTCGGGAGTCTTGTTTCCGTCTATAATCCGGATGGGCATAATGAGGAGTTCCTGATCATCGATGGCCAGCAGCGCCTTACTACAGTATCGCTGTTGTTCCTTGCCATGTATAACTTGATTGATAAGGGTGTCATTGTGCCGGAGACCTCTAATCTGAAGCAGCGAATTTTCGAGGAATACCTCGTGGATAAGTGGAAGCCGGAGGATACCCGTATCAAGCTCAAACCGGTAAAGAATGACCAGACGGCTTTCGGGAAGCTGTTCTCTGATCCGACGGAGCATATCCGCGAGTCCAATCTGACTGTGAACTATGATTATTTTTATGACCGCATTCAGAAACAGGAAATCACCATCGACCAGCTTTACGATGCGATCTGCTGTCTGGAAATTATAAATATTCGGCTGGATATGGACGACAATCCTCAGCTCATTTTTGAGAGTCTGAACTCGACCGGTCTTGACCTCAGCGAAGGTGATAAGATCAGGAACTTCATACTGATGGGCTTGCCTTCTAAGGAGCAGGAGGATTATTACGAGAAATACTGGAACAAGATCGAGGTCTGCACGAAGTATGATGTAAGCGCCTTTATCCGGGATTACTTGAGCGTGAAGCAGCAGGCCATTCCGCAGCAGAAGAAAATCTACGTCAATTTTAAGGACTTTGTGGAGCTTGGAAAAATCGAAACAGAACCACTCCTTGCTGAGATGCTGGCCTATGCAAAGCGATACCAGATTCTCCTTGATGGCAATTCGAGAGTGCCGAGTAAATTGTG
>DCUA01000137.1:2496-2851 GCA_002329675.1 Firmicutes bacterium UBA1426 | reverse complement strand
TTAATCTGTGGTATGCTAATAACAGTTATGCATCAAATCTCACACTAACAAATTGTTTTTTTATGAATATTAAGGGGGCTAATATGTCACTATTAGGAGATATCGCTCCGAGCGTACAGCAGGTGGCAGAGGCGATTGCCATTGCAGTCGGTGTAGAAGTCGAGATCGTAGATAACGAGCTCACCATCATCGGAGGTACTGCTATTTATCACGATAGGATCGGCCAGAAAGAGGAAGGCGGCAAAGTAGACGGCAATTTCCTCTATGCAAGAGTAATGCGCACTGGAGTGACAGAGTATATCGAAGATGCGATAAATTATCAATATTACGACAGCGTGGTGCCCGAAGGAGAGGA
>DCUA01000137.1:1868-2468 GCA_002329675.1 Firmicutes bacterium UBA1426 | reverse complement strand
TGAAAAGCAGAAATCCATCCTCCTGGATAAGAAGCGACGCATGGTAGGATTCGCTGAGAAGATGGCGGATTTATTGGCTGCTAAGGCCGCTCAGAAGGAAACGCTGGACAGCAGTGAAACGCTCGTCAATGAGGTTACAACTGTTCTTGAAACTACCCATGAGGGGATTTTCGCGATAGATAAAAAAGGCTACATTGTCCGCTGCAACAGCATGGCCGAATCACTTTTCAACTCAACCAAATCAGATATTGTCGGAAGTCATATCAGCAAATTTATGCTCGGTTCTCCCGCTTTAGAGGTCCTGCGTTCCGGAGTCGGCTATACGGAAAACGAAGAAATATACACTACCGACCGAGGGAAGCTCCACTTCATCGTTACAGCGAAACCTATGATGCAGAACAATGAAATCGCAGGCGCAGTCATATCCTTCCGGGACATTGTGGAAGCTCAGAAGCTCGTTTACAACATCAACAACAGGGCTTATAAATACACTTTTAATGACATTATCGGAAACAGCGAACCTATCCGAAGGGCGATCAATCAGTCCCTCCTCACTGCCAGGGGCAACTCCACTGTGCTGATCACCGGCGAGAGCGGAAC
>DCUA01000137.1:0-1788 GCA_002329675.1 Firmicutes bacterium UBA1426 | reverse complement strand
ACCGGTGCCAACGACAAGGGAAAAGTAGGAAAGTTCGAGTTGGCAAACGGAGGAACTATCTTCCTCGATGAAATCGGTGATATGCCTCTTCATCTTCAGGTTAAAATCCTCCACGTCCTGCAGAATATGCGGTTTGAGCGGGTAGGGGGAAACAAGACCATCATTGTGGATATCCGCGTGATCGCTGCCACAAACAAAGATCTTGAACAAATGATCAGAGATGGTACCTTCCGCGAAGACCTTTATTATCGTCTTTCCGTCATCCCTCTCAACATCCCGCCGCTTCGGGAACGCAAGGAAGATATCAAGATGCTCATGTATCATTTCCTTGAGAAATACAACACTTTTATGAATAAACGTATAACAAGTTTTTCGCCTGCGGTGGAGTCCGCATACCGTGATTATGACTGGCCTGGAAACGTGCGAGAGCTTGAAAATGCAGTGGAGTACGGAGTCAATATGGCCTTCGGTGATCAGATCGGTATGGACGCAGTGCCTGCCAGATTATTAAAGTCAGATATGGGCTTGATCCTGGCAAATGACAATTTGACCCTGAGCGAGCAGATGAAGCATCTGGAGAGGGAGATCATATCCAACAAACTCAGAAAATACGGAAGCTCCGGGAGCGCCAAAGATAAAGTCGCCAAAGAACTCGGCTTGTCAAGGGCAACCCTTTATCGGAAATTGGCCGAACTGGAAATTCATTAGCGTTATGTTTTTGTCGGTATGAAAATTGCATATAAAATAATCAGCTAAGCAATCTGCTAAACCTGCAGAATGAAAAATAAGGAGGAAAGCGCAAATGTTAAGAAATGCATTACCGAAAGTTGTTACACCACTTCCAGGCCCCAAAGCGAAAGCCATCATTGACAGACGTGCGAAAGCTATGCCTAATGCCATCAAATGCATCTATCCATGCGTCATCGAAAGAGGCGAAGGTGCCATGTTTGAAGATGTTGACGGAAATGTGCTCATGGACTGGATCGGTGGAGTCGGTGTCCTGAATATCGGCTACAGCAACGAAAAGGCTGTTGAGGCTGTAAAAGCTCAGAGCGAAAAATATTTCCATGCAATGATGAACATTATTACCCATGAAGGCTATATTGCTCTGGCAGAAAAATTAAATGCCATCGTACCGGTAAAAGGCGAGACCAGAAAAACCATGCTGGTAAACAGCGGTGCCGAAGCAGACGAAAATGCCGTAAAGATTGCAAGAAGCTATACGGGAAGGCCTAACATCATCGTTTTCACGGGCGCTTTCCACGGAAGAACAGCACTCACCATGACCATGACCGCGAAAAAAGCCTACGCAGTTGGCATGGGACCTTTCCCCGATGGTATTTACAGAGCGGAATTCCCGTATCTTTACAGAGCTCCCGGCTGCATGACAGAGGCAGAAGCGGTTGATTACTATGTAAAGAAGCTTGAAGATGTATTTATTGAGGCTTCTCCTGCAGAATATGTTGCTGCCATCGTTGTAGAACCGGTTCAGGGCGAAGGCGGTTTCGTACCGGCTCCCATCGAGTGGGTTAAGGCTGTTAGAAAGATTTGCGACGAGAAGGGTATCCTCCTGGTAGCTGACGAAGTACAGACCGGCTTTGCAAGATCCGGAAGAATGTTTGCAACGGATTATTGGAAAGAAGCAGGTGCAGCTCCGGACATCATAACACTTGCGAAATCCATTGCCGGCGGTATGCCTCTCAGCGCAGTGGTAACAAGTGCTGAAATCATGGACGGCGTAACACCCGGAACCATTGGCGGTACATACTGCGGTAATGCAGTAGCTTG
>DCUA01000231.1 GCA_002329675.1 Firmicutes bacterium UBA1426 | reverse complement strand
ATAGACAACGCTTTTGCCTGTTTCTTCCGATGTACCGAAAAGAAAGTAAACACCGCTTTGCTTGAGGTCATTTCGTTCCCGACAGCTGTCGATTTCAGTTCTGGGAATTTTGTATGCGATGCCTGTCCAGTTGGCGAGAGTGCACTTTATACGACCGGTAGCCGAGCCGTCCATAAGAAATAAGGCAATATTTTTCCCTCGATTCTTCATACTTTTCACACCACCTATTTATTCTACTTTGCTTTAATATTTCCAGTTTCACGAATGCGTTTTCTTAATTTAATCGCAAGGTCATTATTATCATCATAAATAATAAGGTTAAGTGCGTTAACATCAAAATGGACCCCACCTGTTTTAAACCACTCTTCAGAACAGGTATGAATAACCTCTTTCCCCTGTCCTTTGGCGTAACCGGCTTCGTAGTAAGCTCCGTTATTGTTATAAGTAAGATCCGCTATTATAAAGTGACTTTTCGAAATTGATTTTAATATAACATCATACACGACATCGTTATGTTCAATATCCATAACAATAAAAGCATTAAGTCCCATTTCACTGCAAACCGGTTTTATTACTTCATCAACAATTTTGCGTCGATTTTTCTTAGGATCATTGAATTGCAGTGCCACAAATACATCTGGACTATCAGACGTCCATTCTCCGTTCAGGACTGGACACTCTTCACTTATCTGGCAGGTACCATTTCTTAAAGATATGTAAGGGCAAGTCATAAGGCCTTTTAAGTATTCGCGATGATTAGAACCCATAGTTGTAACATCGAAATATTCCTGTTCAACTTTCTCCCATTTATCTTGGGTAGGACAATAGCCTTGGAATGATTCTATTCGAATGTCTGGCATTTTTTACCTCCGGTGTCATGATATTCCGTTCTTGTCTATGGCAGCTTTATTACCGGGTTTTTCACCTGTTTTAAACTATCTGAACAATAATTTTATGCAACCTACACCAGCCCCAGGTACCTCTCAAAGAACAACAGCAGTTTTTCTATGATGCCTTGCTTCTTTTCCGTGCGGGAGCCTCCGAACCTTGATACCGGGGGCATGATCTTGTCAATTGCCGTGCCGGTCGTCTTCAGCGTTCCGTCGCGCAGTGCATTTGCAATGAAACGGCGGGTCTCTTCCGGCTTCAGCTTTTCTTCCTCTATCAGTGCGGAGATCTCTTTTTCCTTGCTTTCGTCCAGGAACGTACGCCAGTCATCGTCTACTTTTGATGAGACGTTGATCTGTTCTATGAAACGCTCTATGAGCTCTTTCTTGCTGCGGAGCTCAATGCTTGAATTGATGGCTTTGTCGATGGTCGTGAGGATGGTCTTGTCCTTACAGTTGGACTGCTGGTATTTGGCAACAAGCATGAGGATGTAGTCGATATTGACCTCTATCTGCCGGATCAGTTCTATCTCGAAAACAATATCGTCGTTGATGCTTTCCTTGTCTGCTCCTGTGCTTTTTCTGAATTCCTGGTACATATCTATGTAAACGCTCTGATAGTCCTGGAAGTCCCTTTCTGAAAGTATTTCCTTTCCGTCAAAATCATCAAAAGATGTAAGGATATTTCTCAGTCGAAGGATGGCCCCGTATAGGCGGATAAATTCCTTCTGGGATTCTTCTCCCACAATGGGCTGGCCCAGCGGATACTGCTCATCAAGCTCGTTGATCAGTTCCTCATACCCAGGCTTATGTCCTTTGTCATCTTCATATCCGTTGTAGTATTCATCGAATGTCTTGAGAAGCACGATTCCACCTGCGTCCTTGTTGCCAAAGAGGGCGATCGCTTTGTCTGTCTCATCCTTCAGGTCACGGAAGCAGACGATGTTTCCAAATGTCTTGACGCTGTTAAGGATGCGGTTTGTCCGAGAGAATGCCTGGATCAGCCCATGCTGTCTCAGGTTCTTGTCTACCCATAAAGTGTTCAGGGTCGTTGCGTCAAACCCGGTCAGGAACATGTTGACCACGACCAGGATATCTATCTCCCTGTTTTTCATTCGAAGTGAAAGGTCTTTGTAGTAGTTTTGAAATTTATCCGAAGATGTATCGTAATTTGTGTTAAAAACGGCATTGTAGTCTCTTATAGCAGAATCAAGAAAATCCCTTGAACTCTGGTCGAGGTTTTCAATGTTGAAGTCTTCATCGGGCAGCAGGCCTTCGGGCTCTTCCTCGTTGGCACTGAAGCTGAAGATCGTCGCCAAGGCAAGCTTGCGCTTTTTTGCCTCTGTCTGCTTCCTGAACTCTGCATAATACTTCATTGCCATCGGGATCGACGCGGCTGCGAATATGGAGTTGAAGCCCGCCAACCGCCTTGTCTCACGCTTTTCTATCCTGCCCTTTCGGTCATCCTTGTCCGGTTCTTCCCATTTTGCGGTGAAAGTATAAAAGCTGCTCCTTTTCGTCTTCTGGTCAAAGTGATCCAGTACGTATGAAACTATCTCACTTACCCGTCTGGGATCAGCCAATGCTTTTTCGCGGTCGATGCCGTAGATCTTTTTGTCGTCAATATTGTCGGGCATCTTCATAGTATTTATGAAGTCTATCCTGAAGGGCAGGACATTGCTGTCGTTGATGGCATCGACAATGGTATATGTATGCAGCTTTTCGCCGAAAGCCTGCTCTGTAGTCTTAAGGAGCGGATCGCCTCCCGAACCTGCATTTGCTGCAAATATAGGCGTTCCGGTAAAGCCAAATATATGGTAATTCTTAAAGCTTTTGACAATGCCTTGGTGCATGTCGCCGAACTGCGAACGGTGGCACTCGTCGAAGATCAGGACAACATGCTTTTTATAGACATCATGCTGCTTGTTTTTTCGTATAAAGATGTCCAGCTTCTGGATCGTAGTGACTATGATCTTATATTCGTGCGGGCTTCCCTTTTCGTTCCTGTCCTCCAATTGTCTTTGGAGCACCCTCGTTGACGTGTTGCCGTTTGCCGCTCCCTTCTCGAAACGGTCGTATTCTTTCATGGTCTGGTAGTCCAGGTCCTTGCGGTCCACGACAAATAGCACCTTGTCGATATAGGGCATGAGCGAGGCAAGCTGTGCTGTCTTGAAACTCGTCAGGGTCTTGCCTGAGCCCGTGGTGTGCCATATATATCCACCCGCATCCAAAGTTCCCATCTTTTTATAGTTGGTAGATATCATGATGCGGGACAATATACGTTCTGTAGCGGCTATCTGATATGGGCGCATTGCAAGGAGGAGTTCTTCAGAGGTGAATACACAATATTTTGTGAGGATGTTCAAGATGGTGTGCCTGGCGAAAAATGTACCTGTAAATCCC
>DCUA01000114.1:4558-7774 GCA_002329675.1 Firmicutes bacterium UBA1426 | reverse complement strand
AGATCGCTTATGCTCGTAGTATCCGCCTGCCCGGCTCTGGAGTTGTTCACAAAGAGCTTCACGCTGGCTTCATACTGAGGAGTAATAAAAAACTGGCTGACGGCAAAAGCCAGCAGCCCTGCTACAATGGTAATGATCAGTATCAACTTTATGTGGGCCAGTACGATATCGATGAGTTCCCGTATACTGTAACCTTCTTCAGCCAGCATCCGATCACCATACTGGGTATATTCCAAATCTGCCATATAAAATGGACCTCCTGATATTATAAGTACTCTTTTGCTTTATCGAACATCAGATCCTGCCGCTTTTCTTTCATCTCCGCATATTCCGCTTCCAGACGTTTCACATAGTCTTTCACTTCCGTGTCCGACATGCCCGCAGATCTGAGGTCTTCCCCCATTTTAGCAAGGAGCAACGTCACACTGGCATCCAATCCGGATTCATAGGCCTTGGCCTTGTTGGTATATGAGGTACCAAGCTTTAGAAGATCTACCTTTCCTCCTCCGGAGGCTTTTAAGGCTTTATACTCTGCTTTGATTTCTTCCACCAGCCTGTCCAGTATTGCATCTCCTTCATTCTTAAGCTTTACAAAACCGTTCTCATATGTGGCGATCACGCGTGCAATTTCATCCTCTTTCGCCTGGGATACGCCACCGGATCCTTCTCCATTCTGACTCGGCGGGGGGAGGATCCCTTCCGTTGAAGTATCCCCATCCTCTTCTGTTTCTGTTCCGGCAACTCCCGGGTTCTGATTAGTATCGCTGTTTAGAATTTCATCGATGATGGCTTGTGTAATCCTCTCCACTTCATCGTCTATGACAGCTTTCTCATCATTTCCAAGGTTGTTGAACAGCATCTGATAACCAAAGAACGCGGCCCCCGCGATAATAACCAGCAGGATGCCGGCCGTTAAGANNCCATTTTATAGGGTAGGCAGAACTGCCTACCCTATTCAAAGTATTACATATTGGCTATAGCCCTTTTATGTTATAGAGATTATTAATCGGACAATATTCTGGTAACATCAAATGACAATTCACCAGGGCTTCCACCTGCCGGGGTAAGCTTCACAATAACTGTATAGGTGTCCCCCGCTCCCATACGGTTAAACATTGCCTCGATGGATTCTTCGAAAAACCCTTGTGTTGGATTCTCTCCGGCTTCCACCTTGTTAGCTGTATCGTCGTAGTAATATGATGCCGCATCTACAGTTCCAACGTGATCGAACATCAACCCTATGGTACCAAAGCTTACTGGTTCGTTGTTCAGTAACTCAAGATGCAACTTCTTAATGCCTGTAGTTTTTGCATAGGCTACCTTTGATTCTCCGTTCATTATTGTTAATTCTGCTGTATAATTCACTGCAGCTGTATTTGTTATAGTTACAGTGATAGCAGTATTATCTTTATCGGCATCAGCCGGTATGGCATATAAGTTGTCTACAGGTACGCAGGGATCGCCCTCCACGGTGACACTTGCGATGCCTATAGACGGCGTCGGTACTCCATCACCACCGCTGGGGAGTCCGCCACCGCCAGCTTCCTCTTCTTCAATTTCCGATCCGTCGCCCGTTACAGTCTCATTCTTAATGGTGGTCTTACCAGATATAATGATCTTTGAATTGTTACCGCTGACGATACCATTTGTTATGGTAGCATCCAGTGCAGTAACTGTAACGTTATCGCCTGCCACCTCAAGAGTGCCGATAGTTCCTACTACAATAACGTCGTCGGAGCCGTCATCTACGTAGATTATTTCAACGTCAGCATTGCCTTCCACCAAAATGCGTACTTTGCCATCGACCTTGGAAACGATGACTCTGCCCAGGTCAGAGTTGCCCTTGATGATGATGGAGTTCTCACCGCCACCACGGATCAAGGTCCTGCCTTCTACTACTACGTTGTCAAGGGTCGCATCACCTTCACCTACACCATCGGCGATGATGAGGTCACCTTTAACGGTAACATTCTGAAGGGTCACACCGGGAACACGAACCATGACGTTGCCTGCTGCAACTACTTCTGTCACGGTTCCTGCTGTATCGATATATTGCTTCACTAAGTTATCCATCACCACTGCAAATTCTGCTCTTGTGATGTTGGCTTTGGGGTTCAGCTTCCCATCGTTTCCCTGCACATAACCTGCGGCAGCCAGACCGTCCAGATCATTCAGTGCCCAGTTTGCAATGTCAACTTTATCTGAGAATTTATCCAATGCTTTATGAGCTGAATCCGCGCTGGTGAGCTTGAAAGCTCTGGCCAGAACGGCAAAGGCTTCTTGTCTTGTGATCTTATCGCCGGGACGCATTTTGGTGTCTAGTGCAAATGTTCCCATCTTCACTGCTTTGGCCATATCTTTGGCATACCAGGCAGTTGCATCAACATCAGAAACTTTGCTGATGTCCGCTGTTGCCACAGAAGCGAATGCCCTGTTCACTATGGCAGCCATCTCGGCACGAGTCAGTGGGTTATCTGCTTTGATCAACTTGACGCCGTCTTCCTCATAGCCGGAAAGCAGCTTGTTCTCTACAGCCTTGTTCAGTGCTGCTGTTGACCAGTTGTCCGGCATATCTGCGAATGCAGAGCCTTCTGTTGTTTCACCGAATGCCATACCCATTGATCCCAACACCAATGCGAGACTTAATACGATAGATAATACCTTCCTCATCATGTTCGTCCCCTTTCTTTGTCCCGGTGCAGGTTCTAAAGAAGAGCCTGCAACAGGTTGTAACCATCATTATCCCGTTCTGTTCATCTTATGTTGAAGTGAATAGCCGCTAGACGAATGATCAGATCCTTCAAACTTTGTAAATATAGTTACTACATATTTTACCATTGAAAGATGACAAATTCAAGCAATTCATACAGCATTCTCGTATAATCTTGCATTTATCCTATAAATTTGACATTTTACAATTTTTCCTGCAAAGGACCAAATTGCATTACCGGATCAGCATTAACAATATCACGACATTTACAGTCCGTGCTTTGCAAGCTTTCGTACCACGGTAGGCTGGCTGATGGCGAGGGCCTTTGCGATTTCACGGGTTGTCTTGTACTTTGCCTGTGCATCGGAAAGGATTTGCTTTTCTACGGCATCCAGAGTATCCTGGAGACTTGTTCTATGGGAAATGCTTATTTCACCCGGACTTCTGGCATTCTCAGAAATATAGCCGGGCAGGTTTTCAAGGCCGATCACATTCCCCTTAGTGGT
>DCUA01000114.1:0-4490 GCA_002329675.1 Firmicutes bacterium UBA1426 | reverse complement strand
TCGTTGAACTTTTTGTTGTTTTCCTCCAGAAATGCCCGGATCATCGGAACGATGTCCTCGGGCCGGTCCCTGAGAGCGGGAATTGAGATAGGCACCACGTTGAGTCGATAAAAGAGATCTTCCCGGAAGCGACCTTCCCGGACCATTTGTTCCAGATCCCGATTGGTCGCTGAGATGATGCGTACGTCCACAGGTATGCTTTCGATCCCGCCTACTCTTTGGATCGCTTTCTCCTGAATGACCTGAAGGATCTTCACCTGCATATTAAGAGGAAGCTCTGATATTTCATCTAAAAACACTGTGCCGTTTTTCGCGGCTTCAAAGAGTCCCTTTTTTCCTTCTCTTCTGGAGCCGGTGAAAGCTCCTCTATCATATCCGAAGAGCTCGGATTCCAGGAGGTTTGCCGGGATCGCCCCGCAATTGATCTGGATGAAGGGATGGTCTCTGCGGTTACCCTTTTCGTGAAGGAGCTTTGCGATGACCCCTTTACCGGAACCGGATTCTCCGGTGATCAGAACAGTGGTGTCCAGCGATGCAAGGCGCTCCACCATCTGGATCACGCCAAACATGGCCGGGCTGTTGGCAACGATCCCCTCATATGTATATCCATCGCTCACGCGATAGTCCTGAAGGGCGCTCTGTATGCTTTCCAGTTTGTTCTGCAGTTCGACCAACTCGGTTATATCATGCGAAGATGTTACAATTTTTGAAAGTTGACCCTGCTCATCAAAAATGGGGGTGCCCGTGCTCAGTAGCTGCTTTCCGTCCCTGTTTTTATGGAGTATGGTGACAACTTCCTTTTTCTCAATTACCTTTCGGGCAACGGAAGGCTCGAAGATTCCCATATTCTCCAGATAGGAACAATGCTTGCCGATGATTTCCTCCTTCTTGATGCGGTAGATCTCTTCCCCTGCCTCATTGATCCAAAGAGCGTAACCCTCAGCATTATCGATAAAAATGGCTTCTCCTATACTGTTAAGTATGGGCAGCAGATCATTTATATTCATTCCGTACTGTTCCGCATTGTTATAGTTTTTCACATTTATCCCCCTCTTTTTTTCTTATGGAATGCATCTGAACCAGAGATCAGACTTAGAAAATCTTGATGATTAATTATCGCATCTTAAGATTCATTATTGTATCATCCGTTGAGCGTTGAGATTTCGCCCTGTCAACTTATCTACTTTTTAACAATTTCTTCTTGATTCATTATTGTATCTAATTTTCCTGCTAATTGCAAGGGCCTGTTTCCTTCAACGTAATCCCTTGCTGTTCGTCAACACCTCAAACCTTTGAAATACAAGGCTTGTCCAGTATTCAACAATTCTTTGTGAAGTCTTATTTAATAATTTTTTGTTAACGGCATGATTTTTGCGTACACTATTATTTGGAAAGTTGTTCGTCTGGGAAAGGGCATCCCTTTTCCACAACCAGTATTCGATAGGAGGAGTTAGTAATGTCAATTGATTATGCAAAGTACGTAAGCGATCTGGTAGCAAGAGCAAGGGCCGCACAAGAAGCAATCGAGAATTATACCCAGGAGCAAGTCGATGAACTCTGTGCTGCGATTGCCTACCGGACCACGAGACCGGAATGGGCACAGCAGGCTGCTGAGATGTTAGTCGCCGAATCCGGCATGGGTATCGCAGCTAACAAAGTAGCAAAAATCTACACCAAGGTTAAGGGCGGATACAGAGATATGAAGGGACAGAAATCCGTTGGTCTTGTAGAAGTGAATGAAGAGACCGGTATCCGTAAATACGCCAGACCTATGGGCGTTATCGGTGCTATCATTCCTGTTACAAACGGAGAAGCCACCCCGATTTTCAAGTCCATAGCCGCTATCAAGGGCAGAAATGCCATCATTCTTGCTCCCCACCCCAAGGCAGCAAAAACCAACATGTTCGTATCTGAAAGAATCCGGGAAACCCTGAAAATGTACGGCGCACCGGAAGATCTGGTAATTCCCATTGAAGCAGAATACGTCAGTATTGAAACCTCAGGCGAGCTGATGAAGCAGGTAGATTTTGTACTTGCTACCGGCGGAACTCCTATGGTTCGCGCAGCCTACAGCTCCGGTACCCCAACCATCGGCGTTGGAACCGGAAACGTTGTAACTATTGTGGATGGCAGCACAGACCTGGATAAGGTAGCTGATTTAATTATTGCATCTAAGACCTTTGACAATGCAACAAGCTGCTCCACCGAAAACAACATCATCGTATTTGAAAGCTGCTATGACCAGTTCGTAGAAGCAATGGCTAAGAAAGGTGCTTATACGATCAAGGAAGATTCCGAAGACAAAGAAAAGATCGTTAAGACATTATGGCCCAACACACCGGAGGACCACGTTCTCAATCGCCACATCGTAGCCAGACCTGCTGCTGAGATTGCTGAGCTGGCCGGCGTTAAGGTTCCGGAAGGCACAAAGATGATCATGGTAGAAGAGAATCGCGGTTTCGGAAATGAATTCCCGCTCACAGGCGAGAAACTCTCCCCCGTTGCCGAGCTGAGAAGAGCCAAAGATTTTGAAGATGCATTGCAGCAATTGGAAGCCATCCTGAATTATCAGGGATTGGGACATAGCTGCGGTATCCACACCACAGATATGGAAAAAGCTCATATTATGGGCGAGCGAGTCAAGGTCTGCAAAGTGGTCGTGAACCAGGCACAATCTCTGGTGAACAGCGGTGCATGGACCTGCGGCTATCCTATGTCCATGACTCTGGGCTGCGGTACCTGGGGACACAACAGCATCTCCCACAATGCTACCTGGAAAGATCTGCTGAACTTCACCTATGTATCAACCCCCATTCCGTCCACTCAACCCACAGATGAAGAGTTGTTTGACGGTAAAACCTACTAAGTTGTTGCGATTTTGCTTAAAGAAAGCGTTTACTGAATATAAGGAGGAAATAAAATGTCAAACGTAGTCGAAATGGGAAAAAAGTATAACCTATATTCCTGGTCGGCCCAGAGAAAAGTCAATCCCGCCAACATCGTTAAGGCGGAAGGCATCTACTTCTGGGATGAGGATGGTAAAAAATATTATGATATGTCTGCTCAGTTAGTTAATATGAACCTGGGACATGGCAACAAAAAACTGATCCAGGCTATCAAAGATCAGGCAGACAAACTGCCGTTCCTGGCCCCTTCCTTCTCCTGCGATGTCCGTACGGAAGCAGCGAGAAAGATCGTTGAGATCTCTGGCCTCGAAGGCGCAAAGGTATTCTTCACCAATGCCGGTGCAGAAGCCAACGAAAACGCAATTAAGCTGGCTAAGGCTTATACAGGAAAATGGAAGGTCTTCTCCATGTACCGTTCCTATCACGGTGCCACCTATGGTGCAGCCAACCTGACCGGTGAGCCTAGAAGATTCATCAACGAGCCTGGTATCCCCGGATTTATCAAATTTGATGGTCCATATCCCTACAGAGCACCAAAGGCCTGCAAATTCGACAGTGAAGAAGATGTGACAGCATTCTACCTCGAGCTCCTGGAAAATCAGATCCTTTATGAGGGTCCGGATCTCATAGCTGCCATTTTCTTAGAGACGGTTGTTGGTTCCAACGGCGTTCTCATTCCTCCCAAAGGCTATCTGGAAGGCGTGAGAGCACTCTGCGATAAGTACGGGATCTGCATGGTCTGCGACGAAGTCATGGCCGGTTTCGGCAGAACAGGCAAGTGGTTCGCATTCCAGAACTGGGATGTAAAACCTGATCTGATCACATTCGCAAAAGGCTCAACCTGCGGTTATGTTCCCCTGGGCGGCGTTGTCGTTTCCAAGAAGATTGCTGAGTTCTATGATGACAACAAGATGTTCTGCGGCCTGACCTACAGTGCTCATCCCATGGGCTGTGCTGTTGCGATCGCAGCAATCGATGCTTACAGAGATGACAAGGTCTTCGATAATGTCCTGAAGGTCGGCAAGGTCCTGGGCGAGGGACTGGAAGCTCTGAAAGCTAAGCATGCCTGCGTTGGAGATGTACGCTATATCGGACTGTTCTCCATCGTTGAGTTCGTAAAGGACAAGGCAACCAGAGAACCCATCGTTCCCTTTGGCAAAGATCCGGAAGGCATCATGCCCAAGATCCTCGGCATGCTCAAGGCAGAAGGATTCTACACCTATGCTCATGAGAACATGATCCACGTATCACCGCCGCTGATCATCACCGAGCAGGAGATGAAGGAAGCACTGCAGATGCTGGATAAAGTCATGGATTCCATTGACAACATGATCAAATAGCATATAGTCAATATTCACTGACTGCTACTACGAACAGCCACGGAGAACAGATCCCCGTGGCTGTTTATTATTTCTTTTTTCTGAGGCCTATTGAGTACAGTCCTGGACTTGCTGGTTATTGACCAGTCCAAGAAAACGTCCTTCCTCTTCGGGCAAAATTTCGACTAATACGGGTGAAACGCTAATTGATAACCAACTTTGTGCAAAATTTCAAGTTGTGTGGAGGTCACTGAAAAAAGCCTTC
>DCUA01000195.1:6149-6784 GCA_002329675.1 Firmicutes bacterium UBA1426 | reverse complement strand
GCATCCAGGCCGAAAAAGTGGCCCAGCACCCATGCCAGAGGCAGGATCAGAATCAGCTGCCTCAACAGGGAGACCAGGAGGCTGAGCAAGCCGTGACCCAGGGCCTGAAAGAAGGTAGAGTTGGTGATTCCAAAAGCCGCCGGAACGAAACAGAAGCTCAAAACCCGCAGTGCTCTTACGCCGATGGCCATCATCTCTTCCGAAGCGTTGAATAGCTCCATAAAAGCCGCGGGAAAGATCAGAAAGATGACAGTGCCTGCCAGCATCAGGGAAGCCGCGAACAGTGTTGTCCACTTAAAGGACCGCACCAGGCGGTCTTTCCTCTTTGCGCCGAAATTGTATCCAAAGATGGGCATAGCCCCCTGCATCATTCCAAAGACAGGCATAAATACAAAGTTCTGCAGGCGGAAATAGACTCCCAGAACTGCCACTGCCGCTTGGGAATACTCGATCAAAATCACATTCAGTCCTGCCACCATGACAGAGGCGATGGATTGTATGGCAATCGCAGGGACTCCCACAATATATATATCCTTTAGAGTTCTTGCTTTGATACGGAAACCATTGAACCGGATGGAAACATCATGAGTTCTTCCGAAGAGGAGTATCAAGCCGAGGGTCATAGTAATAAGGTT
>DCUA01000195.1:0-6082 GCA_002329675.1 Firmicutes bacterium UBA1426 | reverse complement strand
ATCATCAGAAAGAGTGAAAACACAGTGATGATGGAGAGATATTGCACACCGTATTCTATGACCACCGCGCTGTCTGAAAATGCCGACAGAAAGGATCTGACAAAAAACAATCCGAAGATGGCAAAGATGATCCAATTGCCTACAGCCAGGATAAAACCGTGGGTTGCCGCATCATTTGCGCTGTCAATATCCCGCTCTCCCAATCTCCTTGCGATAAGAGAGTTTATACCTACGCCTGTACCGACTCCTACCGCTATCAACAACATCTGCACAGGAAAGACCAGACTGATAGCCGTCAAGGCATCTTCGCCCAGCTGCGCAACGAAAATGCTGTCGATGACATTATAAAATGCCTGTATCAGCATGGATAACATAGCCGGTACAGACATTGTCAACAACAGACGACCTTCTGACATGACTCCCATTTTATTCTCAGTCAACCCTTACTCCTTATGCTTCGATCTCTAATATTCTCTGAACACAAGAAGGAATTATACCACTAATAAAAGGGCCATGCAAGCTAGTCTTTAACTACAGCCCGTCTGGCCAGCATCCAGGAAAGGCTGGCAAGCACAGCAAAAGCAATCAGCGCGGACACCATGGCATAATACGGATTATAACCGCTCAGTATTCCCATTGCAAAGAGGGTCAGCTGCCCAAGAGCTCTGTAGATTATTCCCCCAGTTACCACCGCATCAAAAATGGGAAGCCCGATGATAAGGATCGCCGGTACGCCAACGGACACAGCAATTTTGCCCACTTTGTTCAGCCGATAGTACATGATCGTGATGAAGTAGCCCAGCATCATTGTAGCCGCACAAGCTAATATGGTAAACAGCAAGCCCTCAGCGATCATTTGAATACTGTCTGGATTCCCCATATAGCGGGGCGCATACATTTGTTCAAACACACTCTGAAAGGTTATGTTACCCTTTCCTGCTGTGAATGCTTTCCCGATCCAAAGAAGAACTTCGTTTATGCAGGACATTCCCACTGACAAGACCAGTGTCAGGAGAAGAAAGCTTACAAACATGGTCTTTCTGGAAACACCGTTTTGTACCATCATCCGGAAAGTCTCACGGAAGGAATTCAGACCCACAACGAACAGAAAGATTATCGTTGCGATCTCGAATCCTCCTATACTCATAGAATCCTCCGGCCCCATGCCTGAAGCCGATATAGGGATCAACGCCATCAGGCAGAATATTACAAGGTAGAATACAGGAATAGAAACTCTACCATCTGCAATTTGATATTTTAAAGCACTTTTTATGTTCATTTTTTCTGCCTCCTTACTCATTGGTCAGATGGATGAAGAGTTTTTGCAGATCCATCTTCCCTATTTCAATGCCTGCCGGCAGTGTTGACGAATCGATTTCGCCTGCCAGGTAGGCGGTTTTCAGTCCACCCAGGCTGTCTTCTCCTAAGACGGTCTTACCCTGGATAGCGCTGTCTACGGCAACTGCGGTACCGGACACGGTGCAACCGGTTTCCAGGAGCTCTTCAACAGACTGGTTTCGGATGATCTCGCCCCTTTTAATGATGACCACTTCCTCTATCACACCGGCGACCTCTTCGATGAGATGAGTGGATATGACTGCGGTAAATGGTTTATCGCTGTACTTCTCCAGCAGAGCCCGATAAAACATGTCTCTGTGATTGGCGTCAAGCCCCAGGACAGGTTCGTCAAAGAACAAGTAGGGAGCGTTGGCCGACAGAGTGAGGATCAGCTTGAATATAGAACCGTAGCCTGTGGACAGGCTTTTGATCTTCTTCTTTGTGTTCAGTCCGAATTTCTCTGCCAGGTTTCTGCAATACTCCTCATCAAATCCAGGATAGAACTCCCGGGTCCATTTGATGGCATCCTTTACTTTCATCCCTTCCGGGTAAAAATTCTTCTCGCTCATCATAAATATTTTTTGCTGGGCTTTATCGTTTTCCAGAGCAACCTCACCATCTACCAGTACATCGCCGCTGTCCGGGAAAACCCTTCCTGTTATGGTATTGAGCAATGTGGTCTTTCCTGCCCCGTTTCTTCCCAGCAGCCCGTAAATCTTATTTTCTTCAAAGGTAAGGCTTACGTTCCGAAGTGCCCGGACATCTCCGTAATTCTTATCTAAACTTCTTACTTCAATCCCTTTCATCTGTCATACCCTCTTTCTATCATGGCAGCAAGTTCCTCTTGCGTTAGCCCTAATTTCTTTGCCTCAGTGACCACCTTGTCGATGTAGTTGTCGAAGAAATCCTTTTTTCTTTTCCTTCGGATCGACTCGGCCGCGCCGGTACTTACAAACATCCCAAGCCCGCGCTTCTTGTAGACGATGTTCTCATCTACCAGAAGATTGATCCCCTTCAGCGCAGTGGCAGGATTTATCTTATACCAGACCGAGATCTCAGTGGTGGAAGGAATCTGCGTATCCTCCGGAAATGCGCCGGACAGGATACCGTCTTCGATATATTCGGCAATCTGCACAAAGATCGGTCTTTCGTCCTGTAAGTTCATCTTATCTCCTTTCCTGCAAGTTCATTTGTTAACTGGTTAATTACTTGTGTAACTAACTATACCACCTGCAATCTGTTTGTCAATACGTTTTTTATGAGTTCTAAAAAATTCTCGGAAAGTGAGCAAAAATCGGAGAAGTGTGTGCATTAAAGAAGAGGAATTAACGCCCAATCACAAATAAGGTACAATTTCGTTGCGGCTGCAACGAAATTATCAATAGCATCCACACACAACTTGGGATTTTGCTCAAATACGATGATGATCTTTGAAGAGCATCTGGGGTATCGATATGAGATTATTCGGGTCATTGCATGTGTGGGTCATTTTTGGATCGGATCCTCATCTATATCTTTGATAGGAGCTCTCGGATCTGCCAAGCTGTACCAAGCAGTGCCGCTTCTGCGCACCCCTGTGCTGTCCGTCCAGGCATAGGAAAACTTAAGGCTTTCGCTATCCTTTCCCCATTCCAGCGGCACCAATTCGGCTTCCGGATCTGCGGCAAGTTCATAGTCGAAACTGTATCCTGAATCGGTAAAGACCTTCATCAAGTCCCCCGCTCCTGTATGGAACCCCGTTGGGCGCGCCCCGGTCAAAAATGTGAAGCTGCGAATGTTTTCATTGGATATACCGACGGCCAGCTTCTGGCTGTCCGGCGACCAGAGAGGAGAGTCGGGAACACCGTCCGGTAGCAACCCGCTGGCCGGCATACTCTCTGTCATGACAGGATTTTCTCCAGTCAGATCCCAAAAGTAAGCAAGATGCTCCATTCCGCTATCGTAAAAGGAAACGGCGTGCTTTCCATCCGGGCTGTCGGCGCGGTTTGTTCCAAAGAAAAGAGATTGCGCGGCTTTATAAGCTTCCTCCTCACTTAAAAAGTTCAAATCAAACCATAGGTCATAAATGTGGTAGTTTGAAGCGACATAGTAAAAGCGAGTTTGCTCGCTGCCGTCTTTCATCGTCAGAGATGCGGCATAAGAAGGGCAAAGGGTGTCTAATTTAGATAAATCCGCTTCGACCACTTCGCTTGGATAAAGAGGTGAAAAATCAAAGGTCTCACGAAGGGTAAATGTTTCTCTCTCCGTTTTACTGCTACTCATGGGTTCGAAAAATATTTGTTTATGCAGAGACATGTCGTCGGGGAGAATATGGAGGGTTATACCTCCGGCTTCACTGTCGCCTTTATAAAATATACCATCACTGTCCATATTAGAGCTTCCGCTGGAGTTGCTTGGAACGCTCCGACCCTCAAGAGACTCGGGAAGAACGACAAAATATTGTCCAGCAGAGAAAATGTTTTCTGAGCTACTCCTTTCACCGGAGCAACCTGCCACCCCCAAAAGCAACAGGAAGACGAACATCCCAATAAAAATTTTTCTGTTCTTCATTATTTCTCTCCTTCTCCACAGATCCTAATCGATACGATAACCGTAGGCATACGGCTCCCAAACGCAAGTGGCCGAAAAGGGTATTTTAATATAATTTAAATTCGAAGGAAGCCAGTATTATCTCTTTGCTGCCTTCGCCATCTTTTCGCAAAGGCATTCCGAAATAAAAATCTTTAACAATGCGGTACTTTCCCGGATAAAGTTCATATTCGACCAAACCTACCCAGAATTCGCGGGTACTGTGTGGATCAAGTCTCAATAATATCGGCGTATATAAATAGGGACCCTCCTCCGCGTAAGGAACTCTATACCATTGTTCATTGTAAAGAACTTCTAAAACATACAGCGTTCCAAAAGATAGCATGTGGTCCGATCCATTTTGAAGTATCACTTTAAAGCTTTCACTTCCGAGAGAAATCTCTTCCTCTCCGATTATTTCAACAAAATCATTGGTAATAACAGAGTCATACTTTGACGGAACTAATTGAGAAATGTCATGAGTTCTTGCATCATTTCTATCCACCGAGGCAATCCATAGAATTGAGGCAATCACAATAACTAAAAAGAAGATAGGATATTGTTTTCTGTTAGTCTTCATAGCAAAATCCTCTTTGATTTTGAAACTGCTAACCCGTGTGCCGTTTGTCTGAATCATCCTCAAGTATTTTAATTAGAGCTTCTAATTCTTCGATTTTTGTTTCTTGGTGTGCAAATGCGGTAATTAAAATGGGTTAAACACACAATTAACGGTTTTATTTTTTTCATGCTGCGAGTCTTTCTTCTAACCCACTCTTATAGGTCTCTTTGCCTTTGCCATCATGGTATCCTCCTGAGAGTATAAGAAATCAACTTTTCCTCGGCGTTTCATGATATGTCCCATGGTTCAAAATCAGTATATTAACCGCAGGCAAAATTACAATCATGAATCCAACAAAGAATAAGGAGGCTAAAAATTTCATACCGGAGTCAGAATAATCATAGTTGAAAATTGGAACCTACCATCCATAAGGCAATAAGCCAGATTAACTGATAAAGCCAGACCAGGGCCAAGTGCGGTTTGTCTAATTTGATAGGCGCTACACATTGCTCACATTCTTTTTCACGCCAAAAACTACCCCCAATCCAATCTCCTAAATCCCAGTGAAATTTATGAATGCATTTCGTTTTACTATTCATAAATATGCCGCCTTTTGACTTGCGTCTGCGTTATCTTAGTTTTTCCTCAAGCGCTTATATACTGCCACACCGACAATTAGGCCGATATTTAATTTGGTACCTAATTTTAATTTGCCTGAGAATCCGTGCAAATGATTTCCTCTGTTTCCCCATTGTCCCAAGTAATTTTAACAATAATGTTTTTATCCGGGTCGTTGGGATTAAATTCACTTGGAAGGCCTGGAGATACTCTGTAATATCCGTCCCCCACTTCACGCGTTAAGAGTGAGCCCTCGTCAACTGTCGAAGACAAGACGGAATTCTTATAAGACCAGCTCATTGATGTTACATCAGGAAGTTCTTCATCTGATTTTAGGTACTTTAGATGGGTTTCCCCATTTGAATGAAATACGGTTTCTATTATGCCACTCTTATTCTCTCGTTGGTTATAGAAATAATTTATCGGAATCTTTACTTCCCAGGAATTACCTTGCCCTGTTAAAATCGTCTCTTTTCTATTAAAAGCCTTTTCGTAAAGCACTTCAACTATGTTGGCCCTTTCCTCCATAATGTTATTAAAAGCGTCTAATTCTTCTTTATTCAGACCGTCTTCCCAGGAGAGAAACTCTGAATACCACATGGATATATACAAGTTTTTTCCTATAATACCTCCGGGTACCATGAATTGAGAAAATTCTTTATCATGATCAGGGTATTCAGTAAATCGAAACATATCTCTTTGTATATCGCTCGTTTCACTGTATCCATCATATTCATAAAATAAATAGTAGACCCCGGGATGACCGCCCGAATACGCCTGTGGGACCTTATCGTAAACCTTACACAGTGACAAATCAACTGGAGAATGTGCCTTTTCCAGGAATATTCCGTTTTCAGCGATTAAATCCACCACATCGCTGGTTCTCAAGAGCTCTACATCGTTCAGGTTTTTATTAGTGCCGACATGTGCGCTACCACAACCCCATAGGGCAGTTGCTAGTATAACAAGTAGGATAATGATGAATCGGCTTCTCATGAT
>DCUA01000169.1 GCA_002329675.1 Firmicutes bacterium UBA1426 | reverse complement strand
GGAGCCCGTTCTGCTTGCCGTCTGACGGGGCGTCGAATTGGAACAGTCTGAATTCAATCTTAATCGAGATCTTGAATAACATCGATTATTCCCCGGATTAGATTATTCGAGGAAATCGCAGAAATATTAGGGGAATCCAATACTGCCACTCAATCTCCTCGAATAATCTTCAGTTTATGTTTACCTCAAAAAGTCGGGAATGTTACTTGCTGTATGTGTCTCCTCTTTGGCTTTCTCTTCAGGGAACCATTTTGAAGCCCAGTTTTTTAAATCCCTGTCCATCTTTTGTTGTGACAAGACAGTATAAAGAGAAGTGGTATATATCGAGGAATGCCCGAGGAATGTGCGAATCACCTCCATTTCAACCCCGGATTCAAGCATATGCGAGGCGGCTGTCCGGCGCATCGTGTGAGGGGTATAATTCTCAGCTTTAAATTTATCAGGGTACTCTTTTTTCGCTTTAGCGATATATTTCTTGTAAACCTCCTCGATCGCTGATACCGACATTTTTTCATGTGTCTGCGATTTAAAAAGGAATGCCTCGGGCTGATTTTCAAGCCGCCTGTAGTGGATGTATCCCCTTATGATCTTGGCACATGGTTCGGAAATCCAGACGCTCCGGGATTTCCCGCCTTTTCCGTTTATGATGTCAACATGGGCACCTCCACCATTCTTGAAATGGATATTTCTTATTTTGAGGTTGCAGGTCTCATGGCAGCGCATTCCGGCACCATACATTGTTGACAAGAGAACTTTGTCTCGTTTGCCAATCTCCGTGCGGTCATTCGGCATTGCCATCAGGATCTGGACTTCCTCCAAGGTGAAGACTGGCATGATGTTTGCCTGGGTTTTCTTCCGGGGGATTTTCCCAAGCGTGTTCCTGAAGAAAGTAGCCTCGAGATTGATATTCATGGCATATTTGGAAAAAGAATTCAGTGCGGCAAGCCTTTGGTTCCTTGTCCTCGCACTGCATTTGCGCTCTTCTTGAAGCCAATCCAGGAACCCGGAGATGGTTCCATAATCAAGCTTTTCAAAAGTAACCTGGTCGGCTGAAAGATTTTTTTGATTGTATAAGTAATCCAGAAGCAGACGGTATGTTGTTTTATATGACTCCACCGTTTTTTCGCTACATCCCTTTTCCAGTGGGAGGTATGATTCAATAAAGTCCTGCAAGGTGTCCAAAAAACTGTATTTATTCGTTTTCATAGCACACCTCCGGGAACACATCCCCACTGAATGCGGCAAATTTCTGGAATTCATCAAGGAACATATCTGTGGTAAATTTCATATACCGCTCAGTCTGGCGAAGGTTGCTGTGACCAAGATAAATGGAAAGATACGGGATCGAATTATCAACGCTGATTCCCATCTCCTTAAGCTGTACAAATGATCTCTGGACGAAAGTATGCCGGAGACAATGGAAACATGCCCCTCTTTCATATTTTTTATCCGGCCTTGAAATATTTACCTCTCGCAGGATCAGCCGGAAACGGTTATCTACGGTTTTAAGGCTTATATGGGCGGAATCATCTTTCCCAGGGAACAGCCATGCATCAGGCTGCCCGATAACCCCCATAACAATGCAGTACTTCTGCAGGAGTATGGAAAGGGATTCATGCATTGGGACAATCCGCTGTTTATTATCTTTGGCGATTTCAAGTACAAGCGCACCATCGGAAGCATTGAAGTTCCTTTTCTTTAAGTTGATGACTTCTGACAACCGCAGCCCACAGCATAAGGATATCCGGATGATCATAGGAAGCATGGCGCGTATGTGCGGGACAGTATTATTACCCCCTGAAGGGTAGGAATCGGCTATTTCTATGATATGGGCGATTTCTTCATCAGTGAAAATATGAGGCATGTAGCTGTCACGGATTTTCGGGACAGCAGGGACGTATGCAGGGATTCCGGATTGCACAAGGTATTCGGTAAAACGGCGTATCGTTCCTACCGCGTGGGAAACCGTGCTGTCAGCGCCATGAAGTGTTTGGATCCATCCATCGATGGTATCTTTGGAAATGGAATGTGATCTGTTGGTTTCCAGGTAAGAGTCAAATCCCTTCAGCACCCGCCGGTATGTAATGATTGTTTTCTCACAATAAGACGCTGCCTTTATGCAGAGAAACTGTTTAATTAGACTGGCATAGGAGGAATTGAATTGGGTGTCATTCATAAGTCAGACCTCCCTTCCAGCAGATCCTTGAAATAACCAGTTGGATCAGGCGCCCGAAGGGCGCAGTTCTTTAAATTTATAACATCCAGTGAGGCATAATGCTTGACTACGTTCGGATCTTTATGCCCCAAAATCCGCCTTACGACTTCATAGGAAACACCATCATTGACCATTGATGTGGCCGCCGAGGAGCGGAATATATGGGAACCATGCCGCCTGCCGTTTGGTTCAACACCACTTTTTCTCATACAGACATTGACGACATTCCGGACGGCGGATGTTGTTAGGGATCTATATGGAGCCTCAAGGCGGAGAAATATCCTGTCTTCATCGCAATCAGGCCTTCCGTTACAGATGTAGTCTTTGAGTGCGTTTTCCACTTCAGGCAGAAGAGGAAGGCTCTGCGGTTTGCCGGTTTTTTCCTGGATATAGTTGATCCGGCCATTACCGAAGTCTACCTCGCTGAAGGACAGTTTCACGATGTCACCGGATCTCATGACCAACCTGGAGGCCAGGAGCAGAATACAAAGATTCCTTTTCCCAGAAACGGAAGAGGTATCCACGGAACTTTCGATTTTCCGGATTTCTTCAGGGCTGTAAACTGAGGGGAGTACGGTCTTTTTGCGAGCCTTCGGTACAACGAAGGAAAAATCCATGTCCGTGTAACCCCTTTCGTAAAGGAACTGAAGGAATTCGCGGACGCATCTCCATGCATCCTTATTTTTGATTTGCAGGCAGGCTTTAGTGGCCAGGGAAGCGGTTAAACGGCCAGGGCTTTCACAACCGAGCTGTTGAATCAGAAAACAGAAATAAGTGCATTTCCCTGTTTTCCATTTTAAAGTTGTCTGGACGTTCCCCCTTTCCTGGCAAGAGGAAATATAATTATTGGTTGCCTCCTTGAAATCTACAGACAACGATATCGGATCACCCATGAAATGGCGGAGAACGAAACCGCGACCATTATTGATATCGTTGAGCCTGTTTATAAAAGTGTTCAGGGCATCCATCGTGGCCTGACTGACATTCCTGGTATAGCAGTAGTCCTCCAGGAAAGATTGCCCCACTTCTTCTGAGTAGTCAGCCAGCCCGTTTTGGGACATAAACTTCTCCAGCGCGATGAACCTAATCTTAAAATAGTATTTATAAGATTCAGAGTACTGGTTTGCGTTGACCTGCTGGAATAGCTGCTCTTTTAATTCATATAGCGTTGGTTTGGTTACTTGTTGCATATGCAGACCTCCTTGTCATTAAGTTTCCTTAATAATACAAGGAAAAGCATGGTTCTGGTAAATTGATTATTCGAGGAATTTTCTCACAAAAGCGGATAAATAAACACAGTTTGCAAATTTCCTCGAATAATCTAATCCGGGGAATAATCGATCGTATGTTTCGTGAAGGTCGCGTGGAGGTTCAGCATGTGATACCGGCTGTCGTTATAATGGTGGCTCCTGCCGTAGTCACAGTGCTGGCTCTTGTACCAAACATCCGCCAGCTGGCTCATGGTCTTCGGTTTCTTTTTATTGACCTGCTCCAGAAATCTGGGATCCACCGTCCGGCAGTATCTGCTCTGCCGCCAGGCATCTACCTTGATGGCTTTGGCGATCTGGCTCTCATGGCTCGCCATGATGTTCACCAGGTTGCGGATGGTCTGGGGCGTGTGCCCCTTGGC
>DCUA01000054.1:7390-7895 GCA_002329675.1 Firmicutes bacterium UBA1426 | reverse complement strand
CTGACGCCGGAACTGAAATCCGAAGGTCTTGCCAGGGAAATCGTCTCCAAGGTGCAGCAGCTTCGCAAACAGAAGGATTTTGAGATGACGGACCGGATCTGCATCTATTGCCACGGGGACGAGGAATTTAAGAGCGCCCTTGAGGAGCACAAAGATTATATCATGAGCGAAACTCTGGCTCTTGAAATAAAAGAGAAAGAAACGGATCTGCAGGAATACGATTTGAATGGACATAAGACGGGAATAGATGTAGAAAGACTGCAGAAGTAGAAAGAGATAAAATGAAAGCAGATATCAAGTCAATGACTATCGGGGAGCTATCACAGCTTCTGGCGGATATCGGTGAAAAGAAATATCGGGCCTCTCAGATTTTTGAATGGCTGTCCAGGGGTGTTCGCAGTTTTGATGAAATGACGAACCTGCCCAAAACTCTGAGGGATAAGCTCGATGAGATCGCGTTTATCGAGACGTTAGAGATGGAAAAGCTCCAGATATCTGCTAAGGA
>DCUA01000054.1:0-7347 GCA_002329675.1 Firmicutes bacterium UBA1426 | reverse complement strand
TGCGCTTTCTGCGCGTCAGCCATCGGAGGAAAGGCGGACAACCTGTCTCCGGCAGAGATGCTGGATCAGGTACTCTCCATCGGGAAAGATACAGGGGAGAGAATCGGAAACGTTGTTGTAATGGGCATCGGCGAGCCGTTTGACAATTACCTGAACCTATGCCGCTTTCTCGGGTTGATCCATGCAGAGGAAGGTCTGAGCATGAGCTTTCGGGCAATCACTGTTTCCACCTGCGGGATCATACCGAAGATCGAAGCATTCGGCAGAGATTTTCCACAGGTTAATCTGGCTATTTCCCTCCATGCTCCCAATGACGAGATTCGCAGCAAACTAATGCCGATAAACAAAAAGTATACAATGGCAGAATTGCTTGAAGCTTGCCGCAAGCATACGTCGTTGACCGGCAGGCGCATCACCTTCGAATACGCCATGATCAGAGGAGTCAATGACAAGCCGGCTCACGCCGAGGAGCTGTCGAATAAACTGCGGCACATGCTCTGCCACGTAAACCTGATACCTCTTAATCCGGTTAGTGAGCGGGAATACGCATCTACCGGGCGGCAGTCGGCAGAGGCATTTCGCAAGGTGTTAGAGGAGAAAGGGATCAAGACAACGATCCGAAGAGAGCTGGGCACGGATATAGACGGTGCCTGTGGTCAGCTTCGGTTGCAGGTACTTGAGAACTGAGCGGAAAACTGATAGGATTAAAACCGTGAGGTGCTGTATTAGTGCTGTATGAGCGGGGGTTAAGAATGGATGAGAAGATAAAGGTCATAACACCAAGATATCAGCAAATTGCCGCAGACGTGGCTGCCAAAATCGTCGAGAAGCATTATAAAGTGGGGGAACGCATCTATACTCGTTCCTCCCTGGCCAGCCAGTACGGAGTATCGGCAGAGACGGCCAGGAGAGCCATTTCCATACTTGCAGATCTTAGAATCGTGGAGACGGTGAGGGGCAGTGGTGTGACCATTCTGTCCCAGGAAGCCGCCGCACAGTTTGTGAAGCAGTTTCGGGACATAAAGAGTATGGCCGCCCTGAAAACAGAAATCCTCCAGCAGTTGGATAAGCAAATGGAAGATGGAAAGTCTCTGAAAAACAACATTTCTGAATTGATGGATCGCGTTGAACGCTTTAAAACCATCAATCCCTTTGTTCCCTTCGAAGCTATCATACAAGCTTCTTCCCACTGCATTGGGAAAACACTCTCTCAAGTTAATTTTTGGCACAATACAACGGCTACAGTGATTGGAATTCGTCATCTGGATACCTTGCTCATGTCCCCCGGCCCATATGCCTTTCTGCATGAGGGTGATACCATCTACTTTGTGGGGGATGACAACTGCCAGATTCGAGTGAAGGAATTCATTGAAATAACGGATCTAAAATAACTTTGCGTTTTTTTTTCCTGATAAATCGTGCATTTTGACTGGATTGCACGATTTTTATATTGCCTTTGATTTGACACAAGTGACAACTCGATGTTATTATGGAGTGGTTACTTACCGAAAAGAAGGTGATTATTATGATAAAGTTTGAAAATGTAAGTAAAAAATATGGAAGTACTCCTGTGCTGGATGAGTTGAGTTTTGAGATTCAACAGGGGGAATTCGTGGTGCTCATAGGTCCCAGTGGCTGCGGTAAAACCACAACCTTAAAGACCATCAATCGTCTGATTGAACCCAATGCAGGCAAAATTTACATCGATGGCAAGGATATCACAGATATGAACCCTGTGGAACTGCGCAGAGGAATCGGCTATGTGATTCAGCAGATCGGTCTGTTTCCCAACATGACTGTGGAACAGAATATTGCAGTGGTGCCCAAGCTGCTGAAATACCCGAAGGACAAATGGCAAGCCATCGTTCACGATTTGCTCGAAATGGTCGACATGCCCTACGAGGAAAACGCTCACAAATATCCATCGGAATTGTCGGGAGGCCAGCAACAGAGAATCGGGGTATTGAGAGCCCTGGCTGCCTCGCCGCCCATCATCCTAATGGATGAACCCTTTGGAGCGCTTGACCCAATTACACGTGACACACTTCAGGACGAAGTGAGACGACTTCAAAAAAAGCTGAAGAAGACCATAGTCTTTGTGACACACGACATGGATGAAGCACTGAAAATGGCTGATACCATTGTATTTATGAATGAGGGGAAAATCCTACAAATGGCATCTCCGGAGGAAATGTTGCATAACCCGGCACATCCGATTATATCCGGTTTCATGGGGAAACAAATCGACAGCAGAAGCAACGGGCTTACTGCAGGAGATGTTATGCGAACGAGAGTAGTCAAAGCAGCAAGAAATAACCAGACTCTCAAATCCATTGAGCTCATGAAAAGTCGGGATGTAGATACCCTGATCGTAATAAATGAGGATGATACATATGCGGGAATTGTTACCATAGGTGATTTGCGTGCTCGCGGAAGAGGCGGAATGGAAATCGGGGAATTAATTACGGATGCAGCACCTGTGGTAAACGTAGCTGATGATGCACAGGAGGCATTTGATGCTTTGCTCACATCCTCCACAAGCTATGTAATCGTATTGAATGACGATAATACAGTCGCCGGCCTCATCACGAAGACCAGCATGACCAGGGCAATGGGCGAGGTGTTATGGGGGGATGTGACGTCGTGACTTTTATAAATTTTATGATTGAGAATCAAAGGGAGATAACCAATAACCTCTTTCGTCATATTGAGCTGGTGGGAATTTCTGTTTTCGTAGGCATCATAATATCCATTCCGCTGGGCATTCTGCTCTCACGACATAAAAAATTAGCCGGAGTGGTGCTTGCTGTAACCGGAACGATACAAACCATTCCCGGGTTGGTAATGTTGGGTTTTGCACTGATCTTTCTGGGGATAGGGATGCTGCCGGCCTTAGTGGTGCTGAGCCTCTATGCGATCTTGCCGATTTTGCGGAATACCTATACGGGAATAACGGAAGTGGATCCAAGCTACACGGAAGCAGCCCGCGGCATCGGTATGACCAACATGCAAATGCTGTTTAAAGTGGAGTTACCACTGGCACTTTCATCCATTATTGGAGGGATTCGCATTTCTACTGTCTACATAGTGAGTTGGGCAACCTTGGCGGGGATGATTGGTGCAGGAGGTTTCGGTGATCCCATATGGACAGGTCTTGCAACCTACAACACGGGCTTGATACTGTCAGGTGCAATCCCCTCGGCAATCTTAGCTTTGATACTGAGCGGGCTGATTGGATTATTGCAGCGCATCCTCACACCCAGAGGGTTAAAGGGGGTTAGAGTATGAATATGTTTTCACTGACCCTTGAGCATATGTATATCGTTTTCATAGCGGTGGCGATTGCGGTTGTTTTAGGAGTCTTTTTAGGCGTAATCGCCTATTGGATACGATATCTCGACAGTATTATTTTATGGATTACAGAAATTATACAAACCATCCCCTCGCTGGCCCTGCTCGCTCTGCTGATGATCGTGTTTGGTCTTGGGAATACCACAATTATAGTAGGATTGGTGCTATATGCACTCATGCCTATTGCCCGTAATACCTACATTGGATTACAAGATGTGGAGCCACACTTAAAAGATGCCGCCAGAGGAATGGGAATGACGAAATTGCAACGATTGGTAAAAGTAGAACTGCCCCTATCATTTCCTTTAATATTTTCCGGAATAAAAATTGCCACGGTTAATTCACTATCTGTGGCAGTCATGGGCGTATTGATTGGCGCCGGCGGACTTGGTTTTCCGGTATACCGTGGCATACAGACGAACAGCCTGACACTCATCTTGTCGGGAGCAATCCCCGTTGTGCTAATGGCGCTGATTTTTGATTACATCATGTCAAGGATTGAACGGCGATTGACCCTTCGTGCTTCGGATGGCCGCAAATAAAAGGGCATCCTGGAAAAACTGAACGATGAGTGAGTTGAACAGTTATATCTTATAGGAGATTAAATGCAATGAGGAGGAGAAAAAAATGAAAATGAAAAAATGGGTCATTTTATTAATGACACTTGTAATTGGACTATCCATGGCACTGAGTGGATGTTCCGGTGGCGATAAGATTACAATCGGGTCCAAGGATTTTAGTGAAAGCATGATACTGGGAGAGATTTTTTCTCAATTGATAGAAAATCGTACGGATCTCAGTGTTGACCGCAGGCTAAACCTGGGCGGAACCTTTGTTTGTTTTGAGGCAATCAAGAAGGGTGAAATTGATATCTACGCAGAATATACCGGAACGGCTTTAACCGCTCAACTGGATATGGATGTAATCAGCGACCCCGACGAGGCATATCGTGTGGTTTCTGAAGAATTTGAAAACCAGTTTGATATAACATGGCTTGAACCTTTAGGGCTCAACAATACCTATGCTATTGCAGTATCAAATGAAGTATATGAGGAATATGGAATCGAAACCTATAGTGACCTTGCCACGGTGTCGGAGAATCTGGTGTTTGGCGGGGGATACGAATTTCATGACCGCGCAGACGGTTTTGACGGATTGACCGAGCTCTATGGAATGAAGTTCAAAGGAGATCCGGTAAAAATGGAAATCTCTCTGAAATATCAGGCTATAGGCAATGGAGATATTGATGTTACCGACGCCTTCGCAACAGACGGACCCATCAGAAAGTACAATCTGAAAGTTCTTGAGGACGACAAGGGATTTTTCCCGCCATACTATGCATCGCCGCTCGTCCGGAATGAAACATTGGAAAACTATCCGGAGCTGAAAGACCTATTGAATGAGCTGGGTGGAGTAATCGATGATCCTACAATGATCGAGCTGAATTATCTGGTGGATGTAGAAGGACAGAGTATTGACAGCGTTGCAAAGGATTTTCTAAAGAGCAAAGGCTTGATATAGCCAATAGCAGGAATTCGAGATGATGGATAAGGGAAAAGGAAATAAGTAGAAAGAATACAAGGAAGAAATCATGTCATTTCTTCCTTGCCCTTTTTTTTGGGTAGTGTATAATTGAATCAGGATCTATACTTGAAAGGGGTGATTCGATTGGTGAAAGTATTTGCGGGCCACAAAGGGTCCGGGAAAACAAAAAAAATGATACACTTGGCCAACGATATGGTGGAGACTGCAGATGGCAGCATCGTTTTTATCAACAAAAATCACAGGCTAATGTACGACCTCAAATATCAGATCAGAGTCGTTTGTATGGAAGATTATGAACACATTACAAACATTGATGAGTATATCGGATTCATATACGGTATCATCAGCTCGGATCATGACATTGAGGTCATTTTTATAGATGGGATACTGCATCATAAAGACGTGCACATTCCCGATCTGGGCGAATTTTTTGAGAGACTTCGCAACATATCCAAGCTGTATGATCTGGATTTTGTGGTCAGCGTGAGCGCAGATCTTGACGAGCTGGGGGATATTTTCGAAGGGTGTGAAATGTTAGATTGATGCCAGTCGAAAAGTTGATCCTCTGGGATATCGATGGAACTCTGCTCCACTGTGGAAGCGACGGGAGAAAGGCACTGAACCGAACTTTTCTTGAGCTTTACGGCATTGAGGATGCATTCGGGAGTTCAGATATAGGGGGGGCTATGGACTCTATGATACTGGACGGTATTATGAAGTCCCATGCCATTGAGAAAAAGGAACTGCCCACCGTTATAGAGCACTACCAAAAGGTGCTGGCGGATGTCCTTGAAAAGAATGAGCAGAAGCGGGTCTTACCCGGAATACCCTCGCTGCTTTCCGCCATCGACACAAATCCAAGTTCTGAGAATGCCCTGCTCACCAGCAATCTTCGGATCGGAGCAATGACAAAATTAGATTCGGTGGGACTGGGTCATTATTTTAAGCTGGGAGGTTTCGGGGACGAAGCCGGCGAAAAGTGGGATGCAGCTCACGCGTGCATACGCGAGGCTGAAGAACTATACAATACATCTTTTTCCAAAAATCATATCTATTTGATCGGAGACAGTATCTACGATATTTTGTGTGCTCAAAAGGTAGGTATTACCAGTATTGCGGTAGGCACCGGGTGGGCGGATGAAGAGTCTCTGCGGGCGTGCAACCCTGATCATTACTTCGCTGACTTGAGCGATACAGACCGGGTTCTTCGGACGATTTTCACCTGATTTCTTTGTTAATAATTTAATGAATATTGAAATTGGAAGATTTTGAGGGGTTCTTTTGAAGAAAAAGAACCCCTATACTTATTTTTATCGGATCGTACAAAACGATTTGATGAAGTTGGAGTCCGATAGCATGGACTCAGGATACTGAAGTACGGAGGTATGTTTGTATGAAAAGAAGTATCAAATACGTTGTAGTATTATGCATGTTAGTTGTAATGATGATGCCGACCATGGCATTTGCGGCAGAAAAACCATGCCCGAATAATCTGAGCCAGTTTGGATTGAACATGAACGTAGAGCAAATGCAGAACCTGTACGCGAAATATATGCCCAATCTGAAGAACGGCTTTGATCTTCAGGCACTGCGGGAAGAATGCAGTAAGCTGAAGGCCCCCCCCGCAACCGCCAAGAAGCCTGCAGCTCCCGCAGCACAGAAGGCTGCAGCCCCTGTAGCACAAAAGCCCGCAGTACAGAAACCCGAAGCCCCTGCAGCACAGAAGCCAGCAGCACCTGCAGCGCAGAAGCCAGCAGCACCTGTAGTGCAAAAGCCTGCTGCGCCTGCTGCAAACAACAGCGCAACCGGAAGCTATGAAGCTCAGGTAGTGGAATTAGTAAATAAAGAAAGAGCAGCTCAGGGACTTCCCGCACTGAAGTTCAACGCAGAGCTCTCAAAAGTAGCAGAAGCAAAAGCTGCAGACCTGAGAGATAAGAATTATTTCTCTCATACTTCACCCACATACGGTTCGCCTTTTGACATGATGAAATCCTTCGGTATCAAGTATACCGCAGCAGGTGAAAACATCGCAAAGGGTTACATGAATCCCACATCCGTAATGAATGGCTGGATGAACTCACCGGGTCATAAAGCCAATATCCTTAACAGCAGCTTTACGGAGATCGGTGTAGGCTATGTAGCCGGCGCTAATGGTTCTGGTTACTGGGTTCAGATGTTCATCCGTCCGTAGGACTATGAGGAACGGTTACAATTGATATAGTGCATAAGATCAGACCCTTGAGGCTCAGCTTCAGGGGTTTGACTTTACAGAATATTCTGGTATATAATGGATTCAGCACTTCAGGCTGTCACACAACACTATTATACAATGCCATCTGACAGCGGGATAAGCCGCTGTTTTTATTTTATAATAGGAGGTGTTATTTTGAACAGAAGAGTAATCTGTGTCCTTCTCGTCATGACCCTTGTTGCAGCCAGCTTTGGAATCGC
>DCUA01000116.1:50964-53615 GCA_002329675.1 Firmicutes bacterium UBA1426 | reverse complement strand
ATCGGCATTCCCGAGATTTCTTTTTTTCTACCCTCTAACGATGTGGTTGTCCTTTGTCCGATCAGACTCGTGGGGGCCATCTGCCCTCCGGTCATCCCATAGATTGCATTATTGATGAATATGGTTGTGAATCTCTCTCCACGGTGTGCGGCCTGAACGATTTCACCCGTTCCGATGGAAGCCAGGTCTCCGTCTCCCTGATAGGTAAATACTATTTTATCGGGTTGCACTCTTCGGATCCCGGTGGCTATGGCAGGAGCTCTGCCGTGAGTGGATTCACACATATCCACATTCATGTAGTGATGCGCCATAATGCTGCAACCGATCGGGGCAACTCCAATAGCATCTCCGAGAAGGTTTTCTTCATCAAGCACTTCCATAATCAGACGGTGCGCGATCCCATGGGTACAGCCGGGACAATAGGTCGTTTCTTCGGNNCCTTTTTCGCATCAGCTGCGATCTCCTGCGGAGTGATCAACATTCCGCCCACTCGGCTTGATAAACTGACGGGGAATCTTCCACAGCAGCCTATTTTTACATCATCTATCATCTGTCCTCTGCTAAGTTCAACGGAGATGACCGCTTTTGTACTCTGTGGTATTTTATCAAAAGCTTCATAGGGATACGGCCATAAACTAACGGGTCTTATCAGGCCTGCCCTGATGCCCTCCTCCGCAAGTAAATCGATTGCCTCTTCTGTAATTCGTGCAGTAGAACCATATGCAACAAAAACGACTTCCGCACCCGCCAGATTTATCGTTTGATATTCCACAAGCTCTGCCTTTGCCCGCTGATATTTCTCATCAAGAGCCAGAATCCGAGCTTCCAGCTCTTCCGCCTTCAAATATAGAGATCTGATCACATTGTGCGGTCTGGATTCTTTTGTGCCTGTTAAAGCCCAGGGCTTAACCTTGGGGATATCCTCCTGTTTTACAGCAGGGGTAGGATCCGGCAGTATAACGGGTTCCATCATCTGCCCCAGCATGCCGTCGGCTAAAAGCATGACCGGGTTTCTATACTCTTCCGCTATTTTAAAAGCCTTTGACATCATATCCACTGCTTCTTGTATGGAGGATGGCGCATATACGAAAAGATGGTAGTCTCCGTTTCCCCCTCCTCTGGTGGCTTGATAATAATCTGCCTGTCCCGGTTGGATGGTCCCTACCCCCGGTCCGCCTCTTGATACATTCAATATTACTAACGGGATCTCTGCGGAGCAGATAAAAGAGAACCCTTCCTGCATCAATGCAATACCCGGTGACGAAGAGGAAATGAATACTTTGCCTCCTGCAACCGCACCGCCGTACGCCATATTGATTGCAGCGATCTCACTTTCTGCCTGTACAAAAGAACCGCCCACCTTTTCTAACTCCCTGGACATATATTCTGTTATCTCATTTTGAGGGGTTATAGGATAGCCGAAGTAGTACCTGCATCCACTCCGGATAGCAGCTTCTGCAAAGGCCTCATTTCCCTTCATTAAAACCCTTTCACTCATCTGCTTCGCCTCCTTCCTCCCTCATAAATACACTTATTGCTCCATCGGGACACATAAGTGCGCAGTTTGCGCATCCGATACATTTATCTGCATGAAGAACACAGGCGGGACGGAAGCCCTTTGAATTTATCTTCGTCTCGTGAAGGGCTATGATTTTCACCGGACAAACAGAGACACAAAGCTCACAGCCCTTGCACCTCTCTTCATTAAATCTAACCAGACCTTTTGCCATTTAAGCTTTCTACCTTTCGTGATATTTCAGATTTTACAGCCGAAAACAGGCTGGAAAATCTATCGGTTCATCCAATTCGCTCTCATATACAGCTTTATTGGAAAAATATTAAAATCTGTTAAATCTCTCGTTTTACCGGTCAGATCCTCTACCAACCGATCCACACAACAGTTGTACTTTACGGGAATACCTAATGATCTGGATACGTTCCCGGCCAATTCATAGCCTTTCAGTATATCTTCCGCTACCGTCTCGTTTATTAAGTGCGTGTTATTTACGATCCCGGTTACCTTTAATGAGGTTTCCTTTTCAATCCGCATAATATGGGATAACGCTCCCTCAACGGTTGAAGTATCGGGTCTGTTTGCGTTGATCACGCAGAGCACTTCACTTTGCTCTTTTGTGAAATACTTGTTGAATTGTACCAGTATTCGGGCACCGGAATCATCTCCCCCCGCATCTACGATGGTGTTACACTCCGGATCCTCTAAAGGAGCCCTGATTCTCGCGGTTATTGCAGGAAGATCAGCCGTAATGTCATAGCCAAAGGTATTGCTGTAAACGGAGACTCCTTTTTCCTCCAGCAGCGTCTGACGCTCCCTGCTCCGAAAATAAGTATTTGCAATATCCAGATCCACGAGGGAAGTCTTCCTTCCTGATTCCGCCATCTTTACTGCGTAGTTGACAGCGAACTCCGTTTTTCCGCTTCCGTAGTGTCCGACAATTATCCGGATCCTCTTATCATTTAGTTCCATTGGAATTTTCCTTGGTTAGCTTACGCATCTATATCTCTTCGTTGAGGAAGTACATTGAGGTCAGAGCATAAATTTTTGTTGTTTCGATCAGTTCCGGGATCTCCACATATTCGTCTACATGATGGGGAATATAGGTATCTCCCGCGCCGATCACGATCGTCGGAAT
>DCUA01000116.1:0-50871 GCA_002329675.1 Firmicutes bacterium UBA1426 | reverse complement strand
ATCTGCTGTTTAAGGGTCTGGTGATCCTGCCCCGGAACCGTTCGCATGTCCAGAGTCATATAGGCTTCGCCGGGCACTACATTGATCTGCGCTTCGCCCTCCGCCGGAGATGCGATAATGGTAGGCGTTATGCTGGGCCACTTTAAATATTCATGGCAGCCTAATCGTTCTTTCTCACTTTGTTCCAGTTTCTCCAGTTCACAGATGATCTTTGCGAGTCTCCAGTTGGGGTTGATTCCGGTGAGAGGCATGGCCCCGTGGCTTTGCTTCCCAAACACTCTCACAACTCCCCGCATAGCACCCTTCTGGAAGATACAGATATGGTTTTCCTCCGGTTCACAGATCACTGCCGCGTCCACATTTTTAGCCCATCCCCTTTTGATGAAGTCCTTGATCCCGATCATCATGCCTTCTTCATCGCAAGGAATGCAGAGAAGAATATTTCCCTTAAAGGCCTCCCCGGAATCCTTTACTGCTTTGGCTGCAAAGATAGCAGCTGCCACGTTCCCCTTCGTATCGCAGGAACCTCTTCCATAAAGTCTGTCGCCTACTATTTCTGCGCCAAAGGGATCGTATTTCCATCTTGCGGGATCTCCTGCTGTAACCACATCGGTATGCCCTTCGAAGAGAATGGTTTTTCCCGGCTGGCTGCCTCTCAGAAATGCAATGATATTCGGTCTGCCGGGAACTACTTCTTCCACGTGAACCTCGAAGCCTTCTTTTATTAAAAAGTCCGAAATGAAGGCCACGACTTCTGACTCATTTGCCCCTTCTTTATTTGGATCGTAGACGCTGTTGATCCTCACGATATCCTGGGTGAATTTTATGAGCTCATCTGTCTTTATTGCATTTACTACGTTTGTATAATCCTTCATCCTGTATCCTCCTCCCTGCAAAAGAATTGAAATCGACAACCTCACTGCTTTTCAATAAATTTAATAAGGTTGGTAAGGGTTTTGTTAACAGGTGTTGCTATGTTGACTTTTTCTCCTTCCCTTACGATAGCTCCATTTATCATATCGATTTCTGTTTTTTTATGATTCAGAACATCCTGTAGCATGGAGGACTTATTTGTCGCTGTGGCTATACAAACTTCTTTCGTATGTGCCACGGGGTCCGGGAAACCCAATTTGATCCCCTGTGCCAATGCCACATCTCTACCCTCTGACACTGCATCTTCCAGTAATTCTACAATTTCAGGATGCTCCAGCAATTCACCATTCAATAATCTGGTAATCCCCGTCAGCGCATTGATCCCCACGTTCACCAGCAGTTTATCCCATACGAGCCCGAGAACGTTATCCGATAGTTCTGTTTCCATACCCGCTTCTTGGAGCACCTGAGCGATCTGCCGGATCCTTTGGGTCGTAGCCCCATTGAGTTCGCCGATGATGGTTTTTCCACTGCCTGCATGCCTTATCTTTCCGGGTCCCAGCATGGTGGCCCCGTGTGCGGTGGTCCCGGCTATAACGTTGCTTTCTCCAACCACTTCCCTGATCAGTTCAATGTTCCCCAAACCATTCTGCAGTGTCAGAGCAATGGTTTCCGGTCCAAGAACAGCTTTGTTGCTTTTTACAGCAGCACTGGTGAGGGTGGATTTAACAAAGATCACAGCTAAATCGCAAGGTCCCGCATCTTCAGCACTACTGCCGGCCTTTACATTGGTGTAGGCTACCAGGTCACCTTGCTCTTCCATCAAAACACCACTTGCATTGATAGCATCCACATGCTCCTTCCAGACATCCAGAAGGTATACTTCAACACCGGGTACTGTGGAAAGTCTGGCTCCGTAGAGACACCCCATAGCGCCCGCTCCGATAATGGCAATCTTCATTTTTGTCTCCTCATATTCCCGGGAACGATCCATTAATATAATTTCGGGATATCAACTTCTTTATTGAAGCTGTATTCCGGTGTGGGGAACAGACCTTCTGACGTCTCCCTGTGGAACTCGTTGAGCGCGTCCACCATCACTTTGCGTACCTGGGCATACTGTTTTACGAACTTCGGTTTAAAATCGCCGTACATACCAAGCATATCCTGAGCGACCAACACCTGACAATCCACATGAGGACCGGCCCCGATTCCCAAAATAGGAATACTGACCGCTTCTGAAACCGCCTTGCCTACCACTGAGGGAACACACTCCAGTACGATTGAGAAGCACCCGGCTTTTTCAAGAGCAATTGCATCATCAATGAGCTTTTTAGCACTTTCCGGGGTTCCCCCCTGGACCTTGAATCCGCCTAATGCAGATGAAGTCTGAGGTGTCAATCCGATATGGCCCATTACATTAATACCTGCGTTCACAATAGCTTTTATTCTTGACAGCATCTCCACGCCACCCTCGAGCTTGATGCAGTCGCAGTTTGTCTCTTTGATCAATCTGTTGGCATTTCTGACTGCTTCTTCATCGCTCACGTTATAGGAACCGAATGGCATGTCTCCGACGATCCAGGTATCGGGGGCTCCTTTTACAACGGGTCTTATGTGATGGATCATATCCTCCATCGTTACAGATTCAGTGCCTTTGTATCCCAGCATAATCATTCCCAGCGAATCCCCTACCAGGATGATCTCCACCTCGCTGTCGTTTACGATCGAGGCCATTGTGTAGTCATAGGCCGTTACAAAACTGAACTTCCGGCCTTCTTCTTTGAACTTTTTGAAATCGCTGATCGTCATCTTTTTCTTGCCACTCATTTTATTTCCTCCTTATAAAATGTAATATGATTGATTTATCTGGTAACAGTATCAGAGGCTATACCCCATTTGGCGGGATATTTTTGACGCCGCATCCAGGATATAGTTTGAGTACAATTTCTGATGTTTGCTTTCAATATACCGGTATTTAGGACAGGATACGCTGATGGCTGCGATGGGATTCCCATGGTAGTCAAAAATAGGTGCCCCGAAACAGATAAGCCCGATGACATATTCTTCATCATCGATAGAGTATCCTCTTTCTCTTGTTTCCGCAAGGACACTTCGGAGGGCGTCTTTATCCTCAATGGAGTGTCTTGTGAACTTTTCATAAACTGTATTGTTTAATACTTCTTCCATTTCCTCTTCCGGCATAAAAGGCAGATACGCTTTTCCGATTCCGGTACAGTGCATGGGCAAGCTGGTTCCGATATCCAGCCCCACCTTAATGGTTGATTTGCTTTCGATCTTGTCAATATAGATGATCCGGTCTCCTGCTTTGATACCGAGATTTACGGTTTCCCCCGTCAGCTTTGACAGCTCCTCTAAATAGGGTCTTGCTATTCTCTTAATCCCGGTTTTCTCCATGACACGGTTGCCCATAGCGAGCAATTTGAAACTATTGGAGTACTTTTTACTTTCCCTGTTCTGGCTCACATAGCCGGCATATTTCAGGGTACTCACTAAACGGTGAACCGTAGCTTTATCCATAGATAACCGACGGCTCAGATCTCCTATGCTCAACTCCCCTGCCAGATCCAATTCTTCCAGTATTGTAAATGCCTTTAATACCGATTTGACATGGTTTTTCGTATCTGTTCTATCCGGAACTGACAATATAGTCTCCTCCTATCATGAGAACTCAGAATAGCTATGCTTTTTTGTAGGAATACCAATAAGCAATTCCGACAAATAAGCCTCCGCCTACAATATTCCCCAGGGTCACAGGGATCAGGTTGTTTATAAAGAATCCGCCCCAGGTGAGATTATCCAGTACTTCCTGAGACAGACCGGCAAGCTCTGAAAAAGCAGGATTGGACCTGGCCATTATTCCGGCAGGTATGTAATACATATTTGCCACACTGTGCTCAAATCCCGATGTAATGAATAGCCAGATGGGAAAAAAGATTGCAAAGATCTTTCCTGCCATGGATTCTGCGCCATAAGAGATCCATACGGCTAAACATACCAACCAGTTGCACATGATACCGAGATAGAAAGCCTGCATAAAAGTAAGGTTTACCTTGTATGCCGCGATCTTAACGGTCACAGCACCCAGCATACCGGCACCACTGGTAAAAAGCCCGGAGTTCACCATCATATAGGCGATAAAAAGGGAACCGATCAAATTTCCGGTATACACGATGGACCAATTCCGGAGCATCTGGCTGAGCTTGACTTTACTTTGACATACCGCGGCAAGAATCAATGTGTTTCCGGTAAACAATTCTCCTCCCGCCAGGACCACCAGCATAAGTCCCGTACCAAAGACAGCACCTGCCAGGGCCTTCCCCAATCCGTAAGTAGTCGGTTCTGCAAAGAGGTTGAAGGCTGCCATATTTGAGCCTTCTGCTGCAAAGGCAATAAAAGCACCCGCAAGGAAGCTTAGGATCAGGAGTTTCGGCAGGCTGCCATTTACCTTATCCTGAGCCATTTCAATAGTGAAATCCGTTATTTCTGCCGGTTTTAAGGGTCTTTTCTCCATTTGTCTACTTCCTACTGTTTTTTTTGCAGAACCATCGCTTTGATCACATGGCTTAACAGAATCATAGAGGTTACTGTTCCCACACCTCCGGGAACAGGACTTATTGCAGAAACCTGATCCGAAACTATGTCGAAGTCCACATCTCCACAGAGTTTGCCATCTTCAAAATTGATTCCCACATCTACGACTACACTGCCCTCTGTAAAATAGTCCGGCCCGAAGAACTTACCTCGTCCAACGCCTGTCACAACAATATCCGCCCTCTTCGTGACCTCTTTCAGTTCTTTTGTCTTCGAATGGCAGATAGTAACGGTTGCATTTTCTGCAAGAAAAAGCATGGCTAAAGGCTTTCCTAAAACCATGCTTCTATTTACAATGGTTACATTCTTACCCTGAAGGTCGTAATCGTAGAATTTCAATATCTCGATGACTGCCTCCGGGGTGCAGGGCGCGATCCCATTGCTATCCCCTGTGAATACCTTTTCAATATTTACAGGGCTCATACAGTCGATGTCCTTTCGCGGGTCTATGATCCTGCTGATTTCTTCTGTATCAAGATGGGCCGGCAAAGGCCGAAAGATGAGGATACCGTGGGTATTTACATCTTCGTTGAGCCGCTTAATCTCTTTTGTAAGGCTTTCCATATCAATATTAAGGTCAAGCGCTACAACTTCTGTCTCGATCCCTACTGCCCGGCAGTTCTTAAGAACTCTCTCCTCATAAGCAATGTCGTCTTCCCTTGCTCCAACTCTCAGTATTGCTATTTTAGGAGTGTCTCCGGTTTTCTTATATTCCTCTGCTGCATGGATAATATCTGCTCTGATCTTATCGGCTACCGGTTTACCCTTTAACAACATAACAGAACCTCCACACTCTAAAACAGACCGGAAATCTTTCCTGTTCTGTCAACATCGATGACCTCAGCAGCCGGCGCCTTCGGAAGTCCGGGCATCGTCATGATTTCTCCGGTCAGAGCAACGATAAATCCTGCTCCTATGGATGGTTTTATGTTCCTCACAGAAACTCTGAATCCCGATGGTCTACCCAGTTTTTTGGGTTCGTCGGTCAGAGAATATTGAGTTTTTGCCATGCATATGGGCAAATCACCATACCCTAAGGCTTCAAGCTCATCTATTTGCTTTCCGACATTACCAACGAAGTCTACTCCATCTGCTCCGTAGATTTTTTTCGCAATGGCTTCTATTTTCTCCCGGATCGGAAGATCTTTATCATAAGCAAAGCGGAAGTTGCTCTCATTATTCTCTACAACTTTTATAACTTCTTTAGCCAGCTCGATACCGCCTTCGCTACCTTTAGCCCACACTTCGGACAGAATGGCATTGACATTTAATTCCTTACATCTGTCTTCGATATACTTTAGTTCTGTAAGGGTATCTGTCGGGAAGCGATTTATAGCAACGACTGCCGGCAGTCCAAATACTCCGGTAATGTTTTCTACGTGCTTCAGAAGGTTTTCAATGCCTTTTTCCAAAGCTTCAATATTCTCGGTGCTCAGGGCTGACTTTTCGACGCCCCCATGAAGTTTCAGGGCTCTTGCGGTAGCAACGATGACAACAGCATCCGGTCTTAAGCCACTGAGTCTGCATTTGATATCGATAAATTTCTCTGCTCCAAGATCAGCTCCAAAGCCTGCTTCCGTTACGGTATATTCCCCCAGCTTAAGAGCAATTTTCGTTGCCATAACGCTGTTGCATCCGTGAGCGATGTTCGCAAAAGGACCTCCATGTATAAAGGCGGGGGTATGTTCCAGTGTCTGGACAAGGTTGGGCTTTAACGCATTCTTTAATAAAGCCGCTACTGCTCCCTGTACTTTCAGATCAGCCACGGTCACCGGTTTCCCTTCAAAATCGTAAGCGACTATAACCTTTGAAACCTTCTCTTTTAAGTCCAGCAGATCATTGGACAGACATAGAATAGCCATTATTTCCGATGCAACTGTAATATCGAAACCGTCTTCTCTCGGTGTTCCGTTCGCTTTACCGCCAAGGCCATCAACGACAAATCGCAATTGTCTGTCATTCATATCCAGGCATCTCTTCCAGATGATCCTTCTGACGTCGATATTGAGTGCATTGCCTTGCTGGATGTGGTTATCCAGTATGGCTGCGATCAGATTGTTTGCGGTTGTTACGGCATGAATGTCACCTGTAAAATGGAGATTAATATCCTCCATGGGAACGACCTGCGCATAACCGCCCCCGGCAGCTCCCCCCTTAACACCAAAAACCGGCCCCAATGAAGGCTCCCTTAATGCGATGACTGTCTTTTTTCCTATTTTTCTCAACGCATCTCCCAGGCCCACAGTTGTTGTAGTCTTTCCTTCTCCTGCGGAGGTAGGATTGATGGCAGTTACCAGGATCAGTTTTCCATTCTCTTTTTCTGCATAGTTATCCAGGATGTTGTAATCAACTTTTGCCATATGTTTTCCATAGACTTCTAAATAATCGCCATCAATGGAAAGTTCCCTCGCGATTTCACCGATATTAGCAGGTTTAGCTTCTTGCGCTATCTCTATGTCGCTCTTAAAGCTCATCTTATAGCCCTCATCCTTTCTTATTATTTCGTATTGCGAAACAGCGTTTCGTTATCCTTTGGTTAATTGTAACCTTAGCCAAATCACAAGTCAAGTTGAAATTTTCTGATTATCCCGACAATTAATATCTCCTGATTATCAATAAAAACATACGCGATTCTGCAATAAATTGCAAAAACGCGTTATCGCATTACAAAGATCTTTCGTTTAATGGGAAAAGCTATAAATATTAACAACCCTCCGGAACCGAAAACTGTATGGCGGAAGGAACAATGGAAATGTCAAGACGACCAGAACAGTGTACCTCTCCGTCAACGCAGATCTGCATTGTGTCCTTTGGTTCAATGGAAAGAGACCGGCACTTCACGTATGTGATAATATCTCCTGCGGCGGGAGATTCCAGATGAGTACCTTTATGATATTTTGTGATAAGAGATGCAAAAGTCCTGCGATTCACTTTGTTTACCAGACTGACATCCAGTAGTCCGTCATCGATCTCTGCCCTGGGAACGCCCTTGAATCCGCCACCACAGAAAGCACCGTTCCCTACGGCTACTAAGGTAAACTCCTGATCGTACACACTGCCATCTTCTAAAGTAACCTTCAGATGAAAGCCCCGGTTACGGCCGAATACCACTCCAACGCCCACCATATAAGCAAAGGGACCTCTCAGAAAGTACTTTTCTTTTAGCATATCCACTTCTGTAACCACAGCACAGTCCAGGCCTATGTTCAACATGTTGACTATGACTCTGTCATCGTACCGGATCAGATCTATGGGTATTGCCCTTCCTCGCAATTGTTTCTTTATGTCCAGAAAAGCACGTGGATCTGCAAAGATACGTGCAAAGTCATTTCCTGTCCCTGCGGGTATGAAAGCGAGCTCGGCCTTTGGGAAACCGAAGATTCCGTTAGCCACCTCATTCAGAGTACCGTCACCCCCGACGGCATAAAATCGTATATCTTCCCCGGGATGGGCTAAACAGCGGTTTCTTACGAAATTTTCTCCGTCGCCTACATTCATGGTGCGGTGTATCTCATAATCTACATTTTCATCTTTTACTGCTTCCAGAATACGGGGAAGTATTGTTTTCTCTGCTTTTTTCGGGCCGGCAGCCGGGTTCAGTATAAATATATGCTTCATTCATTTCCTCAGCTTTTCATTTCTTATATCACAGATTACCACAATATACAGTGTACATACAAGCAAAAGGCTTTGATATTTTTTTGCTAACATGGTACACTAATTAAGAAAAATATTACAAATTTATTTAATACTAAAGGAGACTCCAATGGACAATAGAATCAAAAAGTTAGCGGATGTGCTCGTGCATTATTCCTGCAACATCCAAAAGGGCGAGCGCGTCCTGATCTCATATGACGGAGAAACCGCCAAGCCCTTAGTAAAACAAATCATAAAAGAAGTCTACGCGTGCGGAGGCTACCCTTATACAGAAATTAAGGATTCTTCTATTACCCGTGAGATTCTATTAGGCTGTAATGAAGAACAGCTGGAATTCATGAATGAATGCCAACTCCACCAGATGAAAGGAATGCAGGCCTATATCGGTGTCCGGGCTGCCGATAATGCATCCGAACTTGCGGATGTGCCATCTTCTCAGCAAAGCCTTTACAACAGGGTGCTCAGACCTGTCCTGCGTCAAAGAGTAGATCACTCAAAATGGGTGGTCCTGCGCTATCCAAACAGCTCAATGGCACAGTTAGCGAACACCAGCCTCGAGAATTTTGAGAACTTTTACTTTGATGTCTGTACCCTTGACTACGGCAAAATGGACAAAGCCATGGATGCATTGAAGGATCTTATGGACAGGACCGACAAAGTGCGTTTAGTCGGACCCGGAACGGATCTCACCTTCTCCATCAAGGGTATTGGCTCAGTTAAATGCAGTGGCGAACGCAACATTCCCGACGGAGAAATATACTCCGCACCTGTAAAGGATTCCATGAACGGGATCATATCCTACAATACTCCTTCTGAAGAAGAAGGCTTTACCTTTGAAAACATCGTTTTTGAAGTAAAGGACGGTAAAATCGTCAAAGCGACAGCCAACAACACCGAAAGGATCAACCAGTTGCTTGATACAGACGAAGGTGCGCGTTATTTCGGAGAATTTGCTATCGGTGTCAATCCCTATATCCTCCATCCCATGAAGGATACTCTGTTTGATGAGAAAATTGCCGGAAGCTTCCACTTGACTCCCGGCTGTGCTTATGAAGATGCGAACAACGGAAACGTATCCGCTGTCCACTGGGATCTCGTAATGATACAACGGCCGGAATACGGCGGTGGAGAGATGTATTTTGATGATGTTCTCGTTCGCAAGGATGGGCTCTTCGTACTGCCGGAGCTTGAGATCCTCAACCCGGAAAACCTAAAGTAATACCGTAAAGATTTGTTATTCCAATGCAAGACCCGCAGTCACGAAGCACTGCGGGCCTTTTTTATACTGCCTGGTATCTGAGGATCCCCCTCTCATTCTCCAGCCGGAATATCGCCCTCCAGTTTATCTGATTTTGACGAAGAGTTGCTTTTATACGCTCCAAACCTTCCTCGTTCGTTATCAGAGTAATTCCGTAGCCACAGCTTCCGAACAACTGAGCAGGAGTCTTCATCAGGTTTGTATTGATGCCTGCTTGCAGAAGACGGTCCCGGGCATATGCTGCCGTATAGAAGGAGGAGGAAAACACGATAACGTATTCGTTCATTCTCAGCCTCTTCTCATCCTTCAACTTCAGTTTTTCGTCATTCGCATACTATACACATTAAATAAGTGTCCTCAGCATTCGTATGTAAATTTCATGAAGTTTTGCGACATCTATGTCGCTATCGGCTACCAGGGTATATCTGCCGACTTCCTGCCCATCCTTCAGGGCGATCAGTTCTCCCACCTTATCCCCTGCTTTTACAGGTGCTTTCAGCTTGTCAAACAGAATCACCTCTGTCGTGACCTGGTCACGCTCACCCTTTTTTACCAGAAGGCTGATGTCCGAATCCGCTATAGCATTCATTGTCGTGGGAGAGCCTTTTTCAACGATTATGGACCCTAACACTTCGCCCTGTTTCGCAAGAACCGCGCTCTCGCAGATAGCAAAACCGTAATCCAATAGCTTCATGGTTTCTCCCCATCTGTGCTGAGTAGTATCGCATCCCAGCACTACGGCGATCAGTGTCAGATCATCCTTTGTAGCGGAACCGGATAAGCAGTATCCGGCCTCCTGCGTAAAGCCTGTTTTGATGCCATTGGCGCCGGGATAAAGCTTTATCAGGCGATTGGTGTTTGTAAGTTCAAACTCTGTCTGCTCCTTATTTGCCAACCCGACCAGCACCGTCGTCTGCCATGTCGTGAACCACTCATGGGCAACTTTGTGCTTCAATAGTTCTCTTGACATCAGTCCTATATCATATGCACTGGTGTAATGATTCGCTACCGGAAGGCCGTTCGTGTTCACAAAGTTGGTATCCTTCATACCCAATTCCTGTGCTCTCTTATTCATCATTTCTACGAAAATCTCTTCTGTACCCGCTACATATTCAGCACAGGCGACGCAGGCATCGTTTGCACTACCGATAGCCATTCCCTTGAGCAGGGTCTCTACGGTCTGCTGCTCACCCTGCTCCATGTACATCTGGCTTCCTCCCATACTCGCGGCCCTTTGGCTGATTGTGACCTGATCCTGAAGCGATATCTGCCCCCGATCTACAGCTTCCAGTACCAGCAGCATGGTCATGATCTTCGTGATACTGGCCGGAGGCAGCTTCTCGTGACTGTTCTTTTCATAGAGAACAGTGCCGCTGCCGGAATCGATGAGTACAGCAGATTTAGCAGTTTCCGCTACAACTGCCGCTGTATCGGCTTTTACCGCAACGGGCGCTGCTGTCTCTATCACCTGCAGATCATCACTGACAACTACATCCTGCTCTCCCCCGTAAATTTCCGGGGTCAGGAATACCAACGCGGACAGGATGAGCAGAAATACCAGGGCCCAACAGGTAATCTTATATGAAAACAATAGAAAAACCCCCTCCCATACTTCTCTTACTAAAGATATTGCAATCTTAGGGGGTTTATTCTCTCAAGCCTGACTTATTACCTTACTTATCCGAAGAATTTTCGATGATCACGATTTCGTCACCGGGCCTGACAACTCCTCCGGTGAGAACTTCCGTAAATATTCCTTCACGGGGCATGATACACTGCCCCACCTTTCTCATGATCTCACATCCGCTGTGACAATCCTTACCGATCTGACTGACCACATGGAGAGTCTCCCCGATCCTCATCTTCGTTCCAACAGGAAGTGTGTGCAGTTCCAGGCCTTCCACTGTCAGATTTTCGGCGAATATCCCTACGCAAAGATCTTCATTGCCCGTTAATGCAATCATCTTATCTACGCTTTCCTGTGCCAGGAGGCTGACCTGCCGCTTCCCAGGGCCGGCGTGAGCATCACCTTGTATGCCGAATCCTTCGATCATGACCACGCTGTCAACGGGTTTTTTAACCACACCCTTGGTCTCACTGGTGTTTACTGCTTTTACAATTCCCTTTTTCATTTAGAGCTCCTCCAGTAATAATTCTCCCGACCGGCCGCCGGTCTTTTTTATCAGCCGGATATTTTGTATCTTCATCCCTTTATCCACTGCTTTGCACATATCATAAATAGTCAGCGCCGCTATTGAGACGGCAGTAAGAGCCTCCATTTCGATTCCGGTCTGCCCGGTGGTAGAAAGAGTCGCGGTGATTTCGATCCGGTCTTCTTTCACGGTAAAGTCCATATCGCAACCGGATATAAAGATATTGTGGCACATGGGGATCAGGTCGGACGTTCTTTTTGCACCTGTGATACCGGCTACCTGTGCAACACCGATAACATCTCCTTTTTTCATACTGCCTTCTTTGATCTTTTCCACTGTATCGGGGTGCATGAGGATCTCACCCCGGGCTATGGCAGTCCGGTTCGTAATGGCTTTTTCTCCTACATCCACCATCTTTGCTCTTCCCTCAGCATTTATGTGAGTAAACTCGCTCATGATCAACCTCCTATGTGCCCCATGTCCCGCACCATCAACTCTCCCTCAGAAAGACGGTGGGTCATCGGCTTAATGGATACGGCCTGCAGAATAAGGTTTTTTATTGCTTCACGATCGCCCAGTGCCGGCTTTAGATCTATTTCACTCCTGCTGTGCAGGCAGCTTAAAATGTGGCCGTCTGCAGTGATCCGGATCCGATTGCACGCATGGCAAAACTTATGGCTCATGGGCTCGATCAATCCTACCCTTCCCTTCGCTCCAGGCAAACGGTAATATCTGGCAGGCGAAGAGGGGTCATCCCGCGGTTCTTCCTGCAGTTCACTACAAAGCTCCGGCACTGCTTCTGCGGATATGTATTTCCCATAAGCAAATTCCTGCTGACCCTCAAAAGGCATCAGTTCGATAAAGCGAACATCTATAGGATTGTCTCTTGTGAGCTCCACGAATCGGGAAATCTCATCATCATTGAACCCCTTCATCAATACTACATTGATCTTGATCCGGTCAAAACCTGCTGATCTTGCTGCATCTATCCCTGCCAGAGCTCTGCTCAAATCGCCTCCCCGGGTGATCGTGCGGTACTTTTGCTCATCGAGGGTGTCCAGGCTGATATTGACCCTTCGGACTCCCGCATCCCGCAATTCATTAGCATACATTGGCAGGAGCAGGCCGTTGGTGGTTATGGCGAAATCCTTAAGGCCTTTGATTTTACCGATCTCCTGCATTAGNNATGCCAAGTTCAAGAAGCGCTTTAGATATCTCTACAAAATCTTCAATGCGCAGGATCTCACCGCAATCTTTTTTTGTCACACCTTCCTCAGGCATACAGTACCGGCATCTCAGGTTGCACAAATCGGTTATGGAAATCCTGGCATAGTGTATTTTACGGCCATATGTATCAATCATCTTGCACACTCCGAAGCTTCTCCAAGGAGGATATCAAGACCGTGCTCCAGGGGAGAAAGAATATATTCAAGGGACTCACGGACAGCTTTGGGGCTGCCGGGAAGGTTCACAATGAGAGTAAATCCGCGAATGCCACTGATCCCGCGGGACAGCATGCCCTTCGGGGTCACGGCGAGGCTATTCATGCGTATGGCTTCGGATATACCCGGTGTCTCCCTTTCTATGACGCTTTTCGTGGCCTCAGGAGTAATATCCCTTGCACTGAAACCGGTGCCCCCTGTGGTAACGACCAGGTTGAGATTCATATCATCAGCCATGTGGATGAGGGCTTTCTCGATCTCCGGTTTTTCATCAGGAACAATGCTATAGTTCTCAATGAGATAGCCTGCTCCTGCTAATATTTCCTCTATTACCCTGCCGCTTACATCTTCACGTTGTCCTGCGGCGCCCTTATCGCTGACTGTGAGGATCCCCGCAGTAAATGTGTGTTTATTCATGGATTATACCCTTTCGCAATTATTTAACTTTATCCTGTTTATAGCTTGCACCGGACGGGATTATGCTCCGTAGAAACCGTGAAACCATTTACCGTTTTTGCGTGAAACGCATAAAAATATCCTTATAATTATTGTATCACCTTTATTATCAGAGGCCTCATCTGCGGCTTTTCTGCGGAAATACGGAATGCACCGTATGCCTCTTCTGCAGCCTTCTTCACCCGATCCGGATCATTGCCGAATACAGTTGCCAGGAGCATTCCGGGCTTCACTTTATCTCCGACTTTCTTCGAAAGCAGCAGTCCCGCTGAAAGATCTATATCGTCCTCTTTTCGCTCCCTTCCTGCTCCTGCATGCTGGGAAGCCAGGCCAATACGCCTGGCATCTATGGATGTTACAAAACCTTCATCTTTCGAAAAGATCTCCTGACTATACGAAGGCTGAGGAAACAGACTATAGTCTTCCAGGACTCCCGGATCTCCACCTTGACCTGCTACAAATTCCTTCATTTTCTCCAATGCTGCTCCACTGGTCAGGGCTTTTTCCACCAGCGCTCTTCCTTCTTCCGGCGTATCGGCTTTTCCTCCGCAGAAGACCATATACCCGGCTAAAGTCAGTGATAGCTCCGTTATGTCATCAGGGCCGTTGCCCCGCAATGTCTCTATCGCTTCGATCACTTCCAGACTGTTCCCTACGGCATTTCCCAGAGGCTGATCCATGTCGGTGATCAGAGCAATGGTCTTTTTACCGTCGGCATTGCCGATGTTGACCATGTTATGAGCAAGCTCTTCTGCCGCTTCTACCGTCTCCACAAAAGCACCCTTACCGCACTTGACATCCAGAACAATGGCGTCACTCCCTGCAGCCAGCTTCTTGCTCATGACGCTGGAGGTGATGAGACTGATATTGTCCACAGTAGCGGTCACATCACGCAATGCGTAGAGCTTTTTGTCCGCCGGTGCGATTTGACCTGTCTGTCCGATCACAGAAATACCGATGCGATTGACCAGATCAAGGAATTCTTCTTCTGAAAGCGTCGTCTTAAATCCCGGAATGGATTCCATCTTATCCACAGTGCCACCTGTAAAGCCCAGCCCTCTTCCCGACATTTTAGCGATAGGCACGCCGCAGGCTGCGGCTAAAGGACCTACGATAAGAGTAGTCTTGTCTCCCACGCCACCGGTGCTGTGCTTATCCACTTTCACACCTTTTATCGATGAAAGATCCACCACATCACCGGAATGGCGCATGGCGTCGGTAAGCAGATAGGTCTCCTCCGTGTTCATTTTTTGAAAGTAGATGGCCATGAGGAGAGCGGAGGCCTGATAATCCGGAATACTGCCTTTTGTATAACCTTCTATGAAGAACCGGATCTCATCCTTGCCCAGAGCTTCACCCTGCCTCTTTTTATAGATGATATCATACATGTTCATCTGCGCTTTCCACCTTTCTACGGTACATCTTAGCAATGGACCATGTGTGAACTTCCGTCACAAAATGGAGTACAACTTTTGTCCGCAACCCCTTTCCCGTATAATCACTTTTTACCACAGGATGTTGCGGGCATCACCCTGACAGCATCGTACTGAATGCATCGTACTGGCTACATCATCCTGACTGCATCGTACTGACTGCATCATCTTCTACTGAATATCCTTTAGAAAGCTCGTTCCGATAGAGGTCGTCTCCACTCCAAGATAATCCGCTATCGTTGCTGCCAGGTCCGCAAATGTGGACCGCGTTCCCAGGTTTACACCGGACCTTATGTTCTTTCCGTAGATCAGTGCCGGAACATGCTCTCTGGTGTGATCCCATCCGCTGTGCCCCGGATCATTTCCATGGTCAGCGCAGATTATCAATACATCATCCGGTTTCATGGTCTCCATGATCTCGGGAAGTCTGCCATCGAATTCTTCAAGTGCTGATCCATAACCTTTGCCGTCTCTTCTGTGGCCAAATAGTGAGTCAAAATCCACCAGGTTGGTAAAAAGCAAGCCTTCAAAGTCTGCCTTCATTGCCTGAACTGTTTTATCGATGCCATCACTGTTGCTGCTCGTGTGAACAGAAACATTTACGCCCTGACCGTTGAAGATGTCGCTGATCTTACCTACCGCATAAACGGTCTTACCTGCATCTTTCACCATGTCCAGCAAGGTCCTGCCCCCCGGAGAAATGGCATAATCTTTCCGATCGGATGTTCTGACGTATTGATCACCAGCTTCGATGAAAGGTCGGGCTATGACCCTTCCCACCTGAAGGTCCCCGACCAGCATTTCCCTTGCAATTTCGCAATAACGGTATAATTCCTCCAACGGGGTAACCTCAGTATTGGCGGCTATCTGAAAAACGCTGTCCGCTGAAGTGTAAACAATAGGCTTTCCCGTAGCCTTGTGCTCCGGGCCCAGGTCCTTGATGATCTCTGTGCCGGAGGCCGCATAATTCCCCAGGGTACCAATACCGATGGCCTTTTCATATGCCTTCATGAATTCATCGGGAAACCGTTCAAAGGTTTTAAAAGGTACGGGCGTGTAGAGCCCTGCAATTTCCCAGTGCCCGGTTATCGTATCCTTTCCCTTGGACATTTCCGCCAGCCGTCCATAGGAAGCCAGGGACTCATTTTCCTTCTCCAGTACTTCAACTCCATCAATAAGCCCTAATCCCAACTTAGTAAGGTTTGGGATGTTAAGATCAGGCTTTGCTTTCTTTATGCTCGCTAACGTATTCGCGCCCCTATCACCATATTTTTCCGCATCGGGAAGAGCTCCGATACCCAGGCTGTCAAGCACGATAAGGATCACTCTCTTCATTTTGCCCCTCCTATACCTCTGCCGCTGATAAGCAGCGGGCAGCAACTCAGATGATCACAGGAAACCAGCCGGTATTCCACTCCGTTACGCATTCCCTGTATTCCGCGAAGATGGGCCTCCGGGCCGTGAAGATGCCCGTAGACCACCAATTTTACACCATATTCCTCGAAAAGAGCTGTAAAGCCCGAATCTTCATACTTATCATTTGCCGGAGGGAAGTGAAGAGCCCCTATGATCTCAGAGGCACCGGTATCCACGGCCGCTTCAAGAGACAGCCTTAGGCGTCCCAGCTCCCTCTTGTATATTTTTTCGTCCTGTTTTGTAAAATCCGTGTCCCCCGGGCAGACCCAGCCCCGGCTACCGCAAATTGCTGTGGTTCCTGCCATATAGCAAGTGTTCTGGAGAAAAAAGAGGCTTTCATGCATCTGGTTCAGCTTGGTTACAGATGTCCACCAGAGATCATGGTTACCCTTGATCAACACCTTTTTCCCGGGCAGACGGGCAACCCATGCCAGATCCTCTTCCGCATCCTGCCTCTTCAGTGCCCAGGAGATATCTCCGGGGATAATGACCAGATCGTTTTCCCCTACTAAAGACCTCCATTTCTTTTCCAGCCGTTCTGTATGGTTGATCCATTGTCCGCCGTATATATCCATGGGCTTTAGCCCATCCGATGATAAGTGCAAGTCTCCGATAGCGAAGATCTTCATCCTACTCCTCATTTCCTTCGTCTGTAAAATCATCCGCTCCGTCCTCATACCCCAATATGGCCTGGCTGTTTTCCTCCGGCAGTGCGGTTACAGTCCTGAGCTTGCTCTGTATCTTCCTGGTCCTTGCTCCCACCAGTTTGTCCAATTCTTCATTTGCCTGATTAATACGCTTCCTTGTTGCTTCAAGCACATCTCCGAATTTGTCAAACTCTGTCTTCACAGCCCCCAGAACATCCCAAACCTGACTGGAATGCTTCTGGATAGCCAAAGTGCGAAAGCCCATCTGCAGACTGTTCAGTAAAGCCGCCATTGTACTGGGACCGGCGATATTGATCTTATATTCCTTTTGCAGTGTTTCCACCATACCGCGCCGCACTACCTCCGCATAGAGCCCTTCAAAGGGCAGGAACATGATCCCGAAATCCGTCGTGTATGGCGGGGAGATGTACTTTTCCTTTATGTCTTTCGCGAATATCTTGATCATGCGTTCCAGATGAGTGACCGCCGCATCGATCTCGGATACATCTCCTGTTTCGTAAGCATCCACCAGCTTGCTGTAGGCATCTGCGGGGAATTTCGCGTCGATGGGAAGATACACGACCCCATCGTCATCTCCGGGAAGCTTGATGGCGTATTCCACTCGCTCTGAACTTCCTTTTTTCGTAGATATATTCTCTTCATATTGCTCCGGCGAGAGAATCTGCTCAAGGATAGCGCCCAGTTGGATCTCTCCCAGGATCCCCCTTGTTTTCACGTTTGACAGGACTTTCTTTAAATCTCCCACTCCGGAGGCTAAGGTCTGCATTTCCCCAAGACCCTTGTAAACCTGTTCCAGTCTTTCGCTTACCATCTTAAATGACTGACTGATCCTGTCTTCGAGAGTCTTCTGCAGCTTTTCGTCCACAGTTTCTCTCATTTGCTCCAGCTTCTTTTCGTTGTCCCGCTGGATAGAGAGGAGACGGTTCTCCATGGTGTCGTTGATATGCTTCAGCATATCGCTNNNCGCTTGTCCTGAATTTCGGCTATTTGCTTTTGGGATCCGGATAAAATATCTGCCAGATTTCTGAAATTATCTGCTATGTATTTTAAGGTCTCTTGTCTGGACTCTTTTATCTCGTTATCGATTTCCTTCTGAAGCTTGTCCAGTTGCTTATTCAGTTCATCACCGAACTCATCCATGCGGGTCCTGTCTGCCATTCGCCTCTCAAAAGAAAAGAGTCTGAAGAGCAGGATCCCAAGCATCCCGATCACGATCAGCCCGATCACTAATAGTATTATCTCCAAAACACACCTCTCAGTTGGATGATCCCACCCAATATATCTCATGAAAACGCAGGTAATTCATATCATATTATTATACCATCTATGTCAGCGTTTCAAAAGTATAATTGTCAGGCGGTGTTCATGGAAAAGCAATTTGAACGCATCATCATTAAGCCCTTTTGGGGTGGTCTGATCGTCTTATTACTTCTGTTGTGCATTTATCTGTTCATCGGTAAATTCGTGGCAGGTCCTGTAGTAGATTTTACGCAGGGTACACTTATGGGGACCTGGTATTACAATCTCGTGGTCGGCTATTCTTCTGCTTTCATGGACCGTGACAACTTCCTGCCATCACTGCTGATCGGTGAATATGGTCTTTTCACTATGGTGCCTGTTTATCTCCTCGGGCTTCTGCTCCCTCTTGTCTTTTCTTTTTACCTGGTATTGTACCTCCTCAGGGATTCAGGCCTCCTCAGGTATATTTCCCGCTCGGCCCATAGTCTTTTCCGGCATCTGGGCCTTTCGGGAGAAGGAGTTATCCCTTTACTTCTGGGCTTTGGATGTGTAACGGCTGCGCTGATTTCTGTCAATTCTCTCGCTTCAGAACGAGAAAGGCTCATTGCCAGCATACTTCTCTGTCTGGCTGTGCCCTGCTCTGCCCAATTTGCAATCATACTGGCTGTATCCTCTATCCTCCCCTTTGCTTACATGTTTATCTATTTAGCCGCGATTTTAATAGTCTTTATTATTATTGGCATACTCCTTAATAAGCTTGTCCCGGGGAAGTCCTCCTACAGAATACCCCAACCGGCGCCCCTGACTCTACCGGCGTTCTTTTCCACCATTACAGGTGCCATCAGAGCCTCCCGTGTTTTTCTGGTGGATGCGGCGCCTACCTTTGCCCTTGGCGGATTTCTCATGGCCACATTGAACTATACCGGCGGCTTTCGAAAAATACACCAATGGTGTTCACCCATAACATCCGGTCTTTTAGAACTTCCGGACCGTGCTACGGATCTGTTTCTGCTGGCAATCATAAAAAAAGACCTGGGAGCTGCAGAGCTGTACGCTGCTGTAACGCAAAATTCCTTTTCAGATGCGCAGATCACAGTGGTTCTCGTAGTGATGACTCTCTTTGTTCCCTGTTTTGCATCTCTCATGGTACTGTTCAAGGATAGAGGCCCTATTGTAGCTCTGTCAACCTGGATCGGAAGCTTCTTCCTCTCCTTCGGCATCGGAGCAGTTATTTCAAGATTATTACGCTTGCTGTTTTCTCCTTGAACCNNGGTAAGGGATTGCATCATAGCGAGTGCAAGCAAGTGCCAACAGGGCAGGATGGGCTGATCAGATCCTATGGCACGCAGCGCGCGGCTATCGAGCAGTGGTGCAATCCCTTACCCTCGGAAGGAATATATTTAAGTATGGCATGACAAGGGGTAATTTCATGACAAAGAATAAAGCATTTGTGATAGCAATGATCTGTCTGCTGCTTACCACCGTAGCTACAGTAGGGATCCTGTCCGGTCTTACCAGTTTTGGAGCCAACGAGAACACCAATCCCATCTACTTTGAAGGGAAACGGCTTTCCGAGGGCGGCTACATAGTAAACCAAACACCATATGTCCCGCTTTCGGTTGTACAAAAGCTGGGAAACACGGACAAGCTTACCTTTGATGAAAAAGCGAAGAAACTCCTCATTGATCTTTCAATGCTGAACATCATGATGGCAGATGATCAGACCACGGATTTCATAAAGAAATACGGCGGGACTGTCTACATCCCCTTAAAGACCTTTGATGATGTGCTCTGCGTGCCTATGGATGCAGCGGAACAGTTCCTTAAACTAAGTGCTTCTATATCAAACGGAACCATACGCATTCACCGTTATTCCGGCAGCGATAGAATTGCAAAAATCAACGAGAACAGCATTCAAATGGTCACCAGTCTCAACTCACAGGGTAAGCAATCATCTTTTCCACTGAGCAAGGGTGAGATGGTGTCCATCTTAGGGGAAACGGATAATTACTACAAAATCCAAACCCGGGATGAGTTAACAGGCTATGTGATGAAATCTCATGTAGAGATCTCCGATGTAGATCTGTCTGCCGTTGATTTCTATGCACCAAGAAAAGATAAGTACGTCCGTGGCAAGGAAAAGATCAATGTGGTCTGGCAATATGCCTCCGCAACGACTCCTCCTCCACCCGAATCAAAGGAGGATGGTATTGATATCCTGGCTCCTACCTGGTTCCACCAGATCGTAGGCGGGGGCGGCTCCGTGGAAAATACCGGAGATCTGAGTTATACGAGAACCGCTCATGACAGTGGTTATCTCGTATGGGCTACTATCACCAACAACATGAGTACAAAAGGCTCTACCGCATACACCACCACCGTATTCAATAACAGTGCCCTGTTGAATCGCTCTGTTGCCCAGTACCTTTTCTACTCTTGCCTGTATGATGTGGATGGGATAAACATTGACTATGAGCAGGTTGCCGACAGTGATGCTGCAGGCCTCACCGCCTTTACCGCCCTCCTGCGCCAGTATACGGAAAGACAGGGTCTCAACCTGTCCATCGATACGCTGATACCGAAACCCTGGACCATCGAATACGATAGGGACGCACTTTCTAAGCATGTTGACTACATAGCAGTCATGACCTATGACGAGCACTATAGCTCAAGCCCCACTGCCGGTTCTGTAGCTTCCCTCCCCTGGGTCACGGAGGCCATCGAAGCCACGTTGAAGGAAGTACCCAAAGAAAAGGTGCTCTTGGGTATCCCTCTCTATACCAGAGTCTGGGTTGTAGACAGCAGCGGTAAAGTGATCCGCAATCCGTCTGCATCCATGGGTTATGTACGGGATCTCATCATTGATATGAATTTGACGCCTACCTGGCTCGACAGAGAAAAACAATATTTCATATCCTACCCCAACGGTGTGTACACGGATAAAATCTGGGTGGAGGATGCAAGATCTGTGGCCAATCGTCTGGCTCTGGTACAGACCTATGATCTGGCTGGTTCTGCCTGTTGGGAATACCGCTGGTCCATGCCGGAGATCTGGCCGGTCTTCAACGGCATGCTGAAGCAGGGAAAAGATCTTAGCTACTATGAATAGAATAATCACAGATAAGGGGATGGTCCCACGAGGGCCATCCCCTTATTTACGCCCCGGCATTGTAACACAACCGTTGCCAGTCGAATATACTGTCACAGAAAACAAATACTTATTTGACCGGTAAAGGAGGTAACTATATGAGTTGTTTCGGTGGCAGAACATCGCCGGACCTCTTTCAAAACTGCTGCAATGCAAATACGCTTTGTGAATTCGACGGTAGACTGGACAATGTTGTCACAGAGCCGATCTTTGTGCAGAAGGTTTACGACGCTGTTCTATTCAATCTACAAGGATTGAAAACCGTAACCAATCAAAGCTTTTGCCCGGCTATTCCAAGAGGCCACAGGCTGAAACGAGTGGTTGATATCAGGTGCAAGCGCTTTTTCAATCCGGAAAACGTAGATGATCCCTCAAACTTAAGATTAAATATCGACACGACGATATCCGGTGCGTCATTCATCCAGAATTGCCAGGGTGATGAACTGACTGTAGTAGGACCCGACGGGACCTTTTCGGAAAAAATCGTTTATGCAGATACCCATGAATGTGATGAGCAAGGAAGAGGCACCCCGATATTCGGTACTCAGAATATCGCTGTAACTGGAGATGTTCAGGTGTGCCTGGATCTGTTACTGTGCGACAGATATGACCACGAGGTAATATTCACAGTATGTGCAAATGTAAATATTGCACAGGAATGTGCACCTCTCTGTCTGACTAATTTCTTTGAGCTGTGTATCCCCTCTACACACAACTCCGCTTTCCTGCCCAGGTTTGCAGAATTCTGCAACCCGGCTTGCGAGACCAGATTGGCCACGAACAACATGGGTCGCGATCTGACTCTTTGCCCGGACGGTACGGTAAAAGCCAATCTCATCATTGCACTATGCATCACTTGTGAGAAGAAGATCATCGTCCCTGTCCAGCTGTGTGTGCTTTCAACAGGGTTCGTCCAGATATCTCCACAGGTATCCGCAATCTGCACCAGCTTTCCTCAGCTCTTTCCCGATCAGATCGACGACGGTGAAGAAGAAGGTGCGGAAGACAGGGAATGCGATAGAGACAGACGCGAAAGAGAACGCAGCGAAAGAGAAAGATTCGATAGAGATGACAGGGATGATGATTGCGCACCCTGTGCCCCCAGAAGACGTTAGCCGTAAAAGGAATGATCGAATAAATGGCCATCCGCACTAAGCGAATCGGCCATTTATTTTATTATTCTTCCGCCTTCCAGCTCAAAGGTCTGCTTCGTCCGGGATCGGATAAGATCCCGATCATGGGAGACGATCATTATTGCCATCTCCCCGCCTTCCCTGAGTTGGTATACTAAGTCGAAGACCCTGGCAGCGGTTTCCTTGTCCAGGCCGGAGGTCACTTCATCCAGTATAAGCAGCTCCGGCTTTAGCTCTATCGCACGGATCAGTGCAATGCGCTGAGCTTCCCCGCCGGAAAGTTGTCGCGGGTATTTGTAATAGTGAGATTCCGAAAGACCTGCACGGTTCATCAGCTCCATAACGATGCGGCCTGCTTCTTTTTTCGTTGCGGATCCGTTAACGATCAATGCTTCCGCAAGAACATCCCCCACCTTTAAGTGGGGGGGCAGGGATTGCCTGTAATCCTGAAAAACCATCTGGAGCTTCGGCCGAAGGGCCTTCATCCCTTTCCTGTCAAGGCTCAGTATATCGCAGCCACGGTAGATNNACTATATCTCCCGGATACAGCGTAAAGCTGATTTCACGGAGTACCTGGTGGTTTCCCGGAAAGCACTTACTGATATTGCTCAATTCATAGAGGGCCCGGCCTTTCATGCTTCTTTCACCTTACCCTCCTCCATGATCAGGATCCTATTCGCAGCCTCCCTGCATTTCCTTTCATCATGGGTGATAAGTAATAATGACATGGAAAGCTCCTGACGCAGCATCAAAAGAGTATCGTAAATCCAATCTCTGCTGTCATAGTCTAAAGATGCCGTCGGTTCATCGGCTATGAGCAGTGCCGGCCCTCCACAGATACCGAGTCCTATGGCAACTCTCTGACACATTCCCACAGAGAGCTCACAGGGATATTTTTCCCGGATGCCCTGCACTCCTGAAAGGCCTGAAAGATTAAGGGTTTTCTCCATTTCCATTTCAAGTTCGTCTTTCTCCGCCTTCGTCATTCTTCCTTTCCATCCGCGATAATAGGCAATGGTTCGCGCGAGCTGCCTGCCCACCGGCACTACCGGATCCAATACAGATACAGGGTTTTGCGAAATCAAGGAGATCTGCATGCCGCGCAAGGGAAGATACTCCTCCTCACGGATTTTAAGGAGGTCTATCATTGTGCAGTCCCTTTCATTTTTTCTTTTGAAAAAGATCCTTCCTGATGTGATCTTAGCACCGATCTTTCCCGCAAGCCCCATAATGGTCAATGCTGTCAATGTCTTTCCACAGCCGGAAGGACCCAGGAGTCCCAGAACTTCACCGGAATAAACAGCAAAATCCAGGCCTCTCAGTATGCTGTGATCCTCATGGGAAGCTGAGGGAAAGCCTGCCCACAAGTCTTCAACCTTCAATTGCGGAACGAACTCGTTCATTTGAACAGCCTCCCTTCCTTTAACCCCTGCCCCACAAGATGAAAGGCCATGACGGTCAGTACGATCATGAGCCCGGGAGGAAACCATACATTTATATGGTTTGCGAGGATACTGTGATCCATAGCTTCATTGAGCATGTTGCCCCAGGAGGCATAAGGATAAGGTAAGCCGAATCCCAGGAAGCTCAGGGTCGCTTCCGTGAGTATTATATTGCCGATGCTGATGGGGATCGCCACAGCAACTTGCCCCAGCACATTAGGCAGTAAATAGACAAAGAGCTGCCTCCGGGCAGGGATGCCGCAAAGCTCTGCGGCCATCATAAAGGAGGATTCCCTGGTATAGAGCACCTGGCTTCTCACCAGTTTAGCGATAAAAGTCCATCCAAAGACTGCGAGAAACACCATTAACATCAGGATCCTATATCTGCCGGAAACTCCATAAGCCATAAGGAGAGCGCTGAGAATCAGGATTACAACAATGTCCGGCAGAGCGTTGAATATGTCCACAATGCGCATGATCACTAAATCTGTTTTCCGCCCTGCATATCCGGCAAGAAGTCCGGCGGTGATGCCGATCAGTGTCTGCAGGACCATAACGCCTGCCGCTAGCAGGAGGGAAAGTCTGCCGCCGTAGAGCAGACGAACCAGAACGTCCCGCCCATTCTTATCTGTACCCAGAGGATGCTGCAGAGTACTCTCCTGAAGAGACAGGATCCTGGTTCCTCCATCGTCGTAGAAAATCTCATATTCCCCGACCTCAATAAATAAAGGCCCGGTGAAGCAGGCGAGAATCAGTATGAATAGAAAAGAGAGGGCTAATTTATATACCATAATATGTCCCTCCTTTCCCCAGGCGGATCCGTGGATCCGACAATGCGTATGCGATATCTTCGAAAAGTGCAGAGAACAGAACGATGAATGCTAACAGAATAGAAAATCCCATTATCAACGGCACATCGCCCATTGCAAGCCCTGCAAAAACCGAGGTGCCAAGCCCGTTCAGAGCAAATACCTCTTCAACGATCAGGGTCCTGGTCAGGAGACCGGGGATCTCTTTGCCTATAATAACTGCCAGAAGCACGCGAAGGTTTGGCAGAACATGATAACGGATTATCTGTTTTCTCCCGAATCCCCTTGTGATTGCCCCAAATACAAAATCAGAGGAGAGTATGCGCTCCGTATGTTCTTTTATGTATCTGGCAGTACCTCCGGCGCCGGTAAGAACCAGGGTAAGGATTGGCAGTATCAGGTGATCCATCACATCAACGATATATAAAATACCTGTATATTCATATTTGAGCGAAACCTGGCCTTGCAGAGGGAAGAGACCCATATCCAGAGCCAGCCATTTCTGAAGGAGAAGTGCAACAAAAAAGACCGGCAGTGAAATGCTGAGTACTGTCGTCGTGTTGAAGAACAGCCTCCATCCGATACCGGCTTCAAAAGCAGAACGAATACCTAAATAGAGTGCCAGCAACAGTTGGATCATCAATGCGGTCACTGAGATGAGCATGGTGGTAAAAAGACCGTCGCTAATAACTTCCGTCACCGGCTTTTTATAAAGAAAAGAGGTACCGAATTCACCCCTGAAACTGTTTTTGATCCACTGTATATAACCTTCTCCCACAGAGGAATCAAGGCCATAACTTTTTATCATCTGCTCTTTTGCCTGGGCAGTCAGTCGTCCGCTGCCGGCTATGCTGTTTTGCACGTAATCTCCCGGCATGATCCGGATCAGAGCGTAGAGCAGTACAGAGAGAGCGAACAGTACGAAAATACCAATAATGATTCTTTTTACTATGTAACCTCTGATTGTTCTTTTCCTCTCCTTCAAATGAAGATTATGTATTATTCTATCATCTGCTGACTCTGCTTGCAATCTCCTGAAGCTTGCCTTCTATGTAATTATCCACCTCTGCTGCCACATCGTTAAAATCGGCAATAAGGCTTCGCATTTTTTCCATTCGAAATCCCATAGTCAGATAAGCTAAATTCAGGTCGGCCTGAGATTTATCGGTCATGCGTTGTATCTCCTGCTGATTCCTGATGATGTCCTCATCTCTTCGCAGCACCTCACTCCGGAGAGCTTCCATTTCTCTCCGATTATCTTCGATCTGTTGCTGCATGCATAAGTTCTCTTTCAGGAGGGTTTCGTCGTTGCGGATATGCTTTACTTCTTCAAGCCGGGACTCCAGGGATTCCCGCTCCTTTTTCATTTCTTCTATTTCAGATTCGCACTGGACAAGGAGTTCATCTTTTCTTCGGATCTGCTCCCTCATTTCATCCATGGCTTGTTTCAGGTCCTGCACTTCCTGCTTCGCTGCAGATAGTCCTTTTGCAAAAGTTGAGTTCTTTTCTTCAAAGGCCAACTGCATAGAACGACAATTCTGGTCCAGGCGCCGGATCAGCTCGTCCACTTCCTTTTTCCGATAACCAAATAAAGCATTCCCTTTCAACGCAGGTCCTTGATCTCCGAACCCAAAACCTTCCCGAAACTCCTTCAGATCCATTTCAGCCATTTCTTACCTCCATCTTTGAAAACTGCAGCACTGTTCCCACTGTCAAGTCATATCGATTTGCACTGCCGCTCTTCATCTCCAGAACATAGCGGCAACTCCTTACCCTTTTTCCCAGTGACCAGGGTTTCATATCTCTCTCGATACGAATGATCCTTTTCTCCTCGCTCAGATACACAACATCTATGGGATAGGACATGAACATGCAATGGATCTGGGCACAGGGAGACAATACGAGGCCTTCCTCCTCAGCCAGTTCCCGACCGATCAGACCACGGAGCCGGCTAAAAAAGCCGTTTGCTATATAGATCGGGATCCGGTATGAACCTGCATTTATGATCCAGTTCTTCTTCATTACTCACCTACAATAACATATCCATGATGTTGATCACGGAGGGCCCCATCAGGATGATAAACAACACGGGAAAGATGAAAACCACGATAGGGATCATGATTTTTATCGGAGCCTTCATTGCCTTTTCCTGAGCCGCCTGTTTTCTCGCATCCCGGAGCTTAGCTGCTTGTGTTTTTAGTATATTTTTGATTGGTATACCATATTGCTCCGCCTGTGCCATAGCAGCTGAGAAAGCTCTTAACTCCCCGATGTCGTTGCGTTCCGCCAGATCCCGAAAGGCATCCTTTCTTGGCTTTCCGTACTGGATCTCCTTGATCGTCGTTCTTAACTCCTCAACCATTATATCCTTGCTCTTCTCTGAGATTCGTACCACAGCACCATCCAGGCTCAAACCCGCTTCAACACAGACAGATAGCATATCCATCACATCCGGAAGAGCATTCTTCATCTCCTTATGCCTTCTCTTGCCCCGCGACTTGATAAAATAGGAGGGCAGCAGGGCGCTCAACAGGATCCCCATGAGAGAAAGCATCGCTACCATAGAAGGACCCTTACCTAAGAGTAATCCTGCAAGAACGGCAATACCTGTAAGCACTGCAGTCAAAAGGATCCGGAAATACCGATAACCTTCTACAGTAACCGAAAGACCTGCTTGCCGTAGCAGTTTTTCGTTCTGTATATCCGGCCGTGACCTGGTTCCTGATTCCGGCTTTGTCTTTTTCGTATACTCTGAGAAGCCACGGAACAAAGGTGTTAGGATCCTCTCCTTTATTGGCTTATTCAACACCTCATCCCTTACGGGCTTCGTCTGATTTCTCAGGTTATCCTTTCTACGCCGAAAAGCATCCTCTGCCTTGCCGGTTTTCGACAATAAAGCAATGGAGAACAAGGCCACGGCGATAGAGAATAATAGTACAATCGTTTGCATATCCTATCCGTTTCAATATTTGATCGCAATCAGTTTTCTCACAAAGAGAAAACCAACCAATTCCATAGCTGCTGCTACAGCCAGCAACACCTTCCCCATTCTAGTCTCAAAGAACATGGACACATATTCCGGGTTCAGGATCATCAAACCGGCCAGAATAAATACGGGTAAAAGTCCGATCACATATCCCGATGTCCTTCCCGTTGTGGTTATGAGTTTTATTTCATTAGCCAGAGCGATGCGTTCCTTGATGGTATGGGATATATTATCCAGGATCTCCGAGAGATTTCCTCCTGTCTGCCTTTGTATGATGATGGTGGTAGTCAGAAGCTCAAGATCTTCACACTGCGTCCTGTTCACCATGCGCTGCAAACTCTCTTCCAGTGACATCCCAAGCTGCATTTCCCGGACCAGTCGCGCAAATTCCTTTCCAATAGGATCCGGCATTTCACGCGAAATGCTTCCCATGGCCACCTGAAGAGAAAAGCCCGTTTTCAAACTGTTGCACATCACTGTCAAAGCATCGGATAACTGTATATGGAACAGATTCCTTCTCTTCTTTGTGTATAGATTGAGGATGACCGGTGGTAACATGGCTCCGATGATCGCAAAGCCGGCGGCAACGATGAGACTGCCATCGAAAAAAAGGATCAAGGAAGGAATGGCAGTAATACCCAGTATACGAATGGCCAGATATTCCTCCGCCTTCAACGGTATTCCTGCTATGGACAGTTGGTCATCCATCTTATCGATATAGCTCTTACTCACAAAGAAGAGCAATCTCTTCAACGGACTTTCCTTTGCATTATGCTCACTGTGCTTTTTCTTGACCGGTTCCTCCGACCTCTCGTCAAGGCCGGAATGCAGCCTGCGTTGGATGTCTATATGGCTGCCGAGAGCTGCTTTCAGTAAACCTATGGAAAGGATAAAAAACACAGTTATCGCCAATATGGGTATCAGGTAGAGGTACACTGCTTCACCTCCTACTCTGAGAACCAAGTGCTGTCCACAAAGACACCATCTGCTGTGAGGCGTTGTATGAATTGAGGTACTGTCCCCATTGCACGGAACCGCCCTTTCAGTTTTCCCGTATCGTCCAGTTCTCCCGAAGACTCGTAGCGAAAAATATCCTGAGTGACGATTACATCACCTTCCATACCTGTCACTTCACAGATATTTGTGATTTTTCTCGAACCGTCAATCATTCTGGACTGCTGGATAATTACATCCACTGCAGAAGCCACCTGCTCCCGAATGGCTTTTATCGGCAAGTCCATCCCGGACATGAGAACCATGGTCTCAAGGCGCGACAACATATCTCTTGGGCTGTTGGCATGGGCTGTGGTCAGGGATCCGTCATGCCCGGTATTCATAGCCTGGAGCATGTCCAAAGCCTCTCCTCCACGAACCTCACCAACTACGATACGATCGGGGCGCATACGAAGAGCGTTCCGTACCAGATCCCGGATGCTGATCTGCCCCTTTCCTTCCAGATTTGCCGGTCTGCTCTCCAGTGTGATCACATGCTGCTGCATAAGACGCAGCTCCGCTGCATCTTCGATGGTGATTATCCTCTCTGTATCGGGTATGAAACCGGAGAGTACATTTAACAGGGTGGTCTTACCGCTTCCGGTCCCTCCGGATACCACGATATTCATCCGCCCTTTCACGCAGGCCTCTATAAAGGCAGCCATGGGGATGGACAGTGAGTTGAATCGGAGCAGATCTTTGACCGTCAGCGGATTCTGGGAGAATTTACGTATCGTGATCACCGGTCCGGTGAGGGATACCGGATTAATGATGATGTTCACTCGGGAACCGTCTTTAAGCCTGGCATCCACCATGGGAGATGCTTCATCCACATGTCGTCCTATGGGTGCTACGATCTTATCGATTACATTGAGTACATGTTCGTTATCCCGAAATCGTATATTGGAAAGACTGAGTTTACCGTTTCTCTCGATGTAGATTTGATCCGGTCCGTTGACCATGATCTCTGAGATGCTGTCATCTCCCAGCAATTGCTCCAGCGGGCCCAGGCCGATCACTTCATTGTATAGTTCATGGGATATTCTATGCTTTTCCGTGATGTTGATTTCCCTGCCGTACTGATTCACTGCATCATCTATGATCTCCCTGACTAACTGAGACAGGTCTCCATCCTTATCCGGTGCAGTGTTGTGTCCTCTATGCTTGTTGATGCGCTCGATGACCTCCATGTGCGCTTTGGCGCGGAGCTCCTGATAGTTCTCAGTATGGCGCGGAGGCACAGTCTCAGCAATGCTTCCCACATGAATCGGTTTTTCTTCCTGTTTAAGATCAAGCCTCTCCAGTAGACCCATAGTTTCCTTCTCCTATCTTAGTTGCCAGATCGATCAGCTTTTTTGACATAGGGCATCGCGGTACGTTAATGACTACGGGGATCCCCCTATTCAGCGATGCAACAGCGTGTTTGCCTTCTACAGGGATCTTTGCGAGAAACTTAATGTTCATAAGCCCTGCGATCTCTTTTGCAGTGATAGTACTGCTGTTTTCCTTGTTGAGGACCACCTGGATCTTGTGGTCCAGTTTCAGAGCCTTCATCAGTTCATGAGTTTTCTTTGCATTGCGCAGAGTAGAAATATCGGGATTGATCACATGGAGGATTTTGTCTGCCTTCTCGAGAGCCATGAGGCTGAGATCGTTCATCTGAGTAGAAAGATCAATAAATACGAAATCATAGCCCTTTGCGATTCCGGAAATTATCCTTTCTCCATGACTGCTCTGAACCATTTCCGCATATTCCGGACGCTCGGAAGAAGGGAGTAGGGAGAGGCCGGTCTTGTGAAGAGATAAATAGCTTCGGACGATCTCTTTTGTGATGGACCCTTCCTGGACCAGTTCGCTGATTCCGTGCTTATTCTCAAGGTCGAGAAAAATGGAAGCATCTCCAAACTGCAGATCAAAGTCCAGGAGGGCAGTCCGTTTCCCTTTCTGGGCAAGCACAGTTGCTACATTTACCGCTACCGTGGTTTTCCCCGCTCCGCCCTTGGAACCGAACACGGCTATTATAACGGCATCCTTCTCTTCGTTTACCGCATCCCCCCGCCCCTTGCGATGTATTCTTCTTAAATTGGCTGCTGTCGGCCTCTTCATCTTTTCCAACGATTCCTCCGGTTCTTTGCTTACCATGTGTACTATTGCCATAGCTCATTGTTCATGATGGGTGTCACCCCGGGTTTTTCATGATCAACAGGGGATCTTAACACGGCCATCAGCCGGCCTGTTGCCCCTCCCAGACTGAGTTTTACTGCATCCTGCGGCGAGACGATCAGTGTTATCACCGATACCGGCTCAGGGGGAACATAGCTTTCTTTCCTGCTGTCCGGGTTCGTGCCCACTGCCAATATCTCCACATCCTCCACTAGAACATCAGCGATTTCTTTTTTCTGATCCCCTACTTCCAACAAGCCGATGAGGATGATATCCACTCTGTCCATAGCCCGCAGAAATCCGGACACGCCGGAAACCGTATCTACGGAAATCGTCAAAGCCCGCATACCTTCCGGGACAGAATAAGACATCTTCCCTTCCCTTTCTCTGGTCTGCTTCACTTTAGTGCGAAGTATCTGTTCACCCTCGTATATGGTCTGAGAGGCGATCCCGCCAAGAATGCTTTTTGAATCAACTGCCGCAGATGGATGAACGCCTTCAGCCGGTATCTCCTCAATGCGGATCATATCTGCACTGATCTGTGTGTTCTCCTCGATGTTTACAGCAGCGACCACAACGGATGTGTAATTCTCCCGATACCGGTCTTCCAGAACCAACATATACTGATACAACAAGAATCCGGCCAATAGGGCTAATATAAATGCAATTAAATATACTTTTTTCATAGATAGCCTTCCTCAATGGGATAAAGTCAAACAGTAAGCACCGTACTCTCTTTCAAGATCCGCATCCGCTTGATAGTCCGCTGTACCGCCTATCACTGCCTCTACGTAGCTGCCCTGTACCTCTCCGTTGTTTCCGTTTACATAGCAGTCTTCCAGTATAAAGACCGCGAATCCGACGATTTGCACGTTGTGCTTATCCATATATTCAACTACAGGGATCTTGACCACTCTTCGACAGGCAGGTTCAAACTGCCGGGATGTACAGCCTCCCTCTTCAGGGAAATGTGTACAGGAAGTATATCTGTCATCGAATGCTTTGGAAGTGGGGCCTGCCATATTACCAGGCTCAATAGGGTACATTTTTTCGCCTATGGTAATTTCAGTAGTGTAACCATTAACGATCCAGTTGGAATACTGATTGGCCCCGCCTCCCTGAACTCCTGCCAGATTGATTGCGCCAAAAGCTCCGTTGCTTCCGTCACCGCCTCCATACTTCAATATGATATGCTCTGTCTGCCCCTGATCCAATAAAAGGTCCAATTCATCCTTGACCACGCTTACCGGAACCACGTCGTCTGCTGATAAACTGGGCCTCACCTTTACTCCTGCCTGTTTGCCCACGGCAATTCTATCTACCCCAATTACCCTTGCAAAACCGGTCTGATACTGAGTATTAAGGGATAAGTGAAGCCCGTAATAAACTCCGTTTATGGGATCCGTAAAGTCGATAGATGAAATCTCATCCATAGCAATCTCGTTTTTTGCCAGGTACTCCCGGATTTTATCCTCTATCACCATCTGCTTGTCTATGTCGCCTTCCGCTGCAGGCAGCAACCTGCCTCCGGCAAAGACCGCAGCATCTGCCGCATTCTGAAGACGGCTTCCATGGCAGTAGGCTATACCTACATCTACCACCAGCGCAGCCATGGTCAGCATCACAGACAGCCCGATGGTCATCAGGATCAGTGCACTTCCTCCCTCATCTCTGTACATGCCAGTTATGGCTTCATAACCCTTTTTTCTCATTTCACTCTACCTTCATGGTGCAATTTGCATTGAGTACATATTCATTGCGTGAAGTGACAATTCCCAGGAGCGGCGTGATGGCGGTAGCCTGATAAGCAATATCCACGATGATATCTCCTTCCCGGGGATTGCTTGCATTGCTGTAGCGTATATCCACAGTCAGCCTGTCCTTCATCTTTTCCGGTACTTTCTCTATCATTTTCTCCGTCAGGGAATTGAGATCTGCATTGCCGGCGGAGTAGATGATTCCCGCTCTTGCCCCATCTCTGGCCATATTGGCAATGTTGATCTGGTTGAAGCACATCCATCCGAATTCGATGGTTCCTAAAAGCAGTGCGATGATGATCGGAAGAACCACAGCCATCTCTACGAGAGCCTGGCCGCTTTCGGATCTTCGCCTCCATTTCTTTGGAAGCAATTGCTTCAGTTTCCGCATAATTTACTTCCCTGCCTTTCTTTCGCCCTGCTGTTTCCGGTAGCCGCTGCCCTAGCAGCGGCTACCGTCCATTATTTACATAGGATCACAATATAGTTCTGGCCAGACTATTTTGAAGGTTTTATTCTCCTCCTTCTCCTGCAGGAACAGCAACTCCTAATTCACCGGTGATCTTATTGAAGATCTCGCCAAGGCCGCCTCCCAGCGCGCCTAATGCCACAATTGCAACTACTGCAACGAGTGCGATGATCAGGCCGTATTCCACCATGCCCTGACCACTTTCATCCTTCATGAGTTCATTCATTTTCTTAAACATTGTCTTTTCCTCCGTTTACTTCTTTGGTTTATGTTCTTTGAACACTGGTTTGGGAATAACGGATCAATATTTTATGGGTATTTTGGTTTTCATCACTCCTTTCCAATCCCCTTTTCACGATAGGAATCTGCCATACCAGGGAAACAGATCTATAAGCATGATCTGTATTATGATGCACGCTGTCAATACCGGACCCATTGGCAGAAATTTACTCAGTATAAACTCCTTGTCTTTCAAGAGTTTGAAGAATGTATAAAACAACAAGACCAGTCCCATGGAGATAAGTGCGGCTAAAAGCGCAGTCAATCCGATGGCAAGCCCTGCAGCAGCACAGAGCTTCACATCGCCCCCGCCACAGGACCGGTCCTTCAAAAATGGGTAGATAAACAACAACCCTCCCGCTGCCCCTCCCAGTAATGCTTCCAGGGAAGAAACAGGGCTATGGCCTGTTAACAGCATAGCCGCTGCTGTCAAGGCGATGAGTAACACATATTCATTGGGAATGATCCGATACAGTGCATCTGCTACTGCGATGCCGTACAATAATGTAAAAAGGATCATGCGGTATATTACCGCGTATACATCCATGGTCAGAAAAAAGGATAGGACGAAAAGTACAGCAAAGAACGAGGATTCCACCAGGATACGGCTTAATGGCCTCTTCAATTTCTCCGGATCCAGGGATCTGGCAACGATCAATGACCGGTTTACCGCATATACACAGTTGATGCTCAATGCTCCGGAACACCCTGCGGTCATACCCGCACTCAGCAATTCCATGTTCATTTTATCTCCTTCTACCCATACAAAAAGGCTGCAATCCGCTGCCGAATTGTAGCCTCTATAAACACTTAGTCCCAAAAAAGACAGTGTCCTGTCATTGGGATTGGAATGCTCATATTTAGCGCAAAATGCTATCTCGGCAGCTGGCTGTCCTGACATCCAAAGATGCTTTAGACCCTATAGTTTTGCGTCCCCGACTTTCGGCGGGTTTGCCTTTGTCACTTATCTTTTGCTATGTATACAGTAATAAATTTTATGTTATGCCGTCATAATACAACAGCTCTTTTATTTTATCAAGCGAATTTTATGAATTTCTTGCAAATAGTTGTAATATTCCGTAAGTTCTCCCGGCATAGAGGTGCTGTCTACGACTTCGGGATTATAAACCAGCAGGTTTTGACGCTGATAGAGGGGGAGTTCGATGGCCTCATCCATGATGCGCTCCATCGCTTCCTTGTAGAGCTCTTTTCTGACCTCGATATTCACGGTAGAGGATGCTTCCTGCAGCAGTGCATCAATCTCTGCATTGGATAGCCCATAGTAATTTCCTTCAGCCCCGGTCATATATCGACTGCTCATGTCCGGATCTTCAGGAAGCTCCCAGGACGCTGCCCATAAATCCCAACTACCCTGGTACAGACCTTCTACCAATACGGACATGTCCGTGTCGACGATCTCAAGATCAGCTCCCATTTGTTCCAGATCCGTTTTCATTTGTGTAAATACCAAGGCAGCAGGGTGGTCCATTATGCCTTCACCACCGACTCCGGCCATCAGCGAAAGCTGTATTCCATCCCTGGCCAGCAAAGGCTTGCCCTTTTCCATGGTTTGCTCATAGCCTGCTCTTTGGAAGTACGACAGGGCCTGTTCAGGATCGTAGGAATAGACCGCCTCCGCATCTTGAGGATAAGCCCATGAAGATTTTGACAGAGGTCTTTCAATTACTTCTGCCATTATACCAAAGTATGTATTCACTGCCGGTTCCCGGTTCATCAGGCACAGCAGTCCTTTTCTCACGTCTGTATCGCTGACATTGGTACTGTTTATTCCTATGTAACCATATCCGGGAAATTCAAAGTTCTCAGCAGCCAGTCCGTTCCCCTCTGCTTTCAAGCGGTTTTCTTCAGTAGCAGGTACCTGCGCAATATCGATGTCTTCCAGCATGATGGCATCCAGCATATTGGCGGCATTGGACGCCACCACCTTAAGATTGGCTGTTTCCGGTTTCCCCAGTAAGTAATTCTCGTTTGCTGTCAGAGAAACTACATTGTTTTCATAACTCTGGAAAATGTAAGGACCTGCACCGAGCGGCCGGCCACTGCGCTGCCGGATATTGTCCAGGCTGCCCTTTGTCAGTTTACCGTCCTCTTCACCTTCACAATAGTAGTGCTCAGGTGCGACAACAATATCTCCGAGTTCAAAGATGGCTCCGGGATTGGATCCTACAAGGACAACCTCTACTGTTCTTTCATCCACCTTCTTTACACCGGAAATCTCGGATACTAAAATACTGTCCTTTGGTCCCGAAAGACGTTCTGACAGGAGTTCATCAAAATAAGCAGCCTTTGCACCATCCAAATAATAATCGTAATAGTATTCCGATTCAAATTGATAGTATGCGTCGGTCAATAGGTTTGTAGCTTCCTCATCGCTAAGGGAAGGATCCAGTTCTATACCCAGATACGAAGCAATCTCTTCCAAAGAATACGCGGCAACGTCGGCTTTCGCCATCTCCATAATGTATTCTTCTACATAGGCATCCGGTATCTCATCGGCTTCGGCCTCAATAGAAGCCACCAAATCCTGATAATCCGGTCTGTCGTATTTGTATTCCTGTAACCCTTTGATTGGCAGGGTACCTACTGCCGAAAGACCATTGTATGTAGGATCACAGAGGACCTTGATGGAGAATATCACATCGTCAGAAGTAACAGGTTCACCATCGCTGAAGTAAAGGTTTTCCTTTAGTTCAAACCGATAGGTGGTGTATAGTGTCTCACCGGAAAGATCCTTTTCCTCCTCGATCTCGAAGGAGGCAGCATAATCTTGTGGTTCACCATCCACATCCGGGCGAAGCAGAGACATGGAGGTTAAATCAACGATAACCTGATCATCAGCAGTCTCTGAGAAAAAGGGGCTGAACACTCCGCTCATCTGACCGTTTCCTATTACCAGAGTCTCCGCCACCGGCTTCTTTCCGCAGGCCACCAGAGAGAAACAGAGAGAAAACACCAGGACTGCTATAAAAAGCGTGTTCTGTTTCTTGATTCTTTTTAGCATATTAAGCAAGCCCTTTCCCCACCTCCGACAGGCTGGGTTCCGTCTGGAACTGCTTTAGCCAATCGATTAGCTCGGCGGTTCTATTATAAATAGCCATAGCTTTTTCTTCGTCGATGAACCTGTCCATTACTCTGGTGTAGGAAAAGGGGTAATCACTCATATAATAGTACATAAGATCTGCCATAAACTCCATATTGTCCAGTTTTTCAGCTTCAAATTTCTCGCGGTCCTGCAAGCATTCAAGAAATGACGCATCTTTTATGACACGATTAAAAATGTAATTGAGGTTGTGTGTTTTAGGGGTCTCCTTCTTCGTATGGTAGATATGCATTCCCTTCAAGAGACGCTCTACCGATTGATGGCACACGAAGCTGACATATACCCATCGTTTACCGGCAATAAGGCATTTTGCGGTCTCGAAATCATAATCCGATAGAATTCTCCAATAAACGTACTTTTCTGCAGAAGTCATTCCTTACCCCCCTCTAACTTACCTTCCTGACATAAACGCTTTAATGCTGCAATCACCCTACTATCATATTGATGCTGCAAGCTTTCCAACTCTTCTATCGCCGCATCAAAACTCTTCTTTGCCTTGTAGGGGCGATCTGTTGTCATTGCGTCAAAAACATCTGCCACGATTATGATGCGGGCTTCTAAAGGTATTTCGTTGCCTTTCAGTCCGAAAGGATAGCCGGATCCGTCAATTCGTTCGTGATGCATCTGTGCCATACTGGCAGTGCGCTCATCAAATTTACCTGCGATCAGGCGGTAACTGTTCAGTGGATGCTTTATGATCTGCATTCTGTCGTAAGCGGTCAGTTCATTGTCTTCCGCAAGAATGTGATCCGGTAAAAAACACTTGCCTACATCATGGAGAGCGGCAGCCATAACCATTACATTTATTGTTGCAGGGTCGATGTTCAGTTCTTCTGCCAATAGCAGCGAGTATTGCATGACCCGCTTACCGTGGTCATATGTATATTTATTTTTGCGCTCTGTCTGCTCAACCAGTTCCTTGAGACTTCCCATATGATGGTACATGTCATCATAAATCGGTTTATTGGAAAAGCAGAGCAGAGACAATCGTTCCAAACACTTGACGGGAAATTCCGAATCTATTCCTGAGACAGAAAAGCTGTCTCCTTTGCTGAGCGTTTGCTCCCCGTCATCCAATATAAGTAGTAATTTGCCCTCAAGTATATAATAGTATTCCGTGCTTCCTTTATCACCCGGACTCATCCATATGATAGAGTCCGGGAGGATGTCCATATGTATTACTTCGGCATTTTTCTCAGAGGAAAGTAATCGAATTCTGTTGCCGTTGTGGCTACATTCGGCAAGCCCGATCCCCCTTGTCAGAATATTAACTCCATTCACAGATATTACTCCATTCGCTACGATGAATCCGATCCTAAGAGAGATCCGTTATATCGATCCCATAACTTGCTATCTCCTCCACTATTCCCATGGGCTCTTGAAGTTCCGATTCAAAAAATACCTGTACCTGGACGTCTAAGGGGTAATCATAACAGAGAGCAGAGAGCTGCTTATAGACCTCTCTGATATCCTCCTCATCTCCTTTATTAATGAAGACTGCTATATCAATATCACTTTCTTGATTCCAACAATTCTGTGCATAAGAGCCGTAAAGCACTATCCGTTTTACTTTCGGATAGCTTCTTGCTCTCACTGTAAACATTGTCAGGAAGCTCAACACATCTTCAGGTAATTGCACAAGTACTCCGTATTCTTATAATCTTACGATTCTCAAGGGATCCACCAATACGCTTCTGCCACCGATCAGCACTTCCACGTATTCACATTCCGCCTCGCCTCCGAGCTTTTCGATCTGCTCTATAGCCTTCGACACAGTCCTTTCGGTCTTTTCTAATAGCTTTTCGATGATACGATCCAGATCAGCAGCCTTCTTAGCCTTTTCCGCTTGCTCCTGTGCTTTCGCAATTTCCTTATCCACATCATCGTTGGCTTTTTCCGCTAGCCGAATGATCTTTGCTTCAGCAGAACCCGGATGAAATGCCTGCTGTTCAGCTGTGACAAAATAATTGTCCGTGAAGTCCGGAGTGGCTGTTTCCGGCACAGGGCCAGCTGCAAAGGCAGCACCCGTCATTAACACCACTACCATCAGCGTTACTGCAATCCTTGATACAAATCGTTTCATAATTCCTCTTCCTTTCCTGTTGCACTGAGCCGTAAATTGCGCCATCCGGGAGCTTTACAAAAAAACGGCAACCAATAATCGGTCTGCCGCTGCCCTATCAACTTTTCGTTCAGAGGTATTCTGCACGACATTAGTATCCGGATTGTGGGCAACTGGCTACCATAGAAAAATTCCTTAGGCCCTGTAGCTTTGCGTCCCCAGTTTTCACTGGGTTTGCCTTTGTGGAGATATTATAAATACCTAAGCATAATCTACCACTAGATGACAGTAGTGTCAACAAAATATTGCTAAATGCTTCCTTTTATATGCTAGTTTTTCCCGTTTTGCGAAATACCTTCGACATTCGCTATAACTGGCTCTTCTTCGGCAATTTTCCGTTTTCCCTTTTTTATCCGGATGTAGTTCCACAACATGAATGCAAGAAATAGAAATCCCAGATATCCTTCCAAAGGATAGAAAATGGCTACTATCTTTGAGAACCCCATCATGGATGCTGCCAGACCTGCCACAGCAGCTATCCAGACCAATACATCTCTCTTTTCGCATTCCGGCAGTTTAGTACTGAAGCCATAAAAACAGCTGGTAGCGGTTCCAAATACGGAGATGAGCAGTATGAGAGAATAAAGTGTTCCTACAAACGGAGCCAATCTTTGGGCAAATGTCAGCATTGGCAGATCACTCTGTAAAGACGCCATTGGATCCGTTATCGTTACTAAGTAGAGGATCATAGCGCATCCTCCCAGAAAGGCCCCTCCGATCACAGCTCCTCGTCTGACGATACGGGGATCTTCAGTGTAGAGAGTACAGCTTCCTAATATGGGAATGGCTCCCATCATATTGTAGGAGACGAATACGATTGCAGCAATGAACCAGTTGGGAGCCAGCTGACTGGCCATCATGATCTGTCTTCCGTCGATGGATTTGTATTCCTGGGACAGGATGGCGATGGCAAGAACCAAGGTTGCACCTAACAGTATTGGTACCACTTTTCCCAAACGGCCGGACACCTTAGTGAAACCCTTGATCGCAGTGAACACAACGAGCAGCATGAGAAGGGAGCTTCCAATAGCCCGGGGTATTCCGAACTGCGCCTCCGTCAGTGCACCTCCTGCCGCAAGCATAGCAAAATAAGCCATAAAAAGAAAAGCAGCTACCACTAAGCCAATGATGAGCTCAAACAGTGGCTGTTCATAGGGAAAAATAATTTTGCTTAAATCACCCGTACCAAGGGAACTCCCTATATAAACGATCACAAGGCCGAGCGCGATAAAAAGACCCGAGATAAAAAGAAGTCCAAGAAAACCCTTTGATCCAAACACACCAAAAAACTGCCACATTTCCTTCCCTGAGGCAAAACCGGCTCCCATCAGCACACCGAAATAGAGAAAAGCCACACGCAGAGGTGTAAGGGGCTTCTCGCCCCTTGTATCATTGGATTTCATCACTTGCGGCCTCGACGGGTTGTTCATCAGCGATTTCCCCTTCTGCTCTGCGAGCACGGATTCCTCCAACTGTAAAGATCGCAAGACCTACCCAGATGATCATGAATCCGATGAACTGATAGATATCAAAAGGCTCTTTATAGAGGAAAATACCAAGTATCAGGCTGATCGACGGCGAGATGTATTCGGTTATTCCCAGAGCAACCATACTGATGCGGTTTGCAGCCATGCCAAAGAGAGACAAGGGAATGGCCGTAAAGAGTCCGGCAAATGACAGGAGCACGATCTGCTTCGGCTCCGCAACTGCAAAAGCTCCCTTTCCACTCAGTTCCATATATAGAATTACTCCAATTGCTATGGGCATGATAAATACAGTTTCGTAGAAAAGTGAAATTATCGCCGGCGCCTGAAGCTTTTTCTTCGTGGCAGTGTAGGTGGCAAAGCTAATGGCTAAAACCATTGCTAATACCGGAATCTCTCCATAGGATAGCAGCATTACGCAGACTCCGAGCAAGGCCAGCAGTATCGCAGCCAATTTATATTTTTCCGGTTTTTCCTTGAAGAAGAGTATACCGAAAACGCATATCATCAAAGGTTCAATATAATAACCGATGCTGGTTTGTATGATATAGCCCGCATTGACCATCCAGATAAATAAGCCCCAGTTGATCGAGATTATTATTCCGGCTACAATAAGGGTGGTCAAAGCTCCCTTTTTTTTAGCCGGGGCAAGGACTCCCTCCCACTTATAGACAAGCAGTCCTGCGATAAATACCACTAAACTGGTCAGAACGATCCGATAGAGAATGATCAAAAAGGAATCGATGGGTTGAAGAGACTTCCAGTAAATCGGAAGCACACCCCATAAGGTAGCACAAAGGATGGCAGCGGCCATCCCCAGCTCATTTTGCTTTCTGCTGTTCTGCGATTGCATCAGTTATCATACACCTGTTTCTAATATTGATTTAGCTTTCGATCCTTAGTCATTGTATGCCATTCTCCCCTAAAAGTAAAGGGTTTTGCGTCTGCCGGGTATTCAACGTAGAAACCGTGAAACCGCTTACCGTTTTCTTGCGAAGCAAACAAAAACGGCGGTTTCCGAGGGGAATACCCGGCAGACGCAAAAAACGACAAACCAGTTAAGATGCTGGCTTGCCGCTTCAATGTCATTATGGAATGTACACCGGAACTAGAACAGCCCTCCCAGGAAGCCTCCTTTTTTGCCGTCTCCCTGATTAAAGAGCAGTATGATAACAATCAAAATAAGTAACCAACCGCCCCCGCTATCATTGTTGTCGCAACAATCGTTTCTGTTCCCACCGAACCAACCGAATCCCCCGCAGAGTATAAAGACAATAATCAAAATAGGAAGCCAGCTGCTCCAATCCCAATCATCATCGTGATCGCAACAGGGATCACATGGATCACAGACTCTACAGCTTTCTATTTCATCACAGGGGTCGTGATGCTTACGATGATCACGCCGGAAATCCGCCCCATCCTTGCAAGGATCGCAGTACCTATAATCGTCTCCCAATAAAAACACCTCCTGGTCCTGAATTCAAACTTTGCTCCTTCATAATATGCATGAAAGGAGAAATGGTGCAGACCTGAGGTGGTCACCCGATAAGGTGCAACAGCCTTTTCATGTCTTCCGGTAAAGGTGCATACAGGGAGAGCCTTTCCCCTGTGATAGGATGATCAAAATGCAGCTCTTCAGCATGCAGAGCCTGCCTCTCCATGAGATGTACAGCCTCTCCTCCGTAGAGCACATCCCCTACAATAGGATGGCCGATGTGAGACATATGAACGCGGATCTGATGCGTACGTCCTGTCTCCAATAAGAGTTTTACTAAAGTATAACCCTTATCAAACCTCTCGATTACTTCATAATGTGTTACAGACGGATAGCCATCAGCGATTACAGCTCTTCTGAGCTGATCATCAACCGGTTTTCCTATAGGAAGGTCGATCGTGCCCCGATCCTGCATCACCAGTCCCTTAACCACAGCAAGATATTTCTTCTCTATCCGGCCTTCTTTTGCCTGCTTGGAAAAGTCGTCCTGGCAGTGGGAGTTTTTCCCGATGAGCAGGACTCCTGTAGTATCCATGTCAAGACGGTTGATAAAGCGGATCTTGTAACAATCCCCTTTATCAAGCATATATTTCATAAGTCCGTTGGCGATGGTATGACAAGGATGGCCCTTAGTCGGATGCACTACAAAGCCCGGCTGTTTATTGATCGCCAGTAGATCCGGATCCTCGAATATCACCTCAATGGGGATCGGTTCGGGAATAAAACCGCTGCACTCCTCCGGCAGAAGTACAGTGATTCTTTCCCCTGCCCTGCCTTTTTCGAAAAGCTTGATCTTTCGCCCATCGAGATATACGAGATCACCGTTTTTCAGCTTTCGAAGCAAACGGGAAGAAATACCAAGCCTACGTTTTAAGAGCTCCTTTATCGGGAGCTCTGTATCCTCTTTTTTTATAATGTATTGATATCTGTCATCCATAGTGTTAATAATGAAATCTGCCTTTCTTACAGGAACTTTGTCTTGACCTTTGTCCAGAAATCATAGTGTTCAAACCGCATCAGCCTGACCTCAGTCTGGGAGAACCCCAGAGTGATCTGACGTATGTCACTGTGTTTGTGCTCCATCCCGTCTGCTACGATCATGAAACCGCTTCCTTCCCTATGTTCCGGATGAATGGTCACCATCAACTCCTTCGGCAGTACAACGCTGGAGGTGAAGGAGCGATAGGCTGTGGTATTCATAGGTGCAATGGGCGTGATCTGCAGGATCGACAAGCGGGGATCAACGATGCTTCCTCCTAAGGAATAATTATATGCGGTGCTCCCTGCAGGGGTACAGACCAGAATACCGTCTCCGCTGAATCGCTCGATAAAGCTGTTGCCGATGGAAATATTCAAATGGACGGTTGCAGATCGATCGCCTTTAATGATGATTTCGTTCAGTCCCTGGTATTCATATTGCTTTTCTTTTTCCTCAACAGTAGCTTGTACAGTTTTCAGGTTTTGAATGTTGTACCTGCCCTGCTTGTACATGAAGATGAACTCATCCAGCTCATCGGGGTGGATCTCCTGAAAAAAACCTAGGTGGCCTGTATTGATGCCCAGAAAAGGGATCGGGGGGAAACCGTATTTATGAAGGTTCCTAAGCAGTGCACCATCTCCTCCAATGCTTACGATCAGCTCGGCGTCCGGAGTAAACTGCTTTGGAACGGTAAAACCACTCTGCTGCAGTTTTCTCCTCAGTAATTTTCGGATATCCTGCGAATAGGAATCTTCATTTGCAAATATATTTATTATCCTGTTATCCATTATAACATGCCTTCCAATTCGTCCAAGAGTGCTTCAAAGGTCTCCATAGCCTTTTCGATGGGCTCTGCCTTGCTCATATCCACACCAGCCAGCTTTAAGAGAGGAATGGGGTCATCGGATTCGCCGGATTTCAGGAACCGGATATAGGCTTCTCTGGCGGCAATCCCTTCATTGAGGATCTTATCAGAGAGGGCTGCAGCAGCAGAATAGCCTGTTGCGTACTTGTAAACATAAAAAGCGTTATAAAAATGTGGGATCCTCGCCCATTCCATGGCAATCTGGGTATCGTATACCACCTGATCACCATAGTATTTTTTATTCAGCTCAAGATAGTTCTTACTCAGCCAGTCCGCGGTCAATACCTCTCCGGTCTCTATTGCTTCGTGTGTCATTTTTTCAAATTCGGCAAACATGGTCTGGCGGAACAATGTGGCTCTGAACTCTTCGATATACATATTGAGTAAATACAACTTCTGCCTTGTGTCTGTCTCCTTCTTCAGCATATGCTTCATCAACAGATTTTCGTTTACAGTAGAAGCCACCTCTGCCGTAAAGATGGAGTGGCCCCCGTACACAAAGGGCTGCGCCCCTCTCGTGTAGAAGGAGTGCATGGAATGCCCCATCTCATGGGCGATGGTGAACACATCTTTCAGTTTTCCGTTGTAGTTCAGCAGAATGTAAGGATAACTGTCATAACTCCCAAAGGAATAGGCACCGCTGGTCTTCCCTTCATTTTCATATACATCGATCCAGCCTTCTGCAAAACCCTTCTTCATATTTAAGAGATAGTCTTCTCCCAGGGGAGCAAGACCCTCCTGAATTATTTCAAGAGCTTTTTCATATCTGATCTCTCCCAAGGGGCTTTCTACCAGAGGCGTATACATATCATACATATGGACCGCGGAAAGCCCCAGGGCCTTTTTTCTCAGTCCGACATAGCGGTGGAGTAAGGGAAGGCTTTTATTGACCGTTTCAATCAGGTTGTCGTACACGGAAAGTGGTATGTCGTCACCTGAAAGTGCTGCTTCGATAGCGGAACCATACTTACGGATCCTGGCTCCTACCACGTCCGTCTTGGTATTGTAGTTATAAGTGGTAGCCAGGGTATTTCTCTGAGCCTCATACGCTGCGTACATTTTCTCAAAAGCTTCTCTGCGCACGCGGCGATCTTTGGATTCCATCAGGCTCAAGTATCTTCCATGGGTCACCTCTATCATGTTTCCGTCTTCATCCTCTATGGAGCCAAATTTAATATCCGCATTGTTGATCATGCTGAATATATCATTAGTCGCAGAGGTCAATTCGCTGAACTGCGCCAGGATGTTTTCTTCAGGCCTGGTCAGGACATGTTTCTTTTCCCGCAAAATCTGCTTTATCACATGGGTATAGATCCTTAGATCCTCAGATTGGTTAAGATAGTTCCACAACAATTCCTCATCGATCTCCAGCAGTTCAGGGGTAAAGAACGAGGCGTTGGCACTTGTCCTGGCTATCAGGCTTTGCGCTCTGTCCGTCATGGCCTGATACATGGCCACTCTGGTGTCCTCGTCTCTTTTCATGCGGGCATATACATATACCTTTTCTACCGTCTGCCACAAGGTATCCCTCGCGGTAAATGCAGCCAGCAGAGCCTGAGCACTTTCACCCAGATGTCCGGCGAAGGACTGGAACGACTCTGCCAGCTTTTCCGCTTTTCTGTAGTCAGCTTCCCAATCTGCCTCGTTGCTGTACATCGCCTCAATATCCCATTTATATTTAGCCTGGATCTGATCTCTGGATCGGACCTTATTGTTTTCTGACATATCCATAAACTCCCATCTATATACTATTTTAATTAGTATACCACAATTGAATTGTATCAAAGCCTCTTTTTTGTTATATTACTTTTAGCAGAATACTGCCGTTTATNNAAGAAAGGAAACACCGTTTTATGGATAACAGGCCTATCGGCTTTTTTGATTCCGGATTAGGGGGGCTGACATGCATCTCTCCTCTGCTCTCGGCTATGCCAGATGAACGCATCATATATTTCGGGGATACGGCAAGAACCCCTTATGGCTCAAAAGCACCTTCCACCATTAAAACATTCTCCCTGCAAATAGCAGATTTTCTCGTACATAGAAATGTTAAAATGATCGTGATCGCCTGCAACACGGTAAGTGCCGTCTGCCTGCCGGAGCTTAAGGAGCGTTATCCTGATATACCCATAGTCGGCATCATACGCCCTGCCGCAGAAAAGGTCGCGAAAACCTGTAATAAGGGCAACAGTGTAGGCATCATCAGCACCAAGGTCACCTATAAAAGCGGTGTCTACGAGAGGCTGATACATCAACTTGCGCCGGACATTCCGATCCATACAATACCTTGTCCGGCACTGGTTCCTCTCATAGAAGAAGGCATCATTGAGAATGAAATCATGGATCTGTCCATACAATATTATATGGATCACTTTCTGACGTACCATAAGATAGATACTCTGATCCTGGGCTGTACACATTACCCCCTGATACGGGAAAATATCAGTAAGCTTTACCCATTTTTAGATATCATCGACCCTGCCCGGGAGATTGCAAGCCATGTGCAAAAACAGCTGACGGAAAGTAATCTCTTAGCAAGAAATTCGGACTTTGAAAATACTTTTTACGCCAGCGACCTATCAGAGAATTTCGTCAATATGATCAACCGGATATTTGAGATCGGTAAATTCAGGGTGGCATTTAAAAACCTTGATCTAGACATTTATGAATGAGGTGATGACCAATGAGAATTGAGGAAGTACTTGAATTGTTGGAAATTGACTCACCGGATCAATTTGAATACTTTGAGCACCTGGCAGAGTTGATCGAATGTCCGGAGGAAATATCTTACGAGGCCTTTTACGCAGTTCTGAGCGAAGTGGAACCGGAAACACTCACGGAACTCCTGGATAGCTATTTTGAAGATCTGATGAAAGGGATCCCCGATGATGCCACGGACTTTTTTACCCTGATAACTACTATTCAACAGGCACTTATCGGCCTGAGTCAGGGAAGCGAATTCAAAGAACATAAGCATTATTTTATAGACGAACTTTTCAGATTCCGAAACTGGTATACCTTTGAATCCATTGTCCGCTGTAATTCTCTTTCTGACGGACTGACCACGGATGTCCCTGTAGTAGAAGCCCTTTCTCTTTATCGAATGGAGAAATTAGGTGAGAAGAAATACGAATACGATTTTTCCGACTGCATGGATTACCCTCTGGATGAATATACGATGTACATTTCAGATCTGACAGATGACTACGATCCCGATGATCCGGAAAATAATATGGAGACAGATGACGAATAGTCATCTGTCTCCTGGTTTACTATCAATAATTCTTATATCCTGCTCTTTATGCACGATACAACTCCTGATAAATACTCTGCAGGCCACGTTCCAGATCTTCCTCGAATACCCCTACCACAGAGCTTTGCAGTGCATTTACAGCAGCTAAAACCATTGGGATACCGGCTTTTGATAATGCCGTGGCTGTCTTTGCCAATGCGGACTCTTTATTGAGGCCATCTCCCACTACTGCTATTAAAGCAATGTTGTTATTCCATTTAACTTTTTCCGCACCGAAATCATCCGCGATTTTCCTTTGTGTGTCTTCAACCTGCTCTTCCGTCATATCACCCTGCACAAGAACAGATATCATATCTGCATTGCATTTCACAGATTTCACCTGCAGATTCAATGGGGCGAGAATGGAAAAGAGCGTTTCCATACGATCGGCACGGGAATCCACGTTTCCACCGGAGATATGCAGGAAGGAAAACCCCTTTTTGCCGGCGATGCCTGCAGGTTCATCGGAAGACGCGCCAGGTGCAATGTTTTTGTCCACATATGTACCGGGATCCTCCGGTCTGTTCGTATTGCGTATATTGATGGGAATGCCCGCTTCCTTAGCCGGATACACCGCATCCTCATGCAGTACGGACGCGCCCATAGAAGCCAATTCTCTCAGTTCTTTATAACTGATCATGGCAATCGGTTTGGGATCCTTAACAATACGGGGATCTGCTGCAAGCATTCCGGATACATCTGTCCAGTTTTCGTAGACATCAGCCTGCACGGCCTTCGCAACAATTGCCCCTGTAATATCAGATCCTCCCCGTGAGAAGGTCACGATTTCTCCCGCTGCATCAGAACCGTAAAATCCCGGGATGACTGCTGCCTTGCAATCCTTAAGTCTGGCAGTTGCAAGAGCATAGGTTTTCTCCGGATCCAATTTCTTATCCGGCGTGAATTTGATAATTTCACTGGGATCGACAAAATCATAACCCAGATAAACTGCCATGATCCGTCCGTTCAGATATTCACCCCTGCTTGCGGTGTAATCATCCGAAGCACCCTCTCGGATCTTTTCTTCTATTTCCTTTAAGATGGGTTCAAGGTCCAGATCGACACCAAGTTGATCGATGATTTCCGAAAACCGCTGAAAGACCTTTTCCATGCTAGCCTGAAACAACTGCTCGTCACTCAGGTTACGCTTACACTGGTAGAGCATATCCGTAACCTTGATATCTTCGCTGAATCTCTTTCCAGGAGCTGAATTGACGATAAATCGTCTGTCCTTATCCAGATCGATTATAGACTTCACCTTTCTGAACTGTGCAGCATCCGCTAAGGATGTTCCGCCGAATTTTGCAACCTTAATACCCATCTTTTCACCCCGCCTATATAAAATTTTCTATTTTATTAACATCTCTGCGATTTGAACTGCATTCAAAGCCGCACCTTTTCTGACGTTATCAGCAACGACCCACAGATTCAAGCCGTTTTCAACGCTTTCATCCCGTCTGATACGTCCTACATAAACTTCATTTTTGCCCTCAACCGCTTTCGGAGTCGGATACTGCTTATTTGGCAGATCATCCTGAACAATAACTCCGGGAGCTGCTTTCAGTATTTCCTTTGCTTCTTCCGGGTCAACGGGGTTTTCAAACTCCACGTTAACGCTCTCGCTATGGCAATAAAACACCGGGATCCGCACTGCGGTCGCTGTGATCTTCAAGCTGTAGTCGCCAAGGATCTTCTTTGTTTCATCTACCATTTTCATTTCCTCTTTAGTATATGCATTATCTAAGAACACATCAATATGAGGAATGCAGTTACCTGCGATGGGCCATGCATAGGTCTTGCACAGATCGTTGCCTTTCAGGCCTTCTTCCAGCTCGTAGATACCGTTGAGCCCCGATCCGGATACAGCCTGGTAAGTGCTATATATGATCCTCTTGATCTTGTATTTATCATGAAGTGGCTTCAGTGCGACGACGGCCTGGATCGTTGAACAATTGGGGTTGGCAATTATGCCTTTATGCTTGGCGATTTCCTGAGGGTTTACTTCCGGTACAACCAGAGGTACTTCCGGATCCATTCTCCAGGCACTGCTGTTATCCACAACGACACAGCCTTTTGATGCTGCGATAGGTGCAAATTTCTCACTGACAGGGCCACCCGCGGCAAATAGTGCCAGATCAATGCCTCTGTCAAAAGATGTTTCAGTTAAAGCCTCTACAACATAGTCCTTGCCTTTAAAGTTTATAACTGTTCCGGCTTCGCTGGGGTGAGCCAGGAGCACCAACTCCTTGAAAGGGAAAGACCTTTGTTCAAGAATTGACAACATAGTGGAGCCTACTTTACCTGTTGCGCCTACAACTGCTATAACTGGATTATTCATTTTCATAATACTCCCTTCTCATTCGTACTTTAATGTTGGTAGTTTGATGTCATTATTTCCATGATGATTATATCATTCCTATAGGTTTTAGGAAAATACCTCTGTAACAGGATACTATCCCCTCCCATGAACATCTCATGCTGCGTGAAGATTAACTGGCCAAAAATGCCCGCTGGAGCATGCCCTTGAACATGCTCCAGCACTCAAGATGGAGGAGGTTAATTATCTGTAAATTAACTTTCTCGGATAATGTGCGAAGGTCTCATGCCCTGTCTCAGTGACATAGAATGCTTCGCTGATCGAGACTCCGAAATCTTCAAAGTACATGCCGGGGATACAGTGGAAGGACATGTTCGGCTGCAGTATTGTTTTGTCTCCTGCGCGAATGCTGGCTGTATGCTCACCCCAATCAGGCGGGTAGTTAAGACCTGTCGGATAACCGATTCTTGCTTCCTTCTCCAGACCATACTTTGCAAGCGTTTTCCGGAAAGCCATTTCCATCTCTTCCAGATAGATGCCTGGTTTGACTACATCCAGAGCCGCCTCTAACCCTTCTACAGCGATCTTTGCCACATCTTCAACTTTCGGATTGGGTCTGCCTACGACGACAGTTCTGGCCATTGGCGAATGATATCTGCGGTAGCATCCTGCAATCTCAATAGCGATTACGATATCATTCGGATATGGTTCATCGTTCCATGTCAGGTGTGGTGCCCCTGCTGTTTCTCCTGCGGGCAGCATGGGAACTATACTGGGATAGTCTCCACCAAATTCATCGGTACCTTTTATCTGGGCAGCATAGATTGCCGCTACTACGTCGCATTGCCTTACTCCCGGGGCAATGGCATCTGCTGCAGCCTGAATGGATAACTCGGCTAATTTACCTGCACGCTTTTGATATGCGATTTCCTGGTCTGACTTTATGATCCTGATCCAGTTGACAAGCAGGTTTGCATCTTTGAATGTTGCGTTGGGCAGGTTTTTCTTCAGACTCTCATAGGCCGCTGCGGTGAACCAGTAGTTGTCCATCTCTACGCCGATCACCTTGTTTGCACAGCCCAATTCGGTAATGACTTCCGCAAAGCGTTCCATGGGATGATGGTTTGGATTATGTACCATGGTGTCGCTGTAGGCTCTTACATGGGCCTCATCCAGATAAGTTGTCTTTACCACGCCGGTAAAAGCATCCATATATCTTCCGACGAAGATCGGCATTTCGTCGGTGAGCGTGACGATAACTCCCTGATGCACATAGAACGACCATGCATCATGGCCTGACAGATAGCACATGTTAGCCGGGTCTGTAACCAGGAGCAAATCTATTCCTTTTTCGGACATGGATTGCTGAGTTTTTTTGATCCTACTTAGGTATTCGCTTTTCTCAAAATACATTTTTTGTGCCCTCCATTCTGCACTCTCCTGGGGAATAACGTATTTAATTAAATTTTCTGACTTTCTTTATAATATCAGTAAGTACTGGCAGGTTATATCGCCCACAGGGATTGTTTATTCCCCCCCCTTGTGGTAAAGATCCTGTTTCCTCTCCTTAAGAAACTTCTTGATCAGAGTATCATCCTGAAGAATGATGATCGATAACAGGACCATTATGACCCCCACGAGCTTCATTCCAAACATCTCCTGCCCGAAGATCAGATAAGCACCGATCGCAGCTACGGGTACCTCGATGGTAGCAATAATGGATGCTTTCGAGGATTCAATGTTATAGGACAGACCCGTGGTGAACAGGGTGTAGGCCAGGGCTGTTGGCACTGTTCCAAGCAGTAAT